>DASPFV010000325.1:0-25102 GCA_035620975.1 Vicinamibacterales bacterium
ACGGCCCGTTCTGCCTCACTTTGATCGTCGCCACGTGCCTCCCCCACTACGACATCTTCTGCATCGCCGCCAGGAAATCGGCGTTCGAGGGCGTCTTCCGCATCTTGTCGAGCAGCAGCTCCATCGCCTCGACGGGCGAGAGCGGGTTGAGGACCTTTCGCAGCACCCAGACGCGATTGAGGTCGTCCTTCGGCAGCAGCAGCTCTTCCTTGCGCGTGCCGCTCTTCTGGATGTCGATGGCCGGGAAGACGCGCTTGTCGACCAGCTTCCGATCCAGGTGGATCTCCATGTTGCCGGTTCCCTTGAACTCTTCGAAAATCACGTCGTCCATGCGGGAGCCGGTGTCGATGAGCGCGGTGGCGATGATCGTGAGCGAGCCGCCCTCTTCGATGTTGCGCGCGGCGCCGAAGAAGCGCTTCGGCTTCTGCAGCGCGTTCGAGTCGAGACCGCCCGAGAGCACCTTGCCCGACGGGGGGATGACCGAGTTGTAGGCGCGCGCGAGGCGGGTGATCGAGTCGAGCAGGATGAGCACGTCCTTCTTGTGCTCGACCAGCCGCTTGGCCTTCTCGATGACCATCTCGGCCACCTGCACGTGCCGCTGCGCGGGCTCGTCGAACGTGGACGAGATGACCTCGCCCTGCACCGATCGCTGCATGTCGGTGACCTCCTCGGGCCGCTCGTCGATGAGCAGCACGATCAGGAACACCTCGGGATGGTTCTTCGCCACCGACTGCGCGATGCTCTGGAGCAGCATCGTCTTGCCGGTGCGCGGCGGCGCGACGATGAGGCCGCGCTGCCCGCGGCCGATGGGGGTCATCAGGTCCATGACCCGGCCCGACAGGTTGTCGGGCATCGTCTCGAGCGTGAAGCGCTGGGCCGGGTAGAGCGGCGTCAGGTTCTCGAAGAACAGCTTGTCGCGCGCCTGCTCGGGCGCTTCGAAGTTGACCGCCTCGACCTTGATGAGCGCGAAGTAGCGCTCCCCTTCCTTCGGCGGCCGGATCTGCCCCGACACCGTGTCGCCGGTCTGCAGGTCGAACTTGCGAATCTGCGACGGTGACACGTAGATGTCGTCGGGACCCGGCAGGTAGTTGTAGTCGGGGGCGCGCAGGAACCCGAAGCCGTCGGGCAGCACCTCGAGGACGCCTTCGGAGAAGATGAACCCGCTCTGCTCGGTCTGCGCCTTCAGGATCTGGAAGATCAGCTCCTGCTTGCGCATGCCGGTCGCGCCGGCGACGTTGAGATCCTTCGCAATCTGGGTGAGCTGCTGGATGCTCTTGTCCTTCAGTTCCGTGATGTTCAGCCCCTGACCGCGACGACCCTCCTGCCGGCCCCCCTCCTGGCGGGCGCCTTCCGGCCTGCCACCCTGGCCCTGATCCTGTCGGGGCCCCTCCGGGCGGCCACCTCCCTCGCGGCCTTCCTGACGCGCGCCTTCCTGACGGGCCTGCCGCTCGGGCCGGGTTCCGCCTTCGGGCGCCGGGCCGGGCTGTGCTGCCGGGGTGGACGTCGAGGCCGGGGCGGCTTCCCGTTCCGGCGCCTGAACGGCCGTTTCCGCGTAGGTGGACTCGTCGCGGCCACCCGCCTGATCTGCGGGCTGGCGCCCTGTGGTGCGCTTGTTGGTCTGTGGCATGAGACTACCGGCGTTGTCGGTCGAAGTTGACGACTGGTTGTGGTTTGACGGCCTGTTGTCGAGCGTTGCTGGATGTTGCTGCGCTATATCGGAGCGGGCGTGGCGAGGCGCCCGTGAACGGGCTCCGGCGGAGAGGAAGTTTCGATGGAAGTTCGCGCTCCAGGAAGTATAGCAGGCCCGGCGGCCCTGTCAACGTTTGCCGCCGGGCCGGCTGACGGGATCGCGCGGGATCGGACCGGCGGCGGTCTCAGGTACGGCCTTCAGTCGAGGCGCCGATACGCTCCACTGGCACGTGATCGACCAGGTGCAGATCGACCTCGGGATCGATCGGCGGCGCCGCGAGCCGCAGCGAGAACCAGAGGGCGATGCACAGTACCGCAATGGCGGTAAGAGCGAACGTCAGGCCCAGATACCAGACCAGCGAGCGGAACGGCGCGAGCAGCTCGTCCTGCTCCGCCGAGAGCGCGACCATCCATTGGAGCTCGGCGTAGTTCCGCGAGAGCTGGGTCGGCGCAATCGCGACGAGCCGGCGTGTCTCGTCCGTGTCGTGCGCGGTGAGCACGATGGTCCCGGTGGGCTCGTTCTGCTGCGCCGCTCCCTCGAGCCGCTGCCGCAGCAGCTCGGCCGCGAAATAGCGGCGACCTTCGGAGTTGGGCGAGCGGCTGAACACGATCGAGCCGTCCGGCCGCACGAGCGTCGCCTGCCCCGTGCTGCCCAGTTCCAGGCCCCCGATGCCGGCCAGCATCTCGCGGCTGTCTGCCACGATCTTGACGATCCCGGCCATCTCCTCGCGATCGGGAGCCGGCACCGGCACGGCAATCTCGAAGGCGTAGATGCCCGCGCTGTCGTCCCGGCGCACGTCCGTCACCGTCACGCGGCCGCGGCCGTCGTCGAAGGACTGGGTCCACCACGACTCGTCAGCCTGGTAGTAGTCGGACGTGATGTTCGAGGCCGCCACGAGGCGGCCGCTTCGATCCGTCACGAGAATCTCGCGGTAGACAGGATCGTGCCGGATGAGATCGATCAGAAAGGCCGATGCGGGGTTGGCCAGCAGCCCCGACTGGGTGCTCGCGGCCTTCTGGTCGGCCTGCCACTGCTGATCCAGCTCCAACGTACGGGCGGGATCGAACGGGCTCGTGTTCCCCTCGGCCGCGGCTCGCCGAATCTCCGGTACGCGCGCCAGGATGGAGGCGTCCAGGATGCGCCGGAACACGTACGCGTCCACGGCGGCCGCCGTGTACTCCGCAACCTGGGCAAGCCGGACGCTCTGCGTCTGGTGCAGGCGCGACTGGCCGATGCTGATCACGATGGCCGTGCCCACGACCAGCACGGGCAGCGCCACCAGGAGGACGACAGTCAGAACGCGCGCGTTGATTGCCGGAAGACGCTGTGTCACGTCAGCCTCGCACGCAGGTTGAACTCCTACAATCTCTGCCTGTTGCGCGTCCGTGTCAAGCGACAACGACCGGGCCTTGCCCCATCAGTACTCGCCGGGGCTTTCGCCGATCGCCAGAATGCTGCAGGCCTGTATCACGTTCAGTTGCAGCTCCCGCGCTTTGGCGACCACGGCCGGCTCGTCCGCGCCAGGGTTGAGCCAGATCTCGGGGATGCCCTTCCGTGCGATGTCGTCGAGGACCCGAAGCCCGATATGCGCCGGGACGTACACCGTCGCCATGTCGATGCGGCCGGCCACGTCGAGGACCGACGCATACGCCCGATGGCCCTCCACTTCCGTCGCGTTCGGGTTGATAGGCAGCACCGTGTACCCCTGATGCGCGAAGGCCCGGAGCGCTTTGTTGCCGAACTTCCGGCGGTTCTGGGAAGCACCGATGACGGCGACCGTTCTCGACATGCGCTGATTCTACCCGGCTGCCAGACCCCGACCCCCGGACCCTGACCCCACACCCCGGAACCTTGAATCCGGAACCCTGGAACCTGGAACCTGGAACCTGGAACCCTGAACCTTGAACCTTGAACCTTGAACCTTGAACCTTGAACGTACAATGAGTACATGCCCACGCTCGCCGATGTGCTGGAGGCGAGGACGGTCGAGGCTGCGCCGGAGCTGGTCGAGACCATTGACGGGAAACGCCTCCGCTGTTACGCCTGCGGCCACGAGTGTCCCATCCCTGACGGCGCGACAGGTGTCTGCAAAGTCCGGTTCAACCGGGGCGGCCGTCTCCACGTGCCGTTCGGCTACGCCGGCGGCGTCCAGTGCGATCCGATCGAGAAGAAGCCGTTCTTCCACGCGCGGCCGGGGGCGCTCGCGTTCAGTTTCGGCATGCTCGGCTGCGATCTGCACTGCGCCTACTGCCAGAACTGGGTGACCTCGCAGGCGCTCCGCGATCCCGGCGCCGTGTCGCCGCCCATCGACGTGTCGGCGGGCCAGCTGGCGGACGAAGCCGTCCACCTGGGCGCCCGCGTCGTCGTGAGCACCTACAACGAGCCGCTCATCACGACGGAATGGGCAGTCGCCATCTTCCGCGAGGCCCGTGAGCGGGGGCTGATGACGGGTTACGTGTCGAACGGCAACGGCACACCCCGGGTGCTGGCGTATCTCCGCCCGTGGGTGGATCTCTACAAGGTCGACCTCAAGAGCTTCGACGACCGGCACTATCGGAAGCTCGGCGGGCGGCTCGAGCCGATTCTCGAAACCATCCGTGCCCTGCATCGGCTGGAGGTCTGGGTCGAGATCGTCACGCTCCTGATTCCGGGATTCAACGACTCGCGCGACGAGCTCGAGCGCCTGACGGCCTTCATCGCCGGCGTCTCTCCCGACATCCCCTGGCACGTCACCGCATTCCACAAGGATTACCGGATGAACGATCCGGAGAACACCACGCCCGAGATGCTGATGGAGGCGGCGGCCATCGGCCAGCGGCACGGGCTGCGCTACGTCTACGCCGGCAACCTGCCGGGCCGGGTTGCCGACCTCGAGCACACGCGCTGTCATGCCTGCCGCGCCCTGCTGGTCGAGCGCTACGGCTACTTCATCCAGCGCTACCGGCTCACGGCCGACGGCCGCTGTCCGGACTGCCGAACCGCGATTCCGGGCCGCTGGGGTACGCAGTTCGACGGCCAGATCGCGTCCACGCCGTTCCTGCCCGGCGTGGGCCGCCGGCTCCGCATGATCTGATGAGTGAGCCGGGAGTCACGTGGCATGCGCAGCCCTCGGCTCGCGCCGCCCGCGACAGCCTGAAGCCTTGAGCCTTGAGCCTTGAGCCCGACTACAACAATCCCTCGATCGCCGTCTGGAACTGCTGGAACGGGTGGGCGCCCTTGACGACCTTGAGGATCTTCATCGGCTGACCGTCCGGCGGCGTGAGGCCGATGAGGAACATCGGCGTGCTGTCGATGCCCAGCTGCTGCATCCGGGCGACGCTCTCACGGACGGGCGCGGCGTACTTGTTGCCGGTGAGGCACGCGCGGAACGCGGCCGCGTCGAGGCCGAGCGACTCGCCCTGCGACACCAGCTGCCCGACGTCGCGCGTCGGCGAAGCGAACAGCGCCGCGTGCATCTCCCAGTACTTGCCCTGGTCGCCGGCGCAGTTCGCCGCCTCGTGCGCCTTGAACGCGGAAGGGTGCAGCTGCTCGATCGGATAGTCGACGAACACGTACCGCACCTTGCCGGTGCGGATGTACTCCTGCTCGATCCGTGGCTGCGTCTCCTGCATGTGCCGGCGGCAGAACGGGCAGTGATAGTCGGAGACTTCCACGAGCGTGACCTTCGCGGTCGAGGACCCGCGCGCTGGCTCCCCGGCGATGCTGATGGACGCGTTGACGAGGGTCTCCTCGGCCGGCCGCCCGCCCTGGACGAGCGCCTGGAGGAAGGACTTGATCGCCTCGAGGTCCTTCTTCATCGCGGCCTGCTCGGCCTTCAGCGCCTCGATCTCCCGGCGCAGCGACGCCATGTCGTCCTGCGGGTAGGGGCCGGAGAGCGAGAACAGCGCCACGAGCGATACCGTCGTGAGCTTCAGCATCGGCCGAATGTACCACAGGCGCTGCACGGGACCGGACGGCGGGGACGCGCCACCGCTCACGACGGAAAGATCTTTCCCGGGTTCAGCAGACCGAGCGGGTCGAACGCCTGCTTCACGCGCTTCATCAGGGCAATCTCGTCGTCGCTCAGCTCGATGGTCAGGAAGCGGGCCTTGGCGAAGCCGATGCCGTGCTCGCCGCTGATGGATCCCTCGAGCGCCACGACGCCCTCGAACAGGAGGCGCTCGGCCTCGTGGGCCCGTTCGACCTCCGCCGCATCGCCCGGGTCGACCATGATGTTGACGTGGATGTTGCCATCCCCCGCGTGGCCGAAGAGCGGGATCCGAAGCCCGAAGCGACGCCGGAGGTCCCGGACGAGCGCGAAGAGCCCGGGGATGCGACCCTTGGGCACCACGACGTCGTGGTTGAACTTCAGCGGCGCGATCATCTTCAGCGAGTGCGAGATCTCCCGCCGTACGCGCCAGAGCTCGACCCGCTCCGCCTCGTCGGCCGCGCGGCGCAGCTCGGTGGCGCCGGCGGCGACGCAGGCCTGCTCGACCCGCACGGCTTCTTCGGCCACCGCCGCAGGCACGCCGTCCACCTCGACGAGGAGCACCGCGCCCGTGCCTTCGGGCGCCATCGAGCGCACGCCCAGATGGCGGGCCACGGCATCGAGCGAGTCGCCGTCGACGAGCTCGAGCGCGGCTGGCACCACGCGCGCGCGGATGATCTCCGTCACCGCCGCGACCGCTCCCTCGACGTCGCGGAAGGAGGCGCGAAGCGTCGCCTGCACCGGCGGCTGCGGCACGAGGCGCAGAATGATCTTCGTCAGGATGGCCAGCGTGCCCTCGGACCCGACCAGCAGCTGCGTCAGGTCGTAGCCGACGACGTTCTTGACGACCTTTCCGCCGGTCTCGATCACCTCGCCGGTAGGCAGGACGGCCTCGACGCCCAGCACGTACTGTCGCGTGGTGCCGTACTTGAACGCGCGCGGTCCTCCGGCGCACTCGGCAACGTTCCCGCCGATCGCCGACTGCCGCAGCGAGGCCGGATCCGGGGGGTAGAAGAGCCCGACCTTTTCCACGGCGGCCTGCAGGTCCCCGGTGACGACGTTGGGCTCGACGACGGCGACCAGGTTGGCTTCGTCGATCTCGAGGATGCGGTTCATCCGCTCGAGGGAGATGACCACGCCGCCATGCGTGGGCACGGCGCCGCCGGTGTAGCCCGTGCCCGCCCCCCGCGGAACCATGGGCAGGCGCCGGTCCGCGCAGAACCGCGCCACGGCAGCCACCTCCGCCGTCGTCCCGGGGAACACCACGGCGTCGGCAGGGTGGCCGCGTTGCAGCGCGTCGGTGCCGTAGAGGGTGCGCGCGGCCTCGTCGGTCCGTACGTGCGCCGCGCCGACGGCCGCTGCCAGTCCTTCGAATGCCACGGATTGCGCGGAAAGATCAGCCACCGAACAACACGGACTAACACGGAACGGTTAGCCACGGAACAACACGGAAGAACACGGAAGATCAGCCACGGAACAACACGGAAGAACACCGATCCGGCGACAACTCGGATACGCCAACTACCCGGATCGCCGAGAGCGGATCCGCCGACAACCCGGCTGACAACGCGGATCAGAACCGGGCGATCAGCTTGAGACCCGAACCTGTTCCGGCTTCCGGCTGCTGTCCAGCGCGCGGAGGTAGTCGAGGATGCGCGTCGTCCCGCGTCGCAGTTCGTCCATCGAGGTCGCGTACGACAGCCGCAGGAAGCCCGGCGCGTCGAAGGCTTCCCCCGGGGTGATGGCCACCCGCACGTCGTCGAGCAGCGCCTGTGCGAGATCGGCGGTGGTGCGGATTCCGTCAGGCGAGAGGAACTCCGACACGTCTGGAAAGAGATAGAACGCGCCGGACGGCTTGACGAGCCGGATTCGCGGCTCCTCGGCGAGCCAGGCGCAGACCTGGTCGCGGCGGCGGCGGTACTCCTCGAGCATCCCGGTGACGCACTCCTGCGGGCCGAGCAGGGCGGCGACCGCCGCCTTCTGCGTGATGGAGGCGACGTTCGACGTGCAATGGCTCTGCAGGGCGTTGCAGGCATTGACGACGGGGGCTGGGGCAATCGTCCAGCCGCAGCGCCAGCCGGTCATGGCGTAGGTCTTCGATGCCGACCCGCAGATCACGCTGCGATCGCGGTGGACCCGGGCGAGCACCGCCGGCAGGTTGTGCGCCGTCGGGTCGTAGATCAGCTTCTCGTAGCACAGGTCGAGCAGGATCCAGATGCCCTGGCGCGCGGCCTCGGCGGCGACGGCGGCGAGGCTGTCCTCGTCGATCAGCGCGCCGGTCGGGTTGCCGGGCGAGTTGATGATGATCCCGCGCGTGCGGGGCGTGACGGCCCGCAGGATCGTGTCGGCGTGCAGGCGGAACCCGTCCTCCTGGTGCGTGCGCACGATCACGGGCGTGGCGTCCGACAGCTTGATCTGCTCGACGAGCGTCGGCCAGCCCGGTGCGTGGGTGATCACCTCGTCCCCATCGCCGAACAGCACCATCACGGCGTTGAAGAGCGCCTGCTTGCCGCCGGCCGTGACGATGATCTCGGAAGTGTCGTAGTCGACGCCGTAATCGTCGTGATAGCGGCGGGCGATCGCCCGCTTCAGCTCGTCGGTACCCGAGTTGGTCGTGTATTTCGTGAAATTGGCGTCGATCGCGTCGTGCGCCGCCGCCGCCACGTGTGCCGGCGTCGGGAAGTCCGGCTCCCCGGCCCCGAAGTCGACCACGTCGACGCCCTGCGCCTTGAGCTTGATCGCCTCGGCCGCCACCTTCATCGTCGGCGACACCCCGATCCGTCGTGCACGCGTTCCCAGCATCTGTTCAGGCCCTCAGTGTCTCTCGAGCAAGCTTCTTGTCGCGCAGCCGGCGCTCGACCAGATCCGGCACGAGGCCATGGACCGACCCGCCGAGCGCTACGACTTCCTTCACCAGTCGCGAGCTGACATACGTGTACGGCTCGGCCGGCATCATGAACACGGTCTCCACGTCCGGGTTGAGGCGGCGGTTCATCAGCGCCATCTGCATCTCGTACTCGAAATCCGAGACCGCGCGCAGCCCCCGAACAATGACGTTCGCCCCTTTGCGGCGAGCGTAGTCGACCAGCAAGCCGTCGAAGGTATCCACTTCGACGTTGGCCCACGCCCGGAACACCTCGCGGCCGATGTCGACGCGCTCGGGCAGCGTGAAGAGAGGCGCTTTCTCCACGTTGACCAGCACGCCAACGATGATACGGTCGAACAGGCGCGACCCGCGCTGAATGATGTCGACGTGTCCGTTGGTGAGCGGGTCGAACGAGCCGGGATAGATCGCGACAACCTCGCCCATCGATGCTGGCCTCGGCAGCCTTTCCGGCCACGACGCTGGCAGGGACCGAACAACACCCGACCCGCCAGCCCCCGGCTCACGTCTGGCGCGGGCGATCCATTCGGTAGAACGCCAGCGCGCTGTCCCCGGATTTCAACGTTCGCGTGAGGACGAGTCCGGGCACTGACGGCGGGGCCGTATCCCGCCTGGCGTGCTCGATGATGACCAGCGTCCCCTCCGACGCCATTCCCGAAGCCGCGGCAAGCGCCTCATCGATCTCCTGCTGGCCGTACGGAGGGTCGAGGAAGATCACGTCCGCGGGCGCCGCGACACGCCCGGCCGCATCCGCAAACCTCGCGCGGATAATAGCATAGCGGTCCGGCACACCGCACCGGTCCAGGTTGGCCTGGATCAGCCGCACGGCGCGCGGGTCCTGCTCGACGAACGTGACGTGGCTGGCTCCGCGGCTGAGCGCCTCGATGCCCACGGCCCCGGTCCCGGCGAAGCCGTCCACCACGCGGGCGCCCTGGATGTGGGGCGCGATGACGTTGAACAGCGTTTCGCGAAGCCGATCGGAGGTCGGGCGCAGCCCCGGCCAGTCGGGCGCCTGAAGGCGGCGTCCCTTCAGCTCGCCTGCGATGACCCGCATGGTGCCATTCCCCAGCTACTAGCCCACTCCGACGAGACCGAACCGCCGTTCCCAGGTGCCCCGGACCAGCATCGTCAGCGCGCCGGCCTGGGCCGGATCGTCGAGGGCCGCGACGGCCTCGCGCCGCGCGTCCTCCATCAGGCCGTGATCGCGCAGCAGGTCGCCGACGCGCAGCGTCGGCATGCCGGACTGCCGCGTGCCGAAGAAGTCCCCGGGACCGCGGAGGGCCAGGTCCCGCTCGGCGATCTCGAAGCCGTCGATCGTTTCCGTCAGCACCTTGAGCCGCTCGCGGCCCTGTTCGGTCAGCGGCGACTGATACAGAAGGATACAGAACGAAGGGTGGGGCCCCCGACCCACACGGCCGCGCAGCTGGTGCAGCTGAGAAAGGCCGAACCGCTCGGCGTGCTCCACCAGCATCACCGACGCGTTCGCGACGTCCACGCCCACCTCGACGACCGTGGTCGAGACGAGCAGCTGGTATTCGCCGCGCGCGAACGCGTGCATGACACGGTCCTTCGCGTCCTGCTTCATCCGCCCGTGCAGCAGCGCCACGCGGTACTGAGGAAACACGTCCTGCGCGAGGTGGTCGGCCATCCCGGTGGCCGCCCGCAGCTCCACCTTGGACGACTCCTCCACGAGCGGGTAGATCACGTACGCCTGCCGCCCGGCGTCGAGCTGTCTGCGGATGAACTCGTAGATCTCTTCGCGGCGGGACTCGGGCTTGGCGGCCGTCTTGATCGGCTGCCGTCCGGGCGGCAGCTCGCGCATGACCGACACGTCCAGATCCCCATAGGTGGTGAGCGCGAGCGTGCGCGGAATGGGGGTCGCCGTCATCACGAGCACGTCGGGGTGCAGCCCCTTGGCGCGCAGCGCCGCACGCTGCATCACGCCGAACCGGTGCTGCTCGTCGATGATCACCAGCCCCAGCTCGCGGAAGCCGACGGGATCCTCCAGGAGCGCATGGGTGCCGACGACGAGGTGGATGGATCCGCCGTTCAGTTCGGCCTGAATCTCCCGGCGCGCCTTCGCGGGGGTGGCGCCGGTGAGCAGCGTCATCCGGAACCGGGAGGCCTCCAGCAGCCGGCGGATCGTGATGAAGTGCTGCTCGGCGAGGATCTCGGTCGGAGCCATGAACGCCACCTGGAAGCCGTTCTCCATCGCCACGAGCGCGGCCATCAGCGCCACGATCGTCTTGCCTGACCCGACGTCTCCCTGGAGCAGGCGGTTCATCGGCTGCGGCCGCTTCATGTCCTCGACGATCTCGGCGATCACCTTTTTCTGATCGCCGGTCAGCCGGAACGGCAGAACGCGGCGTGCCGCCTCGCGCACGTCGTCGGTGATGACCACCGATCGCGGCTTCCGCTCGCCCTGGGCGCGCCGCTTGCGCAGGACCAGCCCGACCTGGAACAGGAAGAACTCCTCGAAGATCAGCCGCCGCTGAGCGGGCGAGCGGAACCGGTTCAGCTCGTCGATGTCCGTGCCTGCCCTCGGGAAGTGCACCTCGACGAGCGCGGTCCGCCAGTCGATCAGCCGCTGGCGCGCGAGCACCTGGCGCGGGAGCGGGTCCGGCAGATGCTCCGGCAGATCCGCCAGCGCATGGTGCACCAGCACCCGTTGCATCTTCGTCGTCAGGGTTCCTGTCTTCTCGTAAATCGGGACGATGCGTCCGGTGTGCAGCGTTTCGTCTTCAGCCGGGTCGCCGGCGTCGCGCGATCCTTCGGGTCCGGTGTCGCGCAGCACCTCGTACTGCGGGTTCTGCAGCTGCAACCCGTGCGGCGTCAGCTCGAGCCGGCCGTAAAGGATGACGCGCTGCCGCGGGTGGAAGACGTCCCGGAGAAATGACTGGTTGAAGAAGACGGCGCGCATCGAGCCGCTCGCGTCGCGAACGAGCATCTCGAAGATCTTGAACCCGGGCCGCCGGGTCGGCCGGATCCCGCAGGTGACGATCTCGCCCACGATCGACGCGGCCGCGCCGGGCCTGAGCGACGCAATGGTCTGGAACGCGCCGCGGTCCTCGTAGCGGACGGGGAACCGGTAGAGCAGATCCTCGATGGTCTGGAGTCCCACGCGCTGCAGATCCGCGGCACGGCGCGGCCCTACGCCTTTCAGGTACTGCAGCGGCGACTGGAGCACATCCATGAGGCGTGCGCGCTCTCTCTCCACACGAACTCGACCGGGAACCGGAAGATGACGCCGCGGCGGCGCGGCCTGGCGGACTACTGCACGACCACCGCTTCGCCCTTGCCGACCTTGATCTCGCGGATCCGGGAGGGCAGCTCGAATGGATCGTCCATGCTGATCCCCGAGGGGTTCTCGGGCGAGCGGGAGTAATGGGCGAGCAGTTCCTGCAGCACGGACTTGGGGACCGAAATGCCGGAGATCTCGGCCGACTCGAGCTCGAACCGTCCGACGCCGTCCTCGGTGTGCAGCCGGCCGCGCGCCGTGACCGGCAGCCGCCCGGTGAGGTACGCCAGCGGGTCCATCCAGCCCCGCTGCTTCTGCGTGCGTACGGCGTCGAGATCGACCAGCGCCCTGCCGCCCACCCGGCCCTCGCCGAGCGCGCTCAGCGTGGGCTCGACGATGCCGACGGGGATCTGGCTCTTGGCGTGGTGGCGGAGGAAGGCGTTGACTTCGGTGTCGGTCAGCGGCGTAGTCTGCCGCGGGGCGGCGGCCGACCGGGCCCGCGCGGCATTGCCGAACTCCACAATCCGGGTCAGCTTCGACTGGAAGCGATCCGCGTCCTCCCGCGTGAACCGCTGCCGGCCACCCGCCACGGCCGTGGTCAGGCCGAGGACGACCGCGAACACTGCCGCCGATCGGGGCACCATGCCACGATTTTACCGCCGCGGAACAACACGGACAAACACAGATGCCTGCGGGATGGCGGCCGGGCCTCTCAACAGACCTTGTCGCCCAGGTAAACCGGCCCGCCCACCGGCTCAGCCGGCGGCGACCTTCCGTGGGTGGTCGGCCAGAAAGGCTTCGACGTCGAGGTCGCGCGGGAGCCCTTCTCTCGCACCCAGCACGCGGCACTTCATGGCGGCCACGGCGCTCGCGTACCGAAGGGCCTCGTCAAGGTCGGTGTCGTCGCCGGCCTTGAGCCATCCCGCGATGAACCCGCCACGAAACGCGTCGCCGGCGCCGGTGGTGTCGACGACGTCGACGCGGAACGCGGGGGTCTGGATCTCCCGGCCATCGCACACCGCGAGGCTGCCGGCTTCGCCCAGCGTCACGCAGGCCGCCGTCGGCCGGAACTCGTCGAACATCGCGCGGAGCGCCGCGCCGGTGGCCGGGATGCCCGTCAACTCGGGTGGGAACGCCTCGGAGGCGATGATGATGTCGATCTCCTTCAAGAGTGCCTCGGTTCCGGGCCGGACGCGCTCGATGTCGATCACGGTGCGCGTGCCCGCGCGCCGGGCGATCGCCGCCGCGCGGGTCGCCGCGGGAGGATCCTGACCGTCGACGAGCAGCACGCGCGCGCCGGTGACTGCCCCCGGCCTGACGTCGTCGGCCCCCATCGCGAGCGCGGGATGGCGGTGCCAGATCACCGTCCGGTCATGCGTCGAGGCATCGACGAGGATGACCGCCGTCTGGCTGGTGGCTCCCGCAATCGTCCGTGCGTAGTCCACGTCGACGCCTTCCTGGCGGAGGCTCTCGATGCCGCTCTGGCCGTTGGGGTCGTCGCCGAAATGGCCCACGTAGCGTGCGCGCCACCCGAGCCGCGCGCAGGCGACCATGGCCGTGGCGCACTGTCCGCCGGGCCGATGGGTCAGCTCCAGCATCTTCTGCTTGCTGTTGCGCCGCGGGTGCTCGGGCACGACGACCAGCAGGTCGAGGCTGTTCTCGCCCAGGGCGGCGGCGTCGACGGCCCGGTCAGTCGGGGACGGGAGGGCTAGGGGGAGCCGCATTCGTTGACTTTCGCTTTTCCTTTGCGTATAGTGCGCGCATCATGCTGCCACTGACGAAGCGCCAGCGGGAGATTCTGGACTACCTGAACGATTTCATCCAGCAGCACGGCTACGCACCGAGCCTGGAGGAGATTGGCCGCCGTTTCAGCCTGTCGTCGCTCGCCACGGTGCACAAGCACCTGACCAACCTGGAAGAGAAGGGGTTCATCAAGCGGGCGTGGAACCGGAGCCGCTCCGTCGAGCTCGTTCCCACGCGCGTGGGGGGACGGGCCGTCGAGCTGCCGCTGCTCGGCTACGTGGCCGCCGGCTCGCCGATCGAGGCGGTAGCGGGCAGCGAGACGATCGCGGTGCCGGAAGATCTCGTCGGCAAGCGCGAGAGCTACGTCCTCCGCGTCAGGGGGGACTCGATGATCGACGAGCAGATTCGGGATGGCGATTACGTCATTGTGGAGGATCGCCGCACGGCAGACAACGGGGAGATGGTGATTGCGCTGCTCAACGGGTCCGACGTCACGCTCAAGAAGCTGTTTCGCGAGCACGGACGCATCCGGCTGCAGCCGGCCAACCCGGCCATCCAGCCGATCGTCGTGGACGCCGATCAGGTCCAGGTGCAGGGCGTGGTCGTCGGGGTGATGAGGCGCTATTGACGTCCCCTCGCGGGCTCGCCCGCCTCGCGGGTCCCGTGTAAGCTACCCGCATGAACGAGCGCAAGCAAATCAACTTCTCGATCGTGCCGGAGGATTCGGCCGACGTCCCCCGCACCTACGCCAACTTCTGCGCGATCTCGCATACGCCCTTCGATTTCACGCTCTCCTTCTGCGAGGTCCTGCCGCTCTCGGAGAAGGACATCCACGAAGCCGAAGCCCAGCACGTCGTCCGCGCGCCCGTGCGGGCCAAGATCGCCGTGCCGCTCCAGGTCATCCCCAACCTCATCGCCGCCCTGCAGGAGCACATGCGCGTCTTCTCGGAGTCCACGGGCACCAGCTGGGACAAAGTGCACTGACCAACTAATCCAGCCGCCGGGCCGTTTTAGGAACATATGACCGGATCGGCGATCGCGCTGCCGGCGGCGGCGGACTGCCCGCGGCAGGACGTCTCGGATCGGCTGGCCTGCCTGTTCGATGCCCACCACCAGCGGTTGTTCCGGCTGGCCCGGCGGCTCGCCGGCAGCTCCGAGGACGCGCGCGACCTGGTTCAGGAGACGTTTCTTCGCGCCGCGCGCGCGCCCGGCTCGGTTCCCGACGACAGGCCGAACCAGGAGGCCTGGCTGGTCCGCGTGCTCGTCAACATCAGCCGCGACCGCTGGCGCCGCATCGCGGTGCACCGCCAGAGCGTGCTGGCCGGCCGGGTGACGACCGGCCATGCGTCGGGCGATCCGGAATCCGCGCTCCTCGCACGCTCGCTCGTCCAGCAGGCGCTCGCGCAGCTGCCGCCGCGGCGCCGCGCGATCGTCGTCATGTACGAGCTCGAAGGGGCGACGATTCCCGCGATCGCCAGGCTGCTCGGGGTCGCTCCCGTGACCGTCCGGTGGCATCTGTCGACTGGACGCCGCGAGATGGCCCGCATGCTCCGCGGTGGTTTGCAGGAAGGCCGGGAAGAGCCATGAACGATCTCTCGAGTCTGCTCCGGAAGGGGGATCCCGCTGCGAGCGAAGGGGTCATGTCCGAGCCCGACGCCGCCGCCATGCGGGCCCTGGTGATGAGCGCGGCTCGACTCCAGCCGGAACACCGGCTGGAGTGGCGGCCGGTGGCGGTTGCCGCGACGGTGGCGATCGCGATCGCGGCCGGCGTGCTGGCGGGTCACCGCGTGCCCCGAACCGAGGACGCGGCGTCAGCGGACGCCCCGGCGGTTCGGCCGCCCGACTCGCCGCGCCAGCTCCAGTTTTCGACGCCGGGCGGCACCCGCATCATCTGGGTCTTCGACGCCGAGTTCGATTTGAAGGAGACGCTGCCATGAGGAGAACGCGCGAGGGGCTGCTGGCCGCGGCGCTGGTGCTCGTCTGGACCGGTTCGGCGGCGGCGCAGCAGGCGCCCGCGGCCATCAGGCCGCGGCCGCCGGAAGGCGCGGATCGGGCGCGCGCGCTCCCGCAGGGCTTCAGTGTGGTGCTGGTCCTCGCGGATCTGCAGGCCTCGAGCGCCCAGGACGACGTGCCGCCTGCGGCCAGACGGGCCCTGGCCGACATGAAGGACTTCCTGCCCTACAAGTCCTACAAGCTGCTGGACGCCGCGTGGATCCTCGGCCAGGGGACGGGAAACACGGTGACGCGGCTCCGCGGCGTGGACGAGCAGGATTACGAGCTGCGCCTGCAGACCTCGCCCGTGTTCGCCGGCCCCAACGGGACCTCGCCCCCGAGTCCCGACCCCGGGCGCGTGAGCGTACGATTCACACTGGCGGATGCGCCCGATCTGCCGGCAGACTGGTTCGAACAGGCAAGCGGGCCGGACCTGGACACGGCCCGCCGGCTCGAAGAGGTCCACCTGCTGGAAGCGAAACTGGAGGAGGCTCGACGAAACCGCCAGGAAGGTCAGGTGCGCGAGCTCGAGCGTCAGATTGCGGAGCTGCGCGGCAGGCTCGAGAAGACCCACGCCACGACGAAGGTCCCGAGAAAGCTCTCATTCGCCGGCCGCGCCGTGATCGACACCAACTTCACGATGGACGTCGGCGAGACTGTCGTAGTCGGGACTTCGCGACTGCGCGGCGGCAGCCGCGCGCTCATTGTCCTGCTGACGGCCGTGCCGCCGAAAGGCCGGACGGCGCCGCGCGAGTTCTGAGCAGCTCCCGCGCCGGGTCCGGAGAGTAGAATCACGACGTGCCCCGGCCCCGTCTCACGCCCGCGGACGTGCGTGTCGTCTTCGACAAGCTGGCGGCGCAGCATCCGAACGCCGACACCGAGCTGCATTTCACGACCCCGTACGAGCTCCTGGTCGCGACGATCCTCTCGGCGCAGACCACCGACGAGCGCGTAAACCAGGTCACTCCGGCGCTCTTCGATCGCTACCCTGACGCGCACGCCCTCGCGGGTGCGACCACGGCCGAGCTCGAGCCCCGGATCCAATCCACTGGTTTCTTCCGGGCGAAGTCGCGTGCGCTCCTCGGTATGGCCGCCGAGGTCGTCTCGCGGCACGGCGGTGAGATCCCGCGGACGATGGAGGAGCTGGTGAAGCTGCCCGGCGTCGGCCGCAAGACGGCCAACGTGGTGCTGGGACACGCGCTCGGCGTACCAGGTCTGCCGGTCGATCGCCACGTGCTTCGCGTCGCCAACCGCATAGGGATCGCCAGATCGGAAGCACCGGAGGTCGTCGAGCAGCAGCTCTGCGCCATGCTGCCTCCGACCGACTGGACCCGTGCGTCCGACACCCTCATCCTCCACGGACGCCGTATCTGCAGGCCGCGGCCGCTCTGCGATCGCTGCGCCGTCCGCGGGCACTGCTGGTACTACCGCACGGTGTTGGGCCCGACGCCCGGAGCAGCCCGGACTCGTCACGGACGCGGTGGGTTGTCGCAACAGCGCCGAGCGGCGAAGCCGCGCGGGACGGGCGCCGTGGACGGGATTCGCGAGTCAGAGCCTCACGGACGTGGCCGGGTGTCGCAAGAGCGCCGAGCGGCGAAGCCGCGAGGCACAGGTCGTGGGGGTGGGGCCCCACGACGAAGGAATAAATGACCCGGGACCGCTTCACGCGCCTCGTCGAAGAGGCCCTTCGCGACATCCCGCGGCGCTTCCGTCAGGCCATGAAGAACGTCGCCGTCGTCGTCGAGGACGAGCCGCCGCCCGACGTGCTGATGGAGATGGAGGTCGAGCCGGGCGACTCGCTCTTCGGGCTCTACCAGGGCACTCCCCTGCCAGACCGGGGTTGGGGATACGGCAACGCGCTGCCGGACCGCATCGCGATCTACCAGCGGCCCATCGAGGAGGCCTGCGAGGACGATGACGAGATCCGGGGTTGCGTGGCGGAGACGGTCATCCACGAATTCGGCCACTATTTCGGTATGAGCGAGGAAGAGATCGAAGAGATCGAGGAGAAATACTGGCGAGGCGAAGACCAGTAAGGCTAGCGCAAATGCGGGCGAGGAAGAGATACGGACAGCACTTTCTCGAGACCGCATGGGCCGCGAAGCTGGTCGAGGCCACCGGGCCATGTCCTGACGATCGCTTCCTGGAAATCGGACCCGGTGCCGGCGCGCTGACGCTTCCGCTCGCCGCGCGCGTGGCCCACGTCACCGCGGTCGAGGTCGACGCCGAGATGGTCAGGGCGCTGGCGCCGCGCCTGCCCCTGAACGTCACTCTGATACACCAGGATTTCCTGGCCTGGGAGGCGGCAGGCGTGATGCCGCCGGGGCCGCTGCGCGTCGCCGGCAACCTGCCCTACAACGTGGCCTCCCCCATTCTCGTCGTGCTGCTGCGGCGCCACCGCCGGCAGGGCGGACTGGTCGATGCGACGCTCATGCTGCAGCGCGAGGTCGCCGAGCGGGTCGAAGCCGCGCCCGGCTCCGGGGCCTATGGTCCGCTGAGCCTGCTGACGCGGCTGCACGCCGACGTGCACCGGCTGCTCACGCTGCCGCCGGGCGCATTTCGTCCCCCGCCGAAGGTGCACTCGGCCGTCGTACGGCTGGCGTTCCGTGCCCCGGCTGTGTCCGTGCAGGACGAAGCGGTGCTCGAGGCGGTCATCCGGTCGGTGTTCACGCAGCGCCGCAAGACCATGGGCAATGCGCTGCGGCCGTTCGCATCCTCCCGGGGGCTGGATGCCCGGGCGGCGCTGGCGGAAGCAAGAATCGACGGACAGAGGAGACCCGAAACTCTGTCGCTCGCGGAGTTCGCACGCCTGGCCGATGTGCTCTCGTCGAGCGCGAGGTCTTCCGTCTGAAGATGGAGCCGGGCCCGCACTCGACGTCGATGCGGCCCTTTGCCTTGAGGGCGGCGGCACCCTTTGGTCTAACCGGAAGCTGTGCTATAGTTTGCCGAGTTTTTGCGTCCCGGGGGCCGTCCCAGCGGCTTTCCGGCCGACACGAATCCACGCGCATCCCCAGCGCCGGGTGCCGGTTCTGCCCGCCCGGGCAGCTCTCCGGTCCGCCCTCGTGTCGTCGACGCGCGGGCCCTCTTTTTCACGCATGCAACTGACGGACGGACCGGTGACCAGCGATCTGGATCTCCCGCCTCTCGACGTGATCCCCCTCGGGGGGCTCGGCGAGTTCGGGATGAACATGATGATCCTCGCCTGCGGCGAGACGGCGATCCTTGTCGACGCCGGGGTGATGTTTCCCGAGCCGGAGCTGCTGGGCGTCGACCTGATCATTCCCGACCTCCGGCAGCTGCAGCAGTACCGGATTTCGGCGCTGATCCTGACGCACGGGCACGAGGATCACATCGGGGCCGTTCCGCACGTCCTCCCCTACGTGCACGGCCCGGTGTACGGGACGGCCCTGACGCTGGCGCTCGTCGAGCCGAAGCTCGAGGAGCACGGGGAAGACGCCCGCGGCCGCCTGGTGACCGTCAAACCGCGCGAGCGGATCACCGTCGGGTCGTTCACGATCGAGTTCCTCCGCGTGACGCACAGCATGCCCGACTGCGTGGCGCTCGCCATCGAGACGCCGCGCGGCGTGGTGGTGCACACCGGCGACTTCAAGATCGACCAGACGCCCCTCGACGGCGAGGCCGTTGACGTCCATCGCCTGGCCCAGCTCGGGGCGGCGGGCGTCCTGGCGCTCCTCGGCGACAGCACCAACATCGATCGCAAGGGCTTCACGGGGTCCGAAGTGGACGTGACGGACGCGTTCGAGGAGATTTTCACGAGCGCTGCCGGCAAGATCGTGGTGGCCACGTTTTCGTCGAGCCTGCACCGGATGCAGATCCTCGTGGATCTGGCTGCCCAGTTCGAGCGGCGCGTGGCCTTCGTCGGGCGCGGCGTCACCGAGAACTCGGAGATCGCGCAGCGCCTGGGGTATCTGCGCGTCCCGGCCGGCGTGCAGATCCGCGACAGCGAGGTGCGCGGCCATCCTGCCCAGGACGTGGTCTGCATCTGCACGGGGTCCCAGGGGGAGCCCCAGGCGGCGCTTCCCCGCATCGCCATCGACGACCATCGGCACGTCAGGCTGGAGCCCGAGGATGTCGTGGTCTTCTCCGCCCGCGAGATCCCTGGCAACGAAAAGGCCATCGGCCGCGTGATGAACCACATCGCGCGGCGGGGCGCCGAGGTCATCTACGAGGGGGTCAAGCACGTCCACGTCTCGGGGCACGGGAGCGAGGAAGAGCTGAAACTGATGCTCTCCCTGGTCAGGCCCCGCTACTTCGTGCCGATACATGGGGAGTTCCGGCAGCTCGCCCGTCACGCCCGGGTGGCCGCCCGGGTGTCGCGGAACACGACGGTCGTGCTGGCCGAGGACGGCGACCTCGTCCGTTTCGACGGCCAGGGCGGCCGGGTCGCGGGGAAGGTGCCGGCCGGCCGCATCCTCATCGACGGGACGCGAAGCGGCGAGGTCGGCGACGAGGTGCTTCGGGATCGACGCCACCTGGCAGGCGACGGCCTGGTCGTTCCGGTCGTGGCCATCGGCCGGCAGAAGGGCACGCTCGAGGAGACGCCCGACGTCATCACCCGGGGGTTCGTGGTCGATGCGAGGACGGAGGCCCTGCTGCGGGAGATACCGGCGCTGCTGGCGGGGACGGTCGAGACGGCCAGCTTCGAGGAGCGCACCGATTCCGGCCTCATCAAGGAGAAGATCCGGGTGGATCTGCAGCGGTTCTTCCGGAAGCGGTCCGGACTCCGCCCGCTCGTGCTGCCCGTGATCATGGAGATCTGATGGGAGGATCCGCCCTGTCCCGCCGGTTCAGCGAGTTCGCTGGCGTCACCCTCTTCGCGCTCTCCCTGCTGTGGCTGATCTCGCTGGTCAGCTACACGCCGGGCGACCCGGTGTGGTTCTTCAACACCGGGGGGCGCGAGGTGCCGCTCAACTTCGCCGGGCGCGTCGGCGCCTTCATTGCCGAGGCGTCCTACCAGGTCTTCGGCTACGCGTCCTATCTCATCCCGATCGTGCTCGTCGTGGTCGGCTGGCACTACTTCTGGTGCCGGGTGCTCGACGCCGCCTACACCAAGCTCTTCGGCGGCGCGCTCCTCCTCGGGTGCGTCTCGTCGTTTCTCTCGCTGGCCTTCGGCCGGCTCGAGGTGTCGGGCAAGTCGTTTCTGGCGGGCGGATCGGTGGGGCACGTGCTCGCGCGGGCGCTGTCGGAGTACCTGAACCGCACCGGCGCGATCATCCTGATCCTCACCCTGCTGTTCCTGGCGATCATCCTCTCGACGCAGTTCTCGTTCGGCCGGCTGTTCGCGGTGCTCGGCCAGATCGCCCGGGACCGTTGGGCGGCCGCCCTCGGGGCCGTACGGGCTCGGCGCGACGAGCGTCGGCGCGAGAAGCAGCGCCAGGAGGTCGTCAAGAAGCACCTCGAGAAAGCGGCGAAGGACGGCCGGGCTCCTTCGGCCGAGGAGGCCGAGCAGCTCGTTCAGCGGGCCGCGCCACCCGCGCGCCCGGCCGGGAAGGACGACGCGCCCAGGCCGTCGCGCGCGGCGGCGATGGTGGGCGTCGCGGCCCGCGCGCTGAAGGCGGCTTCGTCGAAGCCGACGCCGCCGGCCATCAAGCGGCCCGCGCCGACGCCGTCGGAGCCCCTGCTCCCGCTGCCCGAGCCCGAGAAGCTGCCGGCCGAGCGCAAGCGCCCGGGCGCCTTCACGCCGCCGCCGCTCGCGCTGCTCGACGCACCCAGGGCCGAGCGCAAGATCGACGAGCGCGAGCTGATGGACGGCGCCCGCCTCCTCGAGGAGAAGTGCCGGGAGTTCTCCGTGGAGGGCGCCGTCGTGCAGATCCACCCCGGACCGGTGGTCACGACCTACGAGTTCAAGCCGGACGCCGGGGTCAAGTACAGCAAGATCACCGGTCTCGCCGACGATCTCTGCCTTGCGATGCAGGCCGAGTCCGTCCTGATCGATCGGATCCCGGGCAAGTCCACGGTGGGCATCCAGATTCCCAACCCGAACCGCGAGCAGATCTCGCTGCGCGAGCTGCTCGAATCCGAAGCCTACCGCCGCTCGGCGTCGAAGCTGACGCTCGCGCTCGGCAAGACGATTCACGGCGAACCGTTCGTGAGCGATCTCGCGACCATGCCGCACCTGCTGATTGCAGGCTCGACGGGCACGGGCAAGTCGGTGAGCGTGAACGCGATGCTCTCGAGCATCCTGTTCCGCGCCTCCCCCGACGAGGTGCGGTTGATCATGATCGACCCCAAGCGTCTCGAGCTGGGCGTGTACGAAGACATCCCGCACCTCCTGACGCCCGTGGTCGTCGATCCCAAGCAGGCCGCCAACGCGCTTCGCTGGGCGGTCCGCGAGATGGAGGAGCGATACAAGACGCTCGCGGCGATTGGCGTGCGGAACATCGACCAGTACAACCGCAACATCCGCCAGGCGCAGGCCGAGAACAAGGGGCCGGTGCTCGACGAGGACGGCCGCGAGGTCCGGCCGCTGCCCTTCATCGTGCTGCTGATCGACGAGCTGGCCGACCTGATGATGATTGCCGGCAACGAAGTCGAGGAGTCTATCGCACGACTCGCCCAGATGGCGCGCGCCGTCGGCATCCACCTCATCCTGGCCACGCAGCGGCCGTCGGTCGACGTCATCACGGGGCTGATCAAGGCCAACCTGCCGGCGCGCATCTCCTTCCGGGTGTCGTCCAAGATCGACTCCCGGACGATCCTGGACGGCAACGGCGCCGAGCAGCTCCTGGGCAAGGGGGACATGCTCTACCTGCCGCCCGCCTCGTCGCGCTTCGTGCGCCTGCACGGCCCGTACATCTCCGAGCAGGAGAGCGCGCGGCTCGCGAGCTTCCTGCGCAAGCAGGGCAAGCCGACCTACGACGAGACCATCACGCAGGACGAGAAAGGCGGCGGGGTCGAGCTCGAGTTCGAGAAGGACGATCTCTACGACGAAGCCGCACGGATCGTGGTCTCGAGCGGGCAGGCGTCGATTTCCTACCTGCAGCGGCGGCTCCGGATCGGCTTCAGCCGCGCTGCGCGGCTCGTTGACATGATGGAGGCCGAAGGCCTCGTTTCCGCGGCCGTCGGCGGGAAGGCGCGCGAGGTGCTCGTCAAGCCGGATTACTTCGAGGAAGTCGACGCGCAATTGAGATGACGGGTGAGCGTATGACTCTGAGAACAGGTGCACTCATCGTGGCGGCAGCGCTCATGCTGACGCCGGCGCCGGCGGTCGCGCAGCCCGCGCGCGACCTCTACGCGCGCGCCCTGGCGCGCGAGCGCGAGCTGCGGGGGGGTGAACGGCCTGCGACGCTCCAGCAGATTCGCGGCGCCATCGCCGCGTACGAGCGGGTCGTGCATCGCCATCCCGCCAGCGGGTATGCGGACAACGCGCTCTGGCAGGGCGGCAACCTGGCGCTGTGGGCGTTCGAGCGCTTCGGCGAGACGCGCGATCGGAATACGGGCGAGCGCCTCCTGAGGCTCCTCAAGAGCGACTACGCCTCGAGCTCGCTGCGCCCGCGCGTCGACGCGGCACTGGCCGCCTTCAATCGGCAGGCGCCGAGGCGCGCCGCTTCGCGGCCGATCAGCGACGCGGTGCCTGCGGTGGCCACCGAAGCCACGGTGGGCACGAGCGCCCGCGGGGCTCGTGCGACCTCGTGGGAACCCGTGACCATCCGCGCGATCACACGTTCGATGCTGCCCGACGGCGTTCGCGTCAGCATCGAGATGGACCGTGAACTGCTCTTCAGGCACGAACAGATCGAGAATCCGCGGCGCCTGTTCTTCGATCTGCGCGGCGCCAGGCCGGCTCCCGAGCTGCTCGATGCGAAGCTCAGCTTCACCGACGATGTCGTCCGCGAGATCAGGCTCGGGCGGCACCCTCAGCAGACCGTCAGGGTCGTGATGGACACCGAGGGTGTCGCCGCGTTCAGCGTGTTCACGCTGTACGATCCCTACCGCCTGATCGTGGACTTCCGCCGCGCGGGGGGCGCAGTCGCGGCCGGACCGGCGCCGGTCGCGACCTCGGGCCCGATCACGGCCGAGGCCATCGACGAGACCGCGCCGGTCGTCGAGGAGATGCCGGCGAAAGTGCCGCTGATCTCCCGCCCGGTGGCCACGTTGCCCTCCCCCGCCATCCCGGCGATGAACTCCAGCGGGCAGTTCTCGCTCGCCCGTCAGCTGGGGCTCGGCGTGTCGCGCATTGTCATCGACGCCGGCCACGGGGGCCATGATCCGGGTGCGCGGGGGAACGGCCTCAGCGAAGCCGCCGTCGTGCTCGACGTGGCGCAGCGGCTGAAGAAGCTGCTCGACAAGCAGCCGGGTGTCGACGTCGCGATGACCCGCGACAGCGACGTCTTCGTCCCGCTGGAGGAGCGGACGGCGATTGCCAACCGGCTCAACGCCGATCTGTTCCTGTCGATTCACGCCAACGCGAGCCGCAACACCAAGGCGCGAGGGGTGGAAACCTACTTCCTCAACTTCGCGACGAACCCCGAGGCCGAGGCCGTCGCGGCCCGCGAGAACTCCGCGTCGGGCCGGACGATGCACAATCTTCCGGACATCGTCCGGGCCATCGCGCTGAACAACAAGATCAACGAGTCGCGCGACTTCGCCGGCACGGTGCAGAAGGCCATGGTGGAGCGCCTGTCGGCGAAGAACCGGGACGTGCGCAATCTCGGCGTCAAGCAGGCGCCCTTCGTGGTCCTCATCGGGGCCGGCATGCCGAGCGTGCTCGCCGAGATCTCGTTCGTCACCAACAAGGAGGACGGCCAGCTGCTCAAGTCGGCCGCTTACCGCCAGACGATCGCGGAAGCGCTGCTCGAGGCGATCCTGCGATACCAGCGTTCCCTGAAGGCCAGGACCTCGATTGCGATGGGAAATGGGAGATAGGAACGGGGGGCAATCGGTCCACAGCCGCCCTCTCTCTAACTACTTCGCGCTGAAGACGTGACCGCGTAAGTCGCTGAATTGTACTGATGGCCGGCGGCCGGCCGTGACCGAATGGAACGTTTGGGCCTTCTCGGTCAGGAGCCGCCGCTACTGCGCCGCGCCGGCCCTGGGCGTCAGAGGCCCGCTTCCGCGAGGCGGGACAAAACGGGCCTCGCTCGTACGCCGTCCGCCCTGCGCATCTGGACTACTGTCTCGACTAGTTCACGTGCTGGTTCAATCGCCGCCGATCGCGCTCCCGGGGCCCTGGTGTTCTTGCGGCTCGCGCCAGGCTCTCCAGGTCGACCCGGTGCCGTACAGCGACGCGTCGCGACCCGCGGGGCCGCAGGCGCCGTCAGCCGACACGCGACCCCAAGATGTAGTGGATGCCTCAGTAAAGTGGATTACTGACTTGACTACCTTGGAAGAAATGGATGAACACTCGAACACTCGCCGCAAAGACAGGTCAGAATTGGAAGCTGTACTCGGCGATCGCAATATTCACCATCGGCGGCATTGCTGTCATCCTATCGTCCTTGGTTTGGGGAGTCGCTGACGATGATGCCTCAGGGCTAATATGGCTAAGCGGGTTTGTTCTGGCACTTATCGGCGGAGCAATCCTCACGCTGTGGATAAGATGTCCTGCCTGCGGTAGTCGGGTCACAT
>DASPFV010000326.1:0-18830 GCA_035620975.1 Vicinamibacterales bacterium
AGGGGCCACAGCGACCGTTCGGTCGTGATGCAGCCCGTCGTTTCACCGGACGGAAAGTGGCTCGCGCTGCCGCTGGTCGACAACGGAACCTCCAATATCTTGGCGGTGTCGACCGCTGATGGTACCTTCCGGCAGCTCACGGATTTTGGAGGTCGTGCCACGTTCATCGCCCGACGCCTGCCGTGGGCGTCCGACAGCCGTTCCATCTTTGCCGCAGTCGGTGAGGGGGAATCTGACGTAGTGCTCCTGGCAGGCGCGGTCGCAGGAGGGGAATGAGCGAGCCCCAGGGCAATGGCAAGAGGGGCGGCCAGCTCGAGCCGCCGCACGCCACGGCTGCGGGCGACGACTTGAAGGCTGCGCTACTTGCGGAGCGTGAAGGTCATCTCGACCACGACGAGCACGGGCACGGCCGCCCCATCCTTCGTGCCGGGCTCGAACCGCCAATTCCTGAGTGCCTTGACCGCCCCGTCGTCCAGGCCGTGCTCCCGGTCGAGAGACTGGGTGACGCGCACCTCGCCGACGGAGCCGTCTTTCTCGATCACCGCCTCCATCCTGACAGCGCCCTGGATCCTGGCACGCATCGCGGCCGCGGTGTAGCCGGGATGTTGCTCGCGCACCACGCGAGGCGATTTGACGTCCGGACCCGGCTCGAGGACGCCCACAGGCGGCCACGGCTTGTCGGCCTGACCCGTGGAAGCGGGAGGCTGACCGGCGGCACCTGCCTGGAGGGCGGGGGGCGCCACGCTCGGACCTGCAATGAGCATCGCCAGAATCACGTGTGCGAGCATGGCTCCTCCCGGGGAACGTCCATCGGCTCCACGTCCTCAGTTCAGACGATGGCAGGCGGGATTCGGCCGTCGAGGAGGACGGCGCCCCACGAGCTTCAGACCAGGTAAGCTACCCCCGAATGAATGGCAAGTCGTCGGGTAGTGCCGCCACCTGGCGCGGCGAGAAAGTCGGCCGGACACTTCGATCGTGGGGGTTCACGCTGGCGGCCGTGCTGCTAACATGCGGCGCCATGCCGGCGCAGCCTTGGCCGTTCCCCTGGCCGGAGGACCGCATCGCGCGCTACGTCGCGCGGCGCACCTCGACTCCGATTCTCGTCGACGGCCGGCTCGACGAGGCGGCCTGGCAGTCCGCGGAGCGCTCGCCGCGCTTCGCGGACCTCGTGGGCGGACGACCGGGCATCCACGACACACGCGCGGCGGTGCTCTGGGACGACCACAGCCTCTACGTCGGCTACTGGATCGAGGAGCCATTCGTCGAAGCCACCCTGACCGAGCGCGACGCGCCGATCTACGAGAACAACGACGTCGAGCTGTTCATCGCCGGGCGTGACGCGTACTACGAGTTCGAAATCAACGCCTTTGGCACGATCTACGAGGTCTTCTTCATCTGGGAGCGGGAGTTCGAGTCGAGCGGCTACGCGCGTCGGCCGGAGTTCGATCGCTCGCGCCCCGGGGTGAGGCCCTTCAATGGCGTCGGCTTCCGGCCGCATCCGCGCGGCCCGCGCATCGGCTACTGGAACTGGGACATGCCCGGCCTGGAGACGGCGGTTCAGGTGGACGGCACGATCAACGACAACGGCGACCGGGATCGGGGCTGGACCGTGGAGCTCCGCATCCCGTGGCGCTCGCTCGAGCCCCTGGCCATGCCCGACGGCCGCGCGCTGCCGCCGCGCGACGGCGACGAGTGGCGCATGGATTTCTCGCGGTTCAACCAGTACAAGGAGGCGCCGCCGGCGACGGATCCCGGCGGCTGGGCGTGGAGCCCTCACGGCGTGTGGGACTCTCACATCCCGGAGCTGTTCACTCGCGTACGCTTCTCCACCGAGGTCGTCGGGCGCGACTAGTCTGAAATAGAATTCCGCCCCGGGATCATCGCGTCTGGTCGGCCGCCAGCACCGCGCCGAGCAGCACGTTCGCGCCGTGGACGATGTCGGCGGCGTGCGAGAACTCCTTCGGTGAGTGGCTGATGCCGCCGACGCTCTGGATGAAGATCATCCCCATTGGCCCGAGCTGCGCCATCGCCTGCGCGTCGTGGCCGGCGCCGCTCGGCATGGCGCGGCTCGAGAGGCCGAGCGATGCGGCCGAGTCCGCGATCACCTGCCGCATCCGCGGATCGCTCGGCGCCGGGGCGTTCACGTGCAGCTCGTCGAAGGCGATTGACGTCCCGGTCGCCTCCGCGATCCTGCGGGCCTCGCCCCGAATACCTTCGAACAGCCTGAGGATCTGCCCATCGTCCAGATCGCGCAGCTCGAGCGAGCACTCGACCGTGCCCGGGATGACGTTCGGCGCGCCCGGCACCGCACGGATACGACCCACCGTCCCGACGTGGCGGCCAGGAGCGCTGGTGACGACACGGTTGACCATGTCGATGAATCGCGCGGCCGCGAGCATCGCGTCCTGCCGCCGATCCATCGGCGTTGTCCCTGCATGATTCGCGAAGCCGGTCACCGTGACGTTCCACCACCGGATTCCGACGATGCCCTCGACGACGCCGATCGTGGTGCGCTCGGCCTCGAGGACTCCGCCCTGCTCGATGTGCAGCTCGATGTAGCCGGCGATGTCGCCGCGCGAGCGCCGGACCTCGTCGATCCGATCGGGATCGCCGCCGACGAACGCGATGCCGTCCTTGACGGTCTTCCCGGACATGGTGACGTGCGACAGCTCGGAGGCGTCGAACTGGCCGCTGACCGCGCGGCTGCCGAAGAGCCCGCCTTCCTCGTTCGCCCAGACGACGACCTCGATCGGATGCCGCGGTGTCGTGCCGCGCTCGCGCAGCGTGCGCGCGACCTCGATCGCCGCCAGCACGCCGACGTTGCCGTCGAAGTTGCCGCCCTCCGGAACCGAGTCCACGTGCGACCCGAAGACGAGCGGACGAAGCGCCGGCTCGCTGCCGGCGCGGCGTCCGAAGAGGTTGCCAGCGAAGTCGGTCGACGGATCGAGGCCGGCGTCGCGCATCCAGGTCGCGACGAGCGCGCGGGCCTGGCGGTCCTCTTCGGAGTAGCCGAGCCGCGTGACGCCGCCCTGCGGGTTCGCGCCGAAGCGGCCGATCTCGGCGAGCCTGGCGTTCAGGCGCTCGCCATTCACGCGAAGGGCTGCCCGCCGCCGTGCGGCCACGGCCGTCGGGAACAGCGAGGCGGCCGCCGCGCCGCCAACCAACGCCGCGCCGAACTCCCTGCGAGTCATGATCGAGCGGGATTATACGGCCCGGAGGCGTTCCTCGTGCATTCCGCGGCCCATGGAGGAAGGGCCACGCCGCCAGAGCGGCGCCGATAGTGGACGGGCCCACGAGAACCGGCCGGCGCGAAGGGTAATCCGACGTGGTATATTCATCGTATAGAACATAGTCATGCCGAAAAAAGCTGTTTCCCTGACGTTGGACCAGGACAACCTGATCTGGTTGAAAGGCCGGGCACGGGTGATCGCGGGCGGCAGCCTCAGCGAAGCAGTCGACCAGTTGATTGACGAAGCGCGGGCGGGCCGGCTCGGGGCATCGGAGCCCTCGCGGTCGGTCGTCGGGACCATCGATCTCCCTGACGACGGTCTGTTGCTGAAGGGCGCCGAAGAGATCATCGGGCTGTTTCAGACGTCGCTCTCGCGGCCGTTCGTCCTGCACGAAGAGCGTCCGGTGTTCGGGGCGTCGAAGCGGATCCGGAAGAAGTGAGCGTGGCGCGCATCGAAGCCGCCGTCACTGACACGCATGCGCTCCTGTATCACGCCGCCGGTCGCGGGCTCGGATCCGGGGCCGCGGCGTGCTACCGCGCGGCCGAAGCTCGCAAGACGGTGATCTACGTGCCCGCGGCGGTGATCTGGGAAGTCACGTTGCTGGCGCGCGCGGGCAAGGTGAACCTGCGCCGCACGACCCGCGCCTTCTTCGTCGATCTCTTTACGAACCCCGCCTACCAGGCCCACGACCTGACGACAGAGCAGGTGTTCCAGGCCGACGAGCTGCGGTTCAACCGCGATCCGTTCGACGCGCTGATCGTCGCCGCCGCTGACGACCTCGGCCTCCCGCTGATCACGCGCGACACGGATATCGTCGCGTCGGGGGCCGTGAAAGTAATCTGGTGAGTCGACGGGCTCTCCGAAGACCTGAACCCCTTGGACGCTTCGAACGGCGCCTGCGGTAACATACACGGACATGTCGAACCTGGGACTCTTTCGCCGCCTGGCGCAGTGCAGCGGCGACGAGGGCACCTTCTGCATCCTCGCGATCGACCATCGTGACAATCTCATTGCGGAGCTTCAGAAGCATCACACACCGGTCGCCTACGAGGACGTCGTCGGCTTCAAGACGAGCGTCGCCCGACTCGCCGAAGGCGCGACGGCCGTACTGATCGATCCGGATTACGGGGCTCGCGCCCTGATCAATCGTGTCATCCCGGGTGCCGTGGGCACGCTCGCCCCGCTCGAGGTGACTGACTACCGGCCGCATCCCAGTCAGCGAAAACCCCGTTTCATTCCAGGCTGGTCTGTCGCGAAACTGAAGCGCGCGGGCTTTGCGGGCGCCAAACTGCTCCTCTACTACCATCCCGATGCGGACGATGCGCGAGACAAGACGAGCATCGTGGATCGCGTCGTGGCCGATTGTGCCAGCGAGGAAGTACCGCTCTTCCTGGAGCCCATAACCTATTCCCCGGATCCGTCACGTGATCTGGACAACTGGCAGCGCCGGGAAGCCGTGATTGCGGCCGCGCGGCATTTCTCCCGACGGGGCGTTGCGATCATGAAGATGGAGTTTCCGCTCGACGTGAAAGCGGAAAGAAATGAGCAGGTGTGGGCCGACGCCCTCGCGGAATTGAACGACGCGTGTGCGGTCCCCTGGGCGCTGCTGAGCGCGGGCGTGCCGTACGAGGTCTTCGTTCGCCAGGCACGTCTCGCCTGTCAGGCCGGTGCGAGCGGCATCATTGCCGGGCGCGCCGTCTGGGCCGATGCGGTGGCCCTGAGTGGTCCGGACAGGGAACGGTTCCTCGAAACCGAAGGACGACGGCGCGTGGACGAGCTGCGTGAGATCTGCCGGACGGCCACGCCGTGGACGCGCAAGGTTGAGATGCCCATGCTCGAAGAACGATGGTATGCGTGAGGACCAGTGAAGGTATGTTGGCAGTCTGTCTTGTGAGCAGCTCCTCACCCAGCGCTCACATTGACGGTCACACCCCCAGCGATCTGAGGTACTGGCGGTTGCGCCGCGCGCTCTCGAACGGCGAGCCCATGGAGGGCAGGACGTCCTGCTCGACCACGATCCAACCAGCGTAGCCGCGGTCGCGCAAGCCCTCCAGCAGCCCGGGAAAATCGACGTCCCCTCTTCCGAGCTCGCAGAACACGCCATGACGGACGGCTGCCTGGTAGTCCCAGCCTTCCAGTCTTGCACGCGCGGCCACCGCCGGCTCGCAATCCTTGAAGTGCACGTGCCAGATGCGCGCGGCGTAGCGGCGGAGCAGCTCGAGCGGTGATCCTCCAGCGTAGGTGATGTGCCCGGTATCGAGGCACAGACCGACGAGTGATTCGTCGGTGCGCCGCATCAGCGCGTCGATCTCGGGCGCGGTCTCGACAAACGCGCCACAGTGGTGATGAAAGACCGTGCGGAGCCCCGTCTCGTCGCGCACGGCGCGCGCAAGCCGTTCCACGCCGGAGGCGGCAACGGTCCACTGCGCGTCGGATAGCGCTTCGGACGGCTGAATCCGGCCAGCGTGACGAGCTCGCACCACATCGGCTGCCGGTTCGTCGGACGACACGATCAGCGGAGACGTGCCCGACACTGCGGCCAGCAGCCGTGCGGTTGCGACGGCCCTGCTCGCGCTGACGTCGTACGTCCCGGGATCGGCAAGCCGGATCGTCACGAACGCCCCCAACAGCGCGAGCCCGCGGCGGTCGACCTCGTCGCGCAGCCGGATCGGGTCGGTCGGCATGAACCCCCAGTCACCCAGTTCCGTGCCCGCGTACCCGGAGTCGCCAATCTCGTCAAGGACACGCGCATACGTGGGAGTATCGGCCTTGGATTCGAACTCGAGCACACCCCACGAGCAGGGGGCATTCGCGATGCGGATCACGCAGGGACTCCGGTGCTGAAGGCCGGCCTACAGGTAGTGTCGCTCTGCGCCGCGCGCGCGGTCGTACTCCCGGCGGGCCTCCTGCACCGCCCGGGCCGTCGAGACCTGCGCAACGGGCACATCCCACCAGGACTCGTAGCCACCCACGCGCTCGTCGAGCTCGACGGGAATCACGATCGCGGTCGTCCGATCGCTCGCGCGCGCCGAGTCGAGCGCGGTCCGGATCGCGTCCGGCGTGCACGCGCGGGTGGCGACAGCCCCGAGCGACGCGGCGTTCTGCACGAAATCGACCGGCAGCCGTTCGCCTTCGAGCCGTCCGCTGCGGCTGTCGCGGTAGCGATACTCCGTCGCGAACCCTTCGCACCCGACGGCCCGGGACAGGCCCCCGATGCTCGCGAACCCGTGGTTGTCGAGCACGAGGATCGTCAGCTTCACGCCTTCCTGGACGGCAGTCACGATCTCCTGCGCCATCATCAGGTACGATCCGTCACCCACGAGGACGTAGACGTCGCGATCGGGTGCGGCCATCTTGATCCCGAGCCCCGCCGCGATTTCGTACCCCATGCACGAATAGCCGTATTCGAGATGGTATTGCTTGGGATCCCGCGTTCGCCACAGCTTGTGCAGATCTCCAGGCAGGCTGCCCGCGGCGTTCACGATCACGTCGCGCGGGCCGGTGAAGTCGTTCAGCACGCCAATCACCTCACCCTGGCTGATGACCGGGCCATGATCGAGGTGATAGATCCGATCGACTTCGCGTTCCCAGTCCGCCTTCTCGAGAGCGACGCGCTCACGATACGCGGGCGTGGTGCGCCAGCCGTCCATCATCGGCAGCCACTCGTCGAAGGTCGCGCCCACGTCTCCGACGAGCGGCAGCGCCTGGTGCTTGCCGGCATCGAATTCAGTGATGTTGACCGTGATGAACCGGACATCCGGGTGCTGAAACGCCGTCTTCGACGCCGTCGTGAAGTCGCTCAGGCGGGAACCTGCCACCACCACGACGTCGGCTTCGCGCGCCAGACGGTTCGCGCCGGGCGTCCCCGTCACACCGACGGCACCGAGCGCCTGCGGATGATCGAAGGCCAGCGCCCCCTTGCCCGCCTGCGTCTCGACGACGGCAATGCCGGTCTGCTCGGCGAATCGGCGCAGGGTCTCTGTGGCCTCGCTGTAGATGACACCACCGCCCGCGATAATCAGCGGCGTCCGGGACGAGCGCAGGATCTCCGCCGCGCGGCGCAGGAGCCGCGCGTCCGGTCGGGGACGCGGAATGGTCCACACCCGCTTCTCGAACAGCTCCGGCGGATAGTCGAACGCCTCGGCCTGCACGTCCTGCGGCAGGCAGACCGTAACTGCGCCTGTTTCGGCAGGAGACGTGAGAACCCGCAGGGCCTCGGGAAGCGCCGTGATGAGCTGCTCGGGACGGTGGATCCGATCCCAGTAGCGGGAGACCGGCCTGAGACAGTCGTTCACCGAGATGTCCTGGGAGGACGCCGATTCGAGCTGTTGAAGAACAGGTGCGGGTCCGCGTGACGAGAAAATGTCACCGGGCAGGAGGAGCACCGGCAGCCGGTTGATCGTCGCCACTGCCGCCCCCGTCAGCATGTTGGTTGCGCCCGGTCCGATGGAGCTCGTACAGACCAGCGCCCGTTTCCGGTTCGACATCTTTGCGAACCCGACAGCCGTGTGCACCATCGCCTGTTCGTTGCGGGGAAGGTAGCAGCGCAGTCGGTCGCCGGCCTGTCGGAGCGCTTCGCCGACCCCGGCGACGTTCCCGTGCCCGAAGATCGCAAAGACGCCCCCGAAGAACGGCCGCTCGACCCCGTCGACGCTGGTGTACTGCTGCGCCAGGAATTCCACCAACGCCTGACCCATGGTGAGACGCCTGCTGTTGGCCACGCTGGTTCTCCTTCTTTTACCGGGGCTCCGCCCCGGACCCCGGCTCGGGCGCTCGCGGGGACCCCTTCGCCCCGCGCCGCGCTCCTCGCGGGCGCGCCGCCGGCGCGCCTCCTGAGGGCTCCGCCCCGGACCCCGGCTCGGGCGCTCGCGGGGACCCCTTCGCCCCGCGCCGCGCTCCTCGCGGGCGCGCCGGACGGCCCCACCTACCACCCGCCGTGCGACGCGACGAAGTCCTCCACCTCTGCGAGCGTCGGCATGAAGTTGGCGCACCCGTGCCGCGTGACGACGATCGCACCGGTCGCGCAAGCCATGCGAACGGCGCGTTCGAGCGGCCAGCCCTGCAGGCTGCCATACAGGAGTCCGCTGGCGAACGCATCGCCGGCGCCGAGCACGTTCAGCACCTCAATCCGGAACGCGGGCACGACAACCGGAGCGTGATCGCGCCTGAAGATGACCGCGCCCTCAGCCCCTCGCTTCAGGACGAGCGCGTCGAGGCCGAGCCGCAGCAGCCGCTCCGCACCCGACGCGGATTCAGCCTCGCCGCTCGCCGCGCGGAGCTCTTCGTCGGTGCCCACCGCCAGGTGCGCAGAAGGCAGCAGCGCGCGCATGTGCACGCCGAAGTGCTCGACGGAGGCCCACTCGCCCGGGCGGTAGTCGATGTCGACCACGACGCGTGCACCCGTCGCGCGCGCCCGTTCGGTCGCGAAGATCGTCGCGGAGCGGCTCGGTTCGTAGCCCAGTCCCGTCCCGGTCACGAGCAGCACGCGCGAGCGATCGACGGGCGCCGCCCGCACGTCGTCCAGGTCGAGCGCGCGGTCTGCGCAGTTGTCCCGATAGAACGTCAGCGGGAACGTGTCCGGCGGCTGGATGCTCATGATCACGGCGCTCGTACGGCGGCCGGCCTTGCGTGGAATGAAGCGCGTCTCCACGCCTTCCTGCCGGAGGAACGCCAGCACGAAGTCGGCGACCTCGTCCTCGCCCACGGCGGTCAACAGGGCCGAGCGCAGGCCGAGGCGGCGTGTCCCCACGCTGATGTTCGTCGGGCAGCCGCCAACGTACGCATCGAACGACTTGACCCGGGTGAGCGGCACGCCGATTTCGTGCGCGTAGAGATCGATGCAGCTGCGCCCCATCGTCAACACATCGTACTCCGGCGCGTCACTCATGCAGGACTCTCCCCGGTCCGACCGGAGGCACCGCGGGTGCACTTGAACACCCAGACCTCCGCTTGATAGTGTCGATGAGCGTGAACGTATACTGCGCCGTTCCTCGCGCACAGCGCAACTTGCCGCCCGGTGTCTCACCCGGATCAGGAACGCGCTGCGGTCCATCCTTCCCGTCCGCGGAACGAGATGAGTCTGGGCAGGCGCTGCACACGGCGCGCGTCCGCCGGCGCGCGTCGAGCGCGGGCGAGCTCCCGCGGCATGACGTCAGCAGGACCTCGACGGGTGTGCGACGGCGGACGCGTGTGAGCGTGCATTGACGGCTCCGGCTGCTGCTGACACGACTCTGCTGCTGCAGATGCGCGGCATCTGCAAGCAGTTCCCGGGCGTCGTTGCGCTGAACGACGTCGCATTGGAGCTGCGCCCGGGCGAGGTGCACGTGCTGCTCGGGGAAAACGGAGCGGGCAAGTCCACCCTCGTGAAAATCCTGAGCGGCGCAGTCGGGAAAGACAGCGGCGAGATCCGCTTCGCTGGCCAACGCGTGGAAATCAGGGGACCCGATCATGCCCGGCAGCTCGGTATCAGTATCGTCTATCAGGAGCTGACCCTCATTCCGCATCTCTCGGTCGCGGAGAATGTATTCCTCGGAAAGGCGCCCCGGCGATGGGGTCTCGTGGACTGGCGCCGGATGAGGCAGGATGCCGAACGCCTGCTGAACGGCTTGGGCCAGACGATCGACGTCAGGCGGCCCGCAGGCGGGCTCGGACTCGCGCAGCAGCAGATGGTGGAGCTCGCGCGCGCCCTGGCCGATCAGGCTCGCGTGCTGGTCATGGACGAGCCGACCTCGGCCCTGACCGGTGTGGAAGTCGAGCAGCTGTTTGCGGCCATCGCGCGGCTGACCGCTCGAGGGGTCGCCATCGTGTACATCTCGCACCGGATGAACGAGGTCTTCCGAATCGGCTATCGGGTGACGGTGCTGCGTGACGGGCGGAACGTGGCGACGTGTGCGCTGGCCGACGTGACAGCCGCCGGGCTCGTGCAGTTGATGGCGAACCGCGACGTGTCCGACCAGTACCCCCGGCGGCCGGTCGTGCGCGGCGGCGAGCTGCTCCGGGTGGAAGGCCTCTGCCGACGCGGGATCCTCCACGACATCTCTTTGTCGCTGCACGCGGGCGAGATCCTCGGAATAGCCGGACTGGTCGGCGCCGGACGGACCGAGCTGGCTCGAGCCATCATGGGCGCAGACCCGATCGACGCCGGACGGATCACGATCAGGGGGCAGGCCGCGCGCCTGAAGACGCCGGCTGCAGCCGCGCGCCACGGCCTCGCGTTCCTGCCCGAGGATCGCAAGGCGCACGGTCTGGTGCTGAGCCTTTCAGTCCAGCACAACATCGCATTGCCGAATCATCGTCGACTTTCGAGGTGGGGACTGGTGGACGGTACACGGGAGCGCGCCGAGGCGCAGCGCATGATCGACCAGCTGCGCATCAGGACGCCTGGCCCGGACCGCATCACGCGATGGTTGAGCGGGGGCAACCAGCAGAAGGTCGTGCTGGCGAAATGGCTGGCGGGACACGCCGGGGTTTTCATCTTCGACGAACCCACCCGGGGCATCGACGTGGCCGCGCGGCGCGATATCTACGACCTGATGAATGCCCTGGTTGCGCGCGGTGCAGGCGTGATCATGGTGTCATCCGATCTGCCCGAGGTGCTCGGAATGAGCGACCGGGTGCTCGTGATGCGACAGGGTCGGGTGCAGGGCGAGTTCGATGCCAGGGCGGCGTCCGAAGCCGAGGTCATGCGCACGGCGTTCGGAGTGGCTTCGTGATGGCACGAGCGCCGGACGGCACCAGCGCCCGCCAGTTCGGAACGCTCATCGGCCTGCTCTGTCTCGGTTGCGTGCTGTGGATCCTGACGCCGCACTTCCTGACCGTTCCAAACCTCCTGAACGTCCTCGAGCAGAGCGCGATCAACGCAATCGTCGCGGCCGGGATGACCTTCGCGATCATCTCCGGTGGCATCGATCTGTCAGTCGGCTCCGTGCTGGCGTTCTCGGGCGTTGTCCTGGCGAGCGCACTGCAGGCTGGTGCCGGGGTCCCCCTCGCAGTCACGCTCGCGCTTGCGAGCGCGGCAGCCTGCGGCCTGCTCAACGGTCTCGTGGTGACGCGTGGCAATCTGCCGCCATTCATCGCGACCCTGGGGATGATGAGCATTGCGCGCGGGCTGGCCCTGATATGGGCCGAGGGGCGGCCGATTTCGGGCTTCGACGAGACCTTTCGACTGATTGCGACCGCGCGCCCGCTGGGCGTGCCGGCGCCGGTGCTGATAACGCTCCTGGTCTATGGAGTCGCGCACGTGGCGCTGGCGCACTCGGTCTTCGGGCGCAGCATCTATGCCATCGGCGGCAACGAGGAGGCCAGTCGGCTGTCGGGCGTTCCGGTCAGACTGCACAAGACCGGTGCGTACGTCGTGTGCAGTTCGACCAGCGGCGTGGCCGCGGTCGTGCTGACCGCCCGGCTGAATTCGGCGCAACCGACGGCAGGCATCATGTACGAGCTGGACGCCATCGCGGCCACGGTCATTGGCGGAACCAGCCTTTTCGGAGGCGAGGGCACACTGGTGGGGGCGCTCATCGGCGCACTGATCATGGGTGTGCTGCGCAACGGTCTCAACCTTCTGAATGTCTCATCGTTCGTGCAGCAGCTCGTGATTGGGGTCGTCATCATCGGCGCCGTGTTGATCGATACGTCGCTCAAACGCCGCCGCTAGCCCCGTGGCGTTGAAGGCTGACAAGGAGTGGACCTATGGTCTGGCGGAGATCGGCCCGCACGATCCGTAAACGCGAGGCGTCAACCCGGTCGCGCCGCTTCGAACGCCGCCTCACACGGCGGACCTTTTTTCTTCCGGTGGGAACGGTCCTCATTGCGGTCGCCTTGGGGGGTGTGCACGCCGCGTGCAACCGACCGGCGACCGACGCCGGCACACCAGGCCGGGGCCGCATCGCGTTCGTCATGAAGACGTTGAACCACCCGTTCTTTCTCGACATGAAACGCGGCGCAGAAGAGGCCGCCAACCGGCTCGGCCTGGACCTGGTGGTGCAGGCGGCCGAGCGGGAGCTGGACGTCGAGAAACAGACCCAGATCATCGAGAACCTGATCCAGACCGGTGTGAAAGCGCTGTGCGTCACGCCCAGCGGTTCGAAAGAGGTCGTGTCGGTTCTGGCCAAGGCGACTCGAGCCGGCATCCCCATCGTCATCGCCGATACCCGCGTCGATCCCGACGCGGCCGCTGCGGCGAACGTCAAGCTCGGAACCTTCGTCGGCTCGGACAACTACGAAGGTGGCCGGCTGGCCGGAGAGTTCCTGCTGCAGTCGACCGACGGCCGGGCCAGGGTGGCAATCCTCGAAGGGATACCGGGCCACGAGACCGGTGATTCGCGGCTGCGTGGTTTTCGCGACGCGGTCGCGAGGGCACCGGGCGTCACCATCGTCGCGAGCCAGCCAGCGAACTGGGAGCGGGACCAGGGGTTCACGGTGTTTCAGAACATGCTGCAGGCGCACCCCGACATCGACGCCCTCTTTGCGGCCAACGACCTCATGGCGCTCGGTGCCGTCGAGGCCATCGCTGCAACGAACCGCACCGGCAAGGTGCGCGTCATCGGATTCGACGCGCTCGACGATGCCCGTGCCGCCATCGAAGCGGGCCGGATGGCGGCGTCGGTCGCGCAGTCCCCCCGCGACATGGGCCGGCTCGCGGTCGAGAGCGCGGACAGACTGATTCGAGGCGAGACCGTCCCTGCCGATCAGACAGTCCCCATAGTCCTCGTGACGAAGACCTCGACAGAAGGACGATAATTGGGCGTGGACATAGAGAACCTGACTGGAACGGGCATGGCCCGGCTCAACGTGGGTCTGATCGGACTGGGACGTCTCGGGCGCGTGTACGCTCGGGACCTTGCCACCCGCATCCCATCTGTGCGGCTGGTCGCGGTCGCCGACGTGGAGCAGGCCGTGGCCGCCGGGATCGCGCGCGAGTACGACGTCCCGCGCTGGTACGACAATCCCGCCGGTCTTCTCGAGGACTCGAGCGTCACCGCGGTCGTCATCGTGAGCCCGACGCGGACGCATTGTGCCCTGACGCAGGCCGCCGCTGCCCGCGGCAAGGCCATCTTCTGCGAGAAGCCGGCTGCGCTGTCACTCGAGGAAGCGCTGGCCATGAAAGCTGCCGTCGAGGCTTCCGGCGTGTTCTTCCAGCTCGGGTTCATGCGCCGGTTCGACCGTGGCTATGCTTCGGCGAAACGCCAGATCGAAGCAGGCGCGATTGGTGACCCGGTGGTGTTCAGATCGACCTCGCGCGATCCGTTCCGGCCGTCGGTGGAGTACGCCGATCCGCGCAACAGCGGCGGCATGATCATCGACCAGGGGATTCACGACTTCGATCTGGCCCGCTGGTTCATGGGCGAGGTCGAGCGCGTGCAGGCGATTGGCGGTGTGCTGGCCTATCCGGAGCTCGGAGAAGTGGGGGATATCGACAATGCCATCGTGACGCTCCAGTTCACCAGCGGGAAACTCGGCGCCGTGGATCTCACCCGCAACGGCGTGTACGGCTACGACATCAACACGGAGATCCTCGGCACCGGCGGCACCTTGCGCGTCGGGTACCTGCGAGAGACGCCGCTGCTCCTGATGACCAAGGGAAATGTGTCGTACGACGTCGTTCCCTATTTCATGGAGCGGTTTCGAGACGCGTACACCTCGCAGCTCGAGAACTTCGTGGACAACGTCCTGCACGACCGGCCGCCGCCAATTACCGTGGACGACGGGGTCGAATCGCTGCGCATCGGCATCGCTGCCACCCGTGCTCGTGAGAGCGGGCAGACGGTCGGCGTGGCGTCCGTCGCGCCGGCTGCAGAGGAAGGCGCGCACAGCGTGCCCGGCTCGGGGCGGAGAGGAACCTAGGTCATCATGAGAAAGTGGACACCGCTCCAGCGTTCTCGCGCCCTGCGCGAAAGACAATCGGGACTGCTCGTGTCGGTCGGCCCGCGGCGGGCCCGATGGCGATACGTGCGCTTCGCGGCGCGGCGGATTGTGGCCGGCGACCGCTGGGTCGCCCGCACGGGCGGCGACGAGGCCTGTCTCGTGCTCCTGTCCGGTCTGGCGACCGTCACATGGTCTCCCGGCCAGCCGCGCACAGTCCGTCTCGGACCACGCCGGAACGTGTTTGCCGACTATCCTCACGCCGTGTACCTGCCGCCGCGAACCAGCTTCGAAGTGCGTGCGGTGCAGACCACGGAGGTGGCCGACTGTCGCGCGCCGACGAGCGAGCGGCATCCGGCGCGCGAGATCAGACCCGAGGATTGCGGCTTCGAGGTGCGCGGCGGCGGCAACGCCACGCGACAGATCATCGACATCCTGCCACCCTCGGCCAAGGGCGATCGGCTGCTCGTGTGCGAGGTGCTGACGCCCGGCGGAAACTGGTCGAGCTATCCTCCGCACAAACACGATCGGCACAGGCCGCCGGGCGAGGCCGACCTCGACGAAACCTACTACTATCGATTCGGTAACCCCAGCGCATATGGCATTCAGCGCCTCTATACGGCCGACGGACGTTCGGATCAGGCGCTCACAGTCACCGACGGGGATGTCGTGATCGTCCGCAGCGGCTATCACCCGTTCGTCGCGGCGCACGGATACGACGCGTACTATCTCAATACGCTGGCGGGCAGCATGCGATCCATGGCGGCCACAGACGACCCTCGCTATGCCCACGTGCGGTCGAAGTGGCCTCCTCCGGATCCAAGGGTTCCCCTGATTCAGCATCCTGCCCGCACGGTCGGCGCCCGCTGACCGATCGGCGGCGAGCACGCGCAGCGGCGCGAGTCACGGAGTTGGACTGTTGATCGGGCTTGCCAAGCTTGCGCCCGGCCCCGGCAACGTGGCCATCACCGAACGGGAGGAGCGTCCGCCCGCACGGGGCGAGGTCATCATCGAGGTCCACGGCGCCGGCATCTGCGGCACGGATCTGCACATCGAGGCGGGCGAGTTCCAATGCAGGCCGCCCGTGACGATGGGGCACGAGGTCTCGGGCGTGGTGTCTGCGGTGGGAGAGACCGTCGATCCGTCCTGGCTCGGGACGTCAGTCGTTTCAGAAACGTACTACTCGACCTGCGGTCATTGCGCCTGGTGCCGGGAAGGGCAGGTCAATCTCTGCCCGGAGCGCCGCTCGATTGGCTCGTTCGTCGACGGCGCGTTCGCGCGGCAACTGGTGGTGCCCGCCGCGAACCTCCACCGGATTCCCGGGTGGCTCGACGAGCATGCGGCGGTGCTGATCGAGCCGCTGGCCTGCGTGTGCCAGTGTCTCTGCGATCCATCCAGGGTGGCGCCGGGCGATCGCGTGCTGGTGACGGGGCCAGGCCCGGTGGGACTCCTCGCCGCGCAGGTGGCCCGCGCCTTCGGCGGGGAGGTGTCGATCGTCGGGCTGCCGCGGGACGAGGCGCGGCTGGCAGTCGCGCGGAACCTCGGGTTCGCCACGGCCCACGCCGCTCAGCCCGGCGCCCAGGTGGTGATCGAATGCTCGGGCGCAGCAGGCGGAGCCGCGACGTGCTTCGAGGCGGCGGGCCGTGGCGCGCGCTACGTGCAGGTCGGCGTCTTTGGCCGGGACGTCACCGTGCCGCTCGACAACCTGTTCCGCAAGGAGCTCGTCATGACGTCTGGCTTCGCATCGACGCCTCGTTCGTGGCGACGTGCGATGTCACTCGTCGAGACGCGCCGGGTCGCGCTCGAGCCGCTGGTCTCGTACGTGGCGCCGCTCGCCGACTGGCAGGGCGTCTTTGCCGATCTGCGATCCGGCCGAGGGCTGAAAATCGTGTTCGACCCCCGCTTGCAGTAGGACACGCGAGGTGAGAGCGTGCCTTCGTAACTATCGTGAGCATCGTGCCGCCGTCGGCCCGTGCCTGCGCGACTGACTGAATTCCGCAGCGGGTCGCGTTCCAGCCGCCCCGCGCTCGACCCGGGGCCGGGCGCCGCCTAAACCCGCGATTCGCTTGTGGTGAGGTGGTCGCGGGCCCTGTCGCCCGACAGCCCCACCCGCGGCCACCCCGGTCCTCGGCGCCAAACGCGCCTGTCACGAGCGTGGCGCCTGCGCGGCGGGCGGGGCGGCCCCGTCGGGCGCCACCCGCTCCGAGGCTCAACTCATCAGGTGAATCGCGGAGTTAATCGCACCCACCCGAGTGCCGGACTCCCGGCACCCCAACCGGTGTTTTCCCGCTGAGGCCCACCAAACCTTCATTTTCAGTTCTGATTTCCCGCAAGTAGCTGAAGGCCGGTGCGGTTACGCCGGTTCCAACAAACCGATTTCCGTCGAACGCAATTCCGTTCGGAAAGAACAGTTGTTAGAACCGCTGCCGCTGTTCGAGCGACGCCTGGACCCAGAGGTCATCGGCGCGCGGCAGGACGCGTTCTGCGAACGCCAGGATGCCTTCTACGTCGAGTTCATCGAGCTGGCCGGAGTGGCGGTCGATCCGCGCCAGGGTGAGCTCCTCGCGCAGTTTCTCGGCGTGGCGGTCGTAAGTTCCGATGTCGATCGACCGTTCGAACAGGAATGCTTCGTCCAGCCGGTCGAGCTTTTCTTGAATCGCCTTCGCGGCGCGCTCGGCTCTGTCGAGCTCCTCGCGGACGGCTGCCTTTCGCGCCTTCCAGATGCGCAGCACGGACTCCTTGAGTAGCCGCATGTAGCCGGGAGTCGGCTGCAACAAGGCGAGTTCGTCGGCGAACAGTCCCTCAAGCTTGGCCTTCGAGACGTTCACGGCACGACAACCAGGGCGGCAGTGGTAGTACGCGTAGTACTCGCTGTGGCCTTTCGACCAACTGCCGGTGAGGCCTCGACCACACGAAGCGCAGCGTACGAAGGCGCGCAGCGGGAAGTCCGGATGCGCTCGCTGCTTCGGAGTCGTACTCGGCAGCCGGCCAGAAAGCACCGCCTGCGCGCGGTAGAACAGCTCCTCGGAGATAAGCGGCTCGAAATCGCCGCGCTTGCCTCGCACACCATACTCCGGCACGTCAACGACTCCGGCGTACAGCTGATTGCGCAGCAGCATGCCGATCGCCTGCGACGTGAGCGGCTTCCCTCGGCGATTCGTGAGGCCCCACGTCCTGGCCCGTTTCAGCAGTTGTTCTTTCGTGTACCGACCTGTCGCGTAGTCTTCGAACACACGCCGAACGAGCGGCGCCCGCTCCGGATCGTGCACCAGGCTCTTGCCCATCGACCGCGGCGCGTTCAAGTAGCCGATGGGCGCCAGGAATACCCAGCGACCGAGCTCCAGTGCAGCCTTCATACCCGCTCGCGTTCGATCCGAGCGCACGTCGTTGTCGAACTGCGCGACCGCTGCGAGTACGCCCTCCATCAACTTGCCGGTGGACGTGTCATCGATTGGCTCAGTGGCTGAGCGAAGCGAAATGCCAAGCGATTGCAGGTGCGAACGCAAGGCGAAATGGTCGTACTTGTCGCGCGCAAAGCGCGTCAGGTTGAACACGACCACGAAATGAACGCGGCCTTTGTTCACCCGGCAGAAGGTGAGCAGACTCTGAAGCTGACTGCGGTCGGTGGACTTGGCGCTCTCGCCTTCCTCGTGGAATCGTTCGAGGATCTGGTAGCCGTGGCGGCGGCAGTACTCCTCGCACGCGCGGAGCTGGGTCGGCAGACTCAGGTTCTCCGTCTGTTCCTTCGTGCTTACGCGAACGTAGATCACCGCGCCGACCATCTCTGGCAGCTTAGCCCCATCACCGGGCGCCGGCAAGCGGTGTCGCTTCGCCATGACCGCTAATGGATGCGAACGTCCTGAAGTGCGAGTTCGATCAGTACGTGCGCCAGCGATTCCGCGTGATGCGCGACAACGAGAACCTCTTCGTGCGTCAGCGAGTCTGCGTCGTGGCCAAGCAGTTCTCGACACCGTGCGACGGAGATCGGTTCCGGCTCTTGTTCCGCACGATCGGGTACGTCCATGGCGCTTCCCCTTGAACGCGAGTCGCATTTGATTCGGGTTGTTGGGTGGCGCGCTCCGGCGCGTCGATGTGGCAATCGACGCGCCGATGTCCGTGGAGCGCGGATGCGGGCTTGAAACCGGCATCATCCGCCGAGGCTTGGCTTCGGGCGGTGACAGGGTGCGAGTACGACCTCTGTCAGGCGTTCAGATTAGCCAGGACGAGGGAGTCCTGGTGAACGCCGCCTCTGTCCGCGCACGGTCCTGAGGACGATGCGCGGCGAGAGGTCACAATGTTCACAGCTCACAAGCGACCAGGTACGACTGCGGCGAAGTGAGGAAAATGCGCTCGATGCCGTGCCCTGTGGGCGCCGGCCGGATGCGCGCTCCGTTGGCCCTTGGGGCGACGAAGGATGTGCCACGCGGCACTGACGTAATGACGCCAACATACTCCTGCCCGATTCGCTCGTCAACGCCATCCGAGAGACTCTCACACGAACCGCCATCGCGTAAGAGCCAGACACGTGCCGCGCGCAGGCGTCGTCAATGCCCGCAGGCCCGGCCCTCGGCCGGGTCGAAGCAAAGCGAAGAGCATTGACGACGCCGAGCTCGGCACGAGCATCAAAGACGCGATGGTGCCGGGTGCGAAAACTGAGTTCGTGAATGCGACGTTCTTCCCGGAACGATGGCCACGCGAGCGGACCCAATCTGCGAGCGGATCACGGACTGCTTTGTCCCG
>DASPFV010000327.1:0-9587 GCA_035620975.1 Vicinamibacterales bacterium
AAGGCGGGAGGCACATTCGAGCGCGTCGCCACGAACGACATGGGCGCCAGCCTCCTCGCCACACCGGCGATCTCGGAAGGACGGCTGCTGGTGCGGACCCAGGACCAGCTCGTCGCGATCGGCGCCAGGCCGTGACCGCACCCTGCGGGTTTCAGGGTTCAAGGTTCAGGGTTCAAGGTTCAAGGTTCAAGGTTTTGGGGAACCTACTCGCCCCGGAGAGCGGGGCGGGAAGCAGAATGCGCGTATCCTGATCCCGCAGCGAGATGGGCGCCCTCCTCGAAGACCTTCGTTTCGCGTGCCGCGGCCTCCGCCGGGCGTCGGCGTTCAGCGCGGCCGCGCTCCTGACGCTTACCCTCAGCCTCGCAGGCACAGCCACGATGTTCGCCCTGATCCGCGGCGTCCTGCTGCGGCCGCTGCCCGTCGCCGATCAGGACCGGCTCATCGTCGCCTGGAAGGAGCTGCGCTCGGGCGGATTTTCGCACCACCCCTTCGGCGGTGACGCGATCAAGGCCATGTCCGGGTCGAACCGGCTCTTCGAACGCGTCGCCGGCGTGGACGCCAACGGGGCAGGTCGCAGCGTGATCGCCGAGCATGGCGGGGCCGGCTATGTAAGGGCCGCGGTCGTGACAGGTTCGTTCTTCGACGTGCTCGGCGTCCACCCCGTCGCCGGACGGCTGCTGCGGGAGATGGACGACGTGGAAGGGGCAGAGCTGGTCCTCGTCATCAGCCACGGCCTGTGGCAGAGACGGTACGGCGGCTCCCCCGACGTCGCAGGCCGCCGGGTCGTCCTCGACGATCGGCCGTTCACCATCGTCGGCGTCGCGCCGCCCGGGCTGGACTACCCGGTCGGCGTGGAAGGCTGGCGGACGACGCATTCCTTCGAGACCACGGGGCCGTTCGGGGACGCCGCGCGCCAGGAGATCGACCTCGTGGCCCGGCTGCGCCGAGGCGTGACAGTCGAGCAGGCGGCTGACGAGCTGGCCAGACTGACGCGCCAGTTCGAGTCCACATCGACCGCACGAACCACGCGCGGCCTCACGCCCGTCGTGAAGACCTTCGAGACCGCCATCGTCGGCGACGTGCAACCCGCCCTCGTCGCTCTCCTGACCGCTGTGGGCCTCGTGCTGCTGATCGGGACGGCCAACGCGGCCAACCTCTCGCTCCTGCGTGCGGAGGCGCGGCGGACGGAGCTGGCCGTCAGGGAGGCGCTCGGGGCGCCGCGCGCCAGGATGGTGTGGCTCGTGACCGTCGAGACCCTGCTGATCATGCTGGCCGCGGCGGCCGCGGGCCTCGCGCTGGCCTGGTGGGGCCTTCGCGCGCTCCTCGCGATCCTTCCAGACGGCCTGCCGCGCATGGACGTGGTGGAAGTCGACGCGCGCGTCATAGCGTTCACGTTGAGTGTCGCGCTGGTATCGGCGCTCGTGGTCGGACTCGGGCCGGCCCTGCTCACGCTGGAATCGGACTCGACCCGGCACCTTCGCGCCGGTGGGCAGCGAACCACGAGAGCAGGCGCGCGACTTGGCCGACGAGCGCTGGTGGTGGCCCAGGTGGCGCTGGCCGTCACCGTGGTGGCAGGAGCAGCGGTGTTGACGCGGACGGTCCTGAATCTCCAGTCGCTGGACACCGGTTTTCCCGGCGATCGCCTGGTATTTCTCGAGCTCGTGCTGCCGGAGGCCTCGTACTCCGAATCTGCGAGGCATGCCCGCTTCCTCGACGACCTGGTTTCGCGCCTTCAGGCTGCGCCCGCGATCGCGGGTGCGACTCCGGTCAACGTTCCCCCGTTCTCGGCTGATGGAGGCTGGGACGTGCCGCGGTTCACCGCGGAGGGACAGGATGCAAAGCGCGCCGCCGCCAATCCGTCGCTGAACCTGGAGTCGATTCACCCGAACTACTTCGAGACGCTGCAGGTGCCGATTGTCCGTGGACGCGCGTTCACCGAAGCGGACCGCCGGGGGGCAGTGGCGGTGGCGATCGTCAGCGAGGATGCGGCCGCGCGCACGTGGCCGCACGAGGATCCGGTGGGCAGGCGGCTGAAGATGGGCGGCCCGGAGTCGACCGACCAATGGCGGGTAGTCGTTGGCGTCGCGGGCGAGACCCGCTACCGCGAGCTGAGCAGACCGCGGCCGACGATCTACCTTCCCGCCTACCAGTTCCAGATGACGGCGCAGATGCTGGTGCTCCGGACGGCGGCATCAATCGATCTCGTGGCGTCACTGGCTCGCGAGCAGGTGCATGCCGTCGATCCGGACGTCCGTGTCATGCGCATCGCGACCTTCCACGAGATTGTGGCGAGGCCGCTCGCACGGCCCAGATTCAACGCGACGATTCTCGCGATCTTCGGCATCGCCTCGCTGCTGCTCGCCACGACAGGCATCCACGCGGTGATGGGCGCGTACGTCCGATATCGGGAGCTCGAGATCCGAATCCGCGTGGCGCTCGGAGCCACCGCTGCGCACGTCCGCCGTCTTGTCATCGGCGAAATTCTTCGGCTCGCCGTCGCGGGCACCGGCCTCGGACTGGCGATTTCGGCGGCGAGCGGACGGTACCTCCGGGGCCTGGTGTTCGACGTCGCGCCGTTCGATGCGACATCGACGACGGCGGCCGTGGTGCTGCTGCTCACGGCAGCCCTTCTCGCCACATATACCCCGATGCGCCGCGCGATCTCCCTCGATCCCGCCGGGATGCTGCGCGCGGAGTGAGCAGGCGCCGACCAGCACGAGGTCGACGACGTCGGGCGCCTGTTCACCGATCCGTCCGGACCCGGATCGCCGCGGGTTCGAGGGTCGCGGGTATCGGAAGCCCGGCGTCGAATTGCTCTTCAGCAGGAGAAGCCGCCCTGCGCTGTCTGGCGCTTCGCGCGCGGCTTGGAACTGCCCCTCCGCGAGGGTAGACTCCTTGAGGCGCCGTGCCGGAGCGAGTCTCCGGTGCCATGGCTGGAGAATCTTGCAGGAATCGAGGGATTTTCGTCGGCTCGTAGAAACCTCGCCCGACGGGATGCTCGTGCTCGACGGCTTGCAGGTCCTGTACGGCAACCCGGCGGCCGCCACGCTGCTCTCGAGCGATCCCGCGGCTCTCCCGGGCAGCTCCCTTCTCGACCGCATCCACCCCACGCAGCACGATCGCCTCAGCGCGTGGCTCGACGGTCTGTCTCCGGGGATTCCAGCGCGGCTCGATGTCGGGATTCTGCAGAACGACGGCAGCCTGCTGGACGTGGAGATCTCGGCAGTCCGCGTCGAGGACGGGACCCGGGAGCTCATACAGGCCGTGCTGCGGGACATCTCGGAGCGCAAGCGGAACGAGACCACTCTCCGCGAGCGCGAGGAACGGCTCTCGCTCGCCTTCGCGGGCGCGCAGGAGGGGGTCTGGGACTGGAACCTCGAAACGGGAGCCGTCGTGTATTCGCCCCGCTGGAAGTCGATGCTCGGTTACGAAGACGACGAGATCGAGCCGCATGTGAGCGCGTGGGAGCGGCTTGTGCATCCCGACGACCGGGGTCGCGCGGTCGAGCTCAGCGCCAGCCTCGAGCGCGGCGCGACCACGTACGAGGGCGAGTTCCGGCTTCGCCACAGGCAGGGCCACTACCTTGACGTGCTCACCCGCGGATTCCCCGTCCGGCGGGAGCCCGGCGGACCGGTCGTCCGGATCGTGGGCACGCATTTCGACCTGACGGAACGCAAGCGCACCGAAGCCGAGCGCGCCAGGACCGAGCTGCTCGCCCGCCTCGTCTTCGCCCAGGAGGACGAGCGGCGCCGCATCGCGCGGGAGATGCACGACCAGTTCGGGGAGCAGCTGACCGCCCTGGCGCGCGGCATCGAGGACCTGCGGTACGCCTGCGCGGGCGACGCCGGCCTGCTTGCCAGGGTCGAGGCCGTGCGCGCGGTGGCGCAGCAGCTCGATCGCGACGTGGACCAGCTGGTCTGGGATCTCCGGCCGACCGCGCTCGACGACCTGGGCCTGCGCGCTGCACTGGTCATCTACGTGCACGACTGGTCGAAGCGGGTCGGCATCCCCGCAGCCTTCCACAGCTCCGGGCTGCTGGACGAGCGGCTGCCGTCAGACCTCGAGACCACCTTCTACCGGATCGCGCAGGAGGCCCTCACCAACGTGGCGAAGCACTCGCGTGCGCGGCAGGTCGAAGTGATTCTCGATCGACAGCCCGGCCACGTGTCGCTGGTGATCGAGGACGATGGAGTCGGCTTCGCGTCGGGCACGGAGGGCCAGGGGTTCGGGCTCGTCGGCATGCGCGAGCGAGCCGCGCTGGTGGGCGCCACCCTGGAAATCGAATCGGGCGGCGCACGGGGCACGACGATTCTCGTGCGCGCGACGGCCCCGAACAGATGGTGACGTGATGGACCACGGGACAACGCCAGGACGGGGTCCGCTGCGCATCCTGCTCGCGGACGATCACGTGACCGTCCGTCACGGCCTCCGCCTCATCATCGACGGTCAAACTGACATGAAAGTCGTCGCCGAAGCCGGCGATGGCGCCGCCGCCGTGCAGGCGGTGCTCGACCTGGCACCCGACGTCGTCGTGCTCGACATCTCCATGCCAGGCATGAACGGCCTGGTCGCCACGCGCACCCTCAGGCAGCTTCGGCCCGCACTGGCCATCGTCACCCTCACGAGGCACAGCGACGACGCTTACCTGGAAGAGCTGCTGCGGGCAGGAGCGTCAGGATACGTGCTCAAGCAGAGCGAGCCCACCGAGCTGCTGCACGCGATTCGAGCGGTCGCCAGTGGCGGGCAGTATTTGGATTCGGCCCTGACGCGCCGCGTCACGGCAGGGTTCCTCGCCAGGGACGGCAGGCGGCCCGAGCGGCCGGTCGCCTCGCTCAGCGAGCGCGAGGCCGAAGTCCTCAAGCTCATCGCGTCGGGCTGCGCGAACAAGGAGATCGCAGCTCAGCTGGATCTCAGCGTGAAAACAGTCGAAACCCACAAAGCCAATGCCATGCGCAAGCTCGGCCTCAACGGCCGCATCGACATCGTCAAGTACGCGGTACTGCAGGGCTGGCTTCACAACGCCTGACGATCAGGGAATCCACTTAGGGATCCCCCCCGATCTTCCCGATTTCGAAAGCGCCCTCCAATGCGTACAGTCGGCGTGCGATGACCTCTGGCCCTCCTGCCTGAAACCATGGAGAACCTAACCAAGACCCACGCCACGGTGACCGGCGTTCCTCCTTCCCCGGCGAGCCTCCGTCCCGGGCCCGACGATTCCTTCGTCGCGAGGGCCGTTCATGACGACCTGGTCAGTATGGGGATGCCCCGCGTGAACCTGTTGTTCATCGGCCGGAACCGGGTCACGCGCGGTGTGCTGGATCGGCTGCTCCTCGATCTGCGTGAACCGCTCGCGAGCTGGCACTCCGGTGAAGCGCTCATCCCTCCGAGACCCGGGCGCGGCGGCACGCTCGTGCTGCACGAGCTCAGCGGGCTGACGGCCGACGAACAGAGCCGCCTGCTCGAGTGGCTCGATCGCGATGCCGGGCGGACGCAGGTCGTCAGCACGAGCACGATCGCCCTGCTCCCGCGCGTGCAGTCCGGCACGTTCATCGAACGGCTCTACTACCGCCTGAACACCGTCTGCATCGACACTGGGGACTAAGCCTTCGGGCCTCAAGGTTGAGGGTTCAGGGTCAGGGTTCAAGGTTCAAGGTTCAGGTTCCGGATTCCCGGTTCCAGGTTCCAAGTTCCAGGTTCCGCCTCAGCGACAGCTCACGAGCCAGCCAGCGGGTTCAGGTCAGCATGGGCTTTGCAGGCCGGCTGGCGGAGGCTTGTTCACATGGCCAAGTACGGAAGAGCGGCGTCGAAGTCGGTGAAATCAGCCATGCGCCGCCGGAAGAAGGGCACCCTCGAGAGCGGTTCGGGCCGCAAGGTCAGGAGCCGGAAGCAGGCGATTGCAATCGGCCTGAACGAAGCGCGCCGCAAGGGCGCCAAGGTCCCCTCCGGAGGCGGCCGCAAGCGCTCGCGCAAGAGCTCGAGGAAGGGCTCGCGCACGGGCAGCCGAAAATCGTCGCGCCGCTCGAGCGGAAGCAAGAAGCGATAGGCCGCGGCTGGCCCGGCACTCAGATCAGCGGCTTCAGCTCCCAGTCCGGATCTTCCGACAGCGCAGCGTACTCCTCCGCCGTGATCGAGCGGTTTCCGTACTGGCAGGACAGCACGAAGAGCTCGCGGCTCTCGATCCAGTCTGCGCGCACCACGCGCGCGGGGAGCGTCTTGCCGGAGCGGGTGGTGAGCTGCAGCGTCTCGTCGGGCTTGGGGATAGACGGCACCGAGATGATCTTCCGGAACCGGACCGACGCGTGGTCGATCGGATAGCCGTTCTCGTCGAGCGCCCGGACCTTCATGTTGGGCACTCGCAAGCTGACTTCTACTTCCCTGGACATGGCTGAAATTCCGGCGGCAGCGATGGGGCTACCGCGTTCGCGCCGCGACGCCCCTCAGCGTGGCGGCGAGCGCACGCAGGCGCGAGGCATCCCGCGGCGGAGCGGCAGGCGCGCCAGCTTCCAGATCGCGCGCGAGCGACTCCACCTCGGCGGCCGGCCCGCCGTTGACCGCTGCCGTGGTCCGCTCGAGCCGCTCGAGCGCCGCCCGCACCACATCGATGCGCGCGGCCGGCAGTCCCTGCGTGCGCGCGAGCTGATCGAGATACGCTTGGGCGACGACCGGTGTGGCGGGCCACGCGATCCGGGACTGCTGCTGCGCATTGAAGCCGGCCACCTGCACCGAGAGCGCGGCTTCGAGCTCGTTCCGCGTGAGGTGCTCGCCCGGCGTCAGACGGAAGATGTCGATCCCGCGCGCCATTTCGGTCCCATAGACGTACCCGTTGTACCAGTAAGCGGACCAGAAGCCGGCCGTGTAGAGCTTCGTGGCGTCCACCGGTCCGCGGTCGAAGAAGGCGATCTCGACCGGATTGGCGGAGTCGGTGAAATCGAAGACCGAAATACCGCCCTGATACCAGGCCTGCACCATGATGTCGCGCCCCGGGACGGGCACGATCGAGCCGTTGTGCGCGACGCAGTTCTCCTGCTCGGTCTGCGGCGCGGGCAGCTTGTAGTAGCCGGCAAACTTGAGCTTTCGATCGACGATGTCGAAGATGGCGTTCGCGCCCCAGTTCGGCAGGTCGGTCGCCCGGCAGCGCGGCCGCGTGCCGCCGCCCCATTCGTCGGTGAAGATGATCTTCGTGCCGTCGTTGTTGAAGGTCGCCGAATGCCAGTAGGCGAAATTCCGGTCCTCGACCTGGTCGATGCGCACGGGCTTCACGGGATCCGAGATGTCGAGCAGGATCCCGTTGCCGGAACAGGCGCCCGCGGCGAGCCCGGCCTCGGGAAACACGGTGATGTCGTGGCACTGGTTGGTGGTCGCCGTCTTCTGCGTGCCCGGGCCATGATCGCCGCCCGGCCATAGCCCGGAAATCGCGCCGGTCTTCTCGTCGGCGAAGATCCTGGGCCTGGCGACGATCTTCGCCTTCCCGGGCGCCGCCAGGGGAATCTGGATGACATCGATGCTGAAGAGCGCGGTGTTCGCGTCTTCCTTGGGCTCCCGCCCGGAGCAGCCGGCGAGCTCCTCGGCGGAGCGGACCGTGCTCGTGCCGGAGCCGTAGACGTACAGGTTCTCCCGGTCACCGGGATGCGCCACGAGCGTGTGCGTATGCGAGCCGCGGCAGGTCTGGACCGCGGCTACCTGCCGTGGCTTCGCCACGTCGGTGATGTCGAACACGCGGACGCCGCGGAAGCGCTCGGGGCTGACGGCAGTCTTGACGCCCTGCGTGCCGCAATCGACGCGGCCCCGGGTCTGCTCGACGGACATCACGAGGAGATTGCCGTGAACCGACACGTCGCCCTGCCCACCGGGGCAGAGGACCGACGTGACGAGGCGCGGACGGCCCGGGTCCTGGATGTCGTAGACGTTGAAGCCGCTGAAGTTCCCGACGAACAGGTGGTGGCCGCTGAAGGCGAGATCCGAATTGGCGTAGTTCAATCCGCTGAGGATCTGCTGGATGGTCGGATGATCCTCCGGCAGATCCTTCAACTTGGCGTCGGCCTTCTCGTCCTCGGGCGGCGTGGGCTGGCCGAGCGGCGCCTGCGGATCGAAGAAGCCCGGAGGCTTCGGGAGGGTCGCCACGCGCTCCATCGAGCGCGCGGCCTCGCCCGCATCCCGGAGCCCGGCCCTGAGACCGACCCGCGGGTCCTTCGCCGCAGCCGCTCGCCCGGAGGCGCCTTCCTGCGCGCGCCCGGCGACCACCGGCACGAGCAGCGCCGCTACCCCACCAAGGAGGGCAGCGTGAAGGATGCGCACGACGCGACGAGATCCGCCTGCTGATCTGTTGTCCAACTTCGTCTCCTGAAACCGGCGCGGCGACGCCGACGGTCAACGCCTTCCGAGCATCGCCTGCATCCGATTGATTTCCATCCGCTGGTCGGCGTCGACGTCCGACGCGAACGCGTGGATCTCGGCGTCCTGTCCGGCGCCATCCGTCGCGAAGAGCCGATCTACCATGATCAGCGCTCCCTCGTGGTGCTTGACCATCAGCTCGAGGAACAGGCGATCGAAATCATCGCCGTTTGCCGCCGCCAGGCGGCCCATCTCGTCCGTGGTCAGCATCCCCGGCATCAGCTCGGCGCCGTGCGCGTGATGGGCGTGGCGGTCGGGCAGCCGTTCACCCCGATCCTCCAGCCACCTCTGCATCATCCGGATCTCGTCGGCCTGCGAGACCTCGATGCGCTGCGCCAGCCGGCGCATCTCGGCTCGCGATGTCCGTGCCGGCACGAGCGCCGTCATCTCGAGCGCCTGGGCATGGTGCGCGATCATCCCCTGCATGAACCGGACGTCGGCCGGCCCGTGGCGCGGCTGCGGCAGCGCCGCCGCTTCCGCCGGCGTGATGGTCCGGGTCGCCTGCCCCGGCGCGCCAGGTTGGACGAGAGGCGCCTGGCTCGCGCTGCCGGATTGGCAGGACGCCAGGCTGACGCAGGCGCCGATCAGCAGCACGACCCAGGCGAGGCACAGTCGGAACATGGCTTGGAACTTATGGTCAAGGATAATCCATTCCGGCCTGATCTTGCCGATTGACGATTGCAGAATGCCGATTTTATTGGTCAATTTCGGCATCGGGCGATTGATGATTCGCGGATTGCTCGATAGAGGGATCGGTGGATTGTGAATTGACCGATTCGAATGATTCAGTGAGAGATTGAGGGGACTGATTGGGATTCGAGTACGCGAATGGAGCCGCGTCGCCGTCGGCTGCGTCAGGTCTTTTGTGCGTGAGCCGTTAAACGATGAGGCGTGTGGGCGCCGTGAGAAACCGCGTTCTGTGCGGTGCGGGGGTTCCCATTCCTCGACTCTGGGATCAATCGCCAATCGCCAATCGAAACTCAACAATCGTCCATCGATCAATTCATCGATGCAATCTGCAATCGGCAATCGGCAATCGGCAATGTCTTGCGTGCATCACCGAAACGTGTCCACCAGCATGAGATCGGATTGTCCCTGGCTCTGCGCGGAGAGCAACCAGCGGCCGTCCGAGGAGACACTGAAAGCAGGTCCGCCGAGGACGGGAGGGTGCTGGAGTCGTGCCACCACGGTCGCGT
>DASPFV010000328.1:0-16291 GCA_035620975.1 Vicinamibacterales bacterium
GGCCGCGCGCGCGCGGCCGTACGTCAATGCAAGACCTGACCCCGTCGCGCCCCCGGCCAGCCGACCTGACATCAGGCTGCCGGCGGCCGCCTGCGTCACGCCCGCGTCAAGAACGTAGATCGGTCACCTGCGTGGCAGCGCGAACGCGACCACATAGTCACCGATCGGCAACCCTTCCGGTACACCATGGCCACCTGCGCTGATGACGACGTACTGCCGGCCGTCGCGCCCCCGGTAGGTCATGGGCGTGGCGCGTGCGCTCGTCGGCAGCGAGCCTCGCCAGAGCTGCTGGCCGCTGGCGACGTCGAAGGCATAGATCGCTCCGTCGAGCGTGCCGGCTGCGAACACCAGGCCACCGGCCGTGACAATGGGCCCGCCGAGCGCAATCGATCCCCAGCGTTCGGCCTCCGGCATCATCTCTGCCCACGGAAGGCGCCCGAACGGCACCCGCCACGCGATCTCGCCGGTCCCGGCCTTCACCGCGGCCAGCGTTCCCCACGGCGGCGGCGTGCACGGCAGCCCCGTTTTCGGACCGAGCAGAAAGCGCCGTACGACGCCGTACGGCGTGCCTCGCTGCGGGTGGAACTCGAACTGGCCGCTCAGGCGGCCCGCTTTCCGCTCGGCATCCACCCGCTCGCGTGCGACGAGTCGGACCTCCGCAGCCAGATTGTTCACGGGCATGATCAACAGGTCGTTGACTCGATCGTGCGCGATGCCGCCCCAGGCCATCCCGCCCACGTTGCCGGGCACCACGAGCGTGCCCTTCAACGACGGAGGTGTGAAGAGTCCCTCGGCACGCAGCCGGCCCATCGTCTCGCGACACCACGTGCGGTCCTCGTCAGTGATGCCCCAGGCGTGCTCGGCGTCGAGCATGGGGGCCGCGAGCGATGACGGCGCCGTGGGGAATGGCTGAGTTGGGGCAGCGACTTCCCCTGGCACATCGCTCTTGGGTACCGGCCGTTCCTGCACGGGAATCAGCGGTGTGCCGGTCTCGCGATCCAGGATGAACAGATGGCCGGTCTTCGACGCGACAGCAACGGCCGGGATCGTCTTGCCGTCCTTCCGCCAGTCGAAGAGGATCGGCGGCGAAGCGACGTCGTAATCCCAGAGGTCGTGGTGCACCGTCTGGAAGTGCCAGACGCGTTCCCCGGTATGGGCGCGAAGCGCCACGAGAGAGTTCGCGAACAGGTTGTCGCCGAGGCGCTCGCCGCCGTAGTAGTCGTGATTCGGGCTGCCGGTCGGGACGAACACGAGATTGCGTGCCGGATCCGCAGCCATCACCGACCACGCGTTCGCCCCGCCCGCGCGCCGGCGGCTGTCGCCCTTCCACGTTTCTGCACCACGAGCTGACGGCTCCTGCGGAACCGGATCCCAGGTCCAGCGCAGCTCGCCCGTGACCGCGTCGAAGCCGCGCACCTCGCCACTCGGATGCGGCTTGTCCGTGCCGTCGGCGATCGCGGAACCGACCACGATCGTGTCTCCGATCACGGCTGGCGGTGACGTGACCTGATAGTCGGCGAAGCCCGTCGGCGGGATTCTCAACCCCCGACGAAGATCGACGATTCCCAGCTCGCCGAAACCGGGCACGGGCGTCCCTGTCGTCGCATCCAGCGCGATGAGACGGGCGTCGATCGTGGCGACGATGATGCGGCGCTCAGTGCCGCGCTGCCAGACGGAGACGCCGCGGCTCGCGAAGTCGCCGTAGCCCAGGTCGCGAGGCACCCTGGCGTCGTAAACCCACAGCTGCTGCCCCGTCAGCGGATCGAGAGCGAAGACGCGTCCGACGGGTGTGCTGAGATACAGCGTGCGATCGATGTGAAGCGCGGTCGCTTCGAGCGCCGTCGGCCGGCCATTCTTCGGTTGGTACGCGTCGCCGGTGCGGAAGGTCCAGGCGACCTCCAGCGACGCGACGTTCTCGCGATGGATATCCTCGAGCGGAGAGAAGCGTTCCCCTCCGGCATCACGTCCGTAGGCCGTCCAGTCTCCGTCGGGCAGTTGTTGCGCCCGGATCGGGTAGTGGCGAGCCGGAAGGGGCCACAGCGCGAGGACGGCCACTAGGCAGAGGATCGGGAACGATGCCAGTACAGAGCGAATCGGAGCCATTTGCTTTACGGTTCGACTGCGATGGTCAATGGCCAATCTCCCAATCCCAATCCGCAAGCGGCAATGCGTCAGTCGTTGAGCACCCTCGCCGGATCCGTGCGTGCCGCGCGCGATGCCGGAATCAGCCCCGCGCTCAGCGCGACTGCCAGGAGTATCGCCGGCGCCGTCGCGTACGTCAGCGGGTCGAGTGAAGACACGCCGAACAGCAGGCTCTGGATCAACCTGGTCAGCAGCGCGGCGCTCACCAGTCCGAGCGCGACACCAGCGACGGAGAGGCTCAGCGCTTCACGGAGGACCAGGCGGGCGAGTGCCGCCCGGCTGGCCCCGAGCGCCGAACGGATTCCGAGCTCCTTCCGGCGCTGCGACACGTTGTACGACATCACGCCGTAGAGCCCGATTGCGGCGAGCACGAGCGCGAGCGCGGCGAAGGTGGTGACCACGGTCACTCCGAATCGCGGCTGCTCGACCGACGCGCGAACGAGACTCGCGAGCGGCTCGATGCGCTCGACGACGACGCGGCCGTCCGCCTCGCGGACGAGCGCCCTGACGTCGTCGGCCAGGGCAGCCGGGTCACCCGTCGTGCGGACCACCAGGTTCACGAACCCGACGATGCCGCGGTTGGCGTGGGCCTGCACGAAGTAGATCTCCGGCTCGGCCGCCCTGTCATTGCCGTCCTTCAGCACGTTCCCGACGATGCCGACGATTTCGGTGTCGCGAGGCTTGTCGCTGTCGTAAAGCGGTCCCAGCCGCCGGCCCACCGCGCGACCGTTGATATGGCGCTGGACGAACTCCCGGTTGACGAGTACCGGGCGCACGCCCGCCCGCCGGTCGTCCGGAGCGAAGAAGCGGCCTTCGTGGAGCCGGAGCGAGAGCGCTTCCGCGTAACCGGGCGTGATCGTGTAGGTGACGGCGCGCACCGTCGACGGCTTGGTGCCCGCCACCGGGGCTGGCAGGGTGAAGGTGGTGATTGCCGTCATGCTGTTCATCGGCATCATGCTGCCGGCGCCCGCGGCGGCCACTCCGGGCAGCCTTCGCAGCCGGTCGAGCGCGGACTCGATGAACTGCGCCGTCTGCTCCGGCGGCGCCTGGCGCGGCAGCTGCACGCGCGCCGTCAGCACGCGGTCGGCCGTGTACCCGGCATCCACCGCGACGAGACGCGTGAAGCTCCGGGCGAGCAGGCCTGCACCAACGACGAGCAGGACCGCCAATCCGGCTTCGATGACGAGGAGCGCCGAGCGGAGGTGTCTGGCCTGGGGACCGCCTGCCGCTCCGCCCGTTCCGGCGCCGCCCCCGCGAACCGCCTGGTACACCTCGGGCCGCGACGCGCGCAGCGCCGGCGCCACCCCGGCCGCCAGCCCCGCAATCAGCGAGGATGCGACGCTGAAGCCCATCACGATCCAGTCGACGCGCACGTCCTCGAGGCGGGGCAGGCGCGCCGGCGCGAACGCCGGGAGCGTGCGGACCAGCAGGGCAGCCAGGACCAGGCCGATCGCGCCTCCGGCCAGCGACAGCGCCGCGCTCTCCGTGAGGAGCTGGCGCACCAGCCGGGCCCGGCTCGCGCCAATCGCGACGCGGATGGCCAGCTCGCGTTCGCGGGCGATGCCGCGGGAAAGAAGCAGGTTGGCAATGTTCGCGCACCCGATGAGCAGGAGCAGGACGACGGCCGCCGTCACAACGAGGAGCGCGGGACGGACGGTGGTCGTCATATCCGCCGCGAGCGGCCGCACGTGCACGACCACCGGCCCCCCCTTGCCGAACATCAGGTCGGTGGACTGCGGGCGCGGCATGCTTCGCGCGGCGGCCGTACCTTCGGCCTCCGCCTGTGCCGGCGTCACGCCCGGCCGGAGCCTGGCGATGGCGCTGAACACCGCCGTGCGCGCCGGCTCCGCCGCGACGTCCGGAATCACATTCGGGATCCAGAACAGCACGCGCCGATCCGGGAACTCGAGCGAGGCCCTGGCGACGCCGACGATGGTGTGCGCCTCGCCGTCGATCGCGAAGGTCCGTCCCAGCACGTCCGGCGCCGCCGCAAAGCGGTCGCGCCACAGGCGGTCGCTCAGCACGACGACGCGATTCGCACCGGGCCGCGCTTCGGCGTCCTCGAAGAACCGGCCGAGCGAGGGCGTCGCACGGAGCAGCCGGAACACGACCGGCGACACCGGAGCCCCCGGGGCCCGCAGCGGTTCACCGTCCTCGAACGCGACGGTCAGCTCGCGGGAGGCGAAGGCTCCCGCCCCTTCAATCGTGGCCGGATTCGTCGACCACGCCGCGAACGTCCGGTTGCTGAGCCAGCGCTGACCGGCGAGCGTGCTGCCCCCTGGATGTTCCTCCCACACCCGCACCAGTTGGCCCGGGTCGGGATAGGTCAACGGCCGCAGGAGGATGCCGTGCACGACCGAAAAAACGGCCGTGGTGGTGCCGACGCCGAGGGCAAAGGTGAGCAGCACGGTGATCGCCAGGCCCGGCGATCGGCGGAGACTCACCCACGCATAGTGCAGGTCCTGCATGAATTCAGCATACTGCCGCCAGGACATTGCCGATTGCAGAATGCCGATTGCAGAATGCATCAATCAATTGTGCGATTGACGATTGTTGATTGCGAATTGCCGATTGTCGATCGATCCCACAGTTGAAGAACGGACGATCGCACGGCGGCGACGTGCCACCAATCTGGCCCTCCACTCCCAATCAATCCCCTCAATCTCTCAATCGATCGTTCGAATCCGTCAATCGACAATCTTTCGATCCCTCAATCGGCCAATCCTTGACTCATCAATCGCTGCAATGCCGAAATTGCCCAATTCAATCTGCAATCCGCAATCGGCAATCGGCAATATCACGTTCGCAGTACGGCCGATGGGTGAATGCGGGAGGCGCGGCGGGCGGGGAGCCAACCGGCGAGCACGCCGATGGCGGCCAGCACGAGCGTCGCCCCGGCGAGCGTGGCCGGGTCACGAGGCTGCAGGTCGAACAGCAGGGTGGAGACGAACCTCGACGCCCAGAGGCTGAAGGCCGTCCCGGCCACGATGCCCGCTCCCACCAGCCATGCCACCCGCCGCAGAACCAGCCGGACCACCGCGCCGGGCTCGGCCCCCAGGGCCATCCGGATGCCGATTTCGGTTCGCCGCCGGTTCACCGCATATGAGGTCACCCCGTAGAGGCCCAGACCGGCCAGCAGCAGCGCGAGTCCGCCGAAGAACCCCGACAGCATCGCCACCATTCGATCCTGAATCAACGACGCGTTCACCTGCTCGGAGAGCGGCCTGACCGTGATCGCGAGGTCGCGATTGACGTCGGCCAGCGCGGCAGCCAGCGCCCGCGTGAGCAGAAGAGGCGAGCCGGCGGCCGCTCGCACGCTGATCGAGACGAACGACGGCGGATCGGGCTGCTGTGGCAGCAGCAGGTACATCGTGGGCGGGACGGCCTCCCGCAGCGATCGATAGACGGCATCCTCGACGTATCCGATGATCAGGCGATCCGTCGCAGCACGGCTCGGGCGTCCTTCCTGCTGGATCCGCCTTCCGACGGGGTTCTCGTTGTCCGTGAACTTGCGTGCGAACGCCTGATTCACGATCGCGACCTCGGGCCCCGTCACATCGGCGTCTGTGAAGTCGCGGCCCGCAAGGATCCGCGTTCCGTAGGTGGTGAACCAGTCCCGGCTCACGAGATTGACGTACACGCTGCGCGCCTGGTCGCCACCCGGGACCGGCACGCCGTCGACGGCATCCACCCCGTATTGCCAGGAGCTCCCGCTGACCGGTGTGACGACGGAAAGCGAGGCGTGGGCCACGCCCGGGAGTTGCTCGGCGGCGCTCCGCAGCCGCTCGAACAGCGGGGAGCGATCGCCGGGCTCGAGCTGGAGACGCTGCGCGTCGACGGAGGCCACGAGCACGGGCCCGCGATCGAACCCGAGATCGAGCCTGGCGAGCGAGCCGAACGTCCGCAGGAACAGGCCGGCGGCGACGACCAGCGTCAGCGAGAGCGCGACCTGCGCGATGACGAGCGCGTTGCCGAGGCCGAACCGGCGGTCCCCGGCGATCCCGCGCCCCGTTTCGTTCAGCGCCTCGCTCGGCTGGACCCGCGTGGCTCTCAGTGCCGGCACCGTGCCGAACAGGAGCGCCGTGGCGCCGGCGACGCCTGTGGTGAACCCGAGCACGCGCCAGTCGAGCGGCAGTTCCAGGAAGACGTAGCTCGTCGAGGTCGACAGTTGACGCACGAGGAGGCGGCTGCCCCACGCCGCGAACGCCAGGCCTGCGAGCGCGCCCAGCCCGGCCAGCACCAGGCTCTCGGTCAGCAGCATTCTGGTCAGCCGCAGGCGGGAGGCGCCGAGGGCCAGCCGTACGCTGATCTCGTGCCGGCGCGCCGCGGCGCGGGCGAGCAGCAGGTTCGCGATGTTCGCACACGCGATCACCAGGACGAGCGCGACGACGACCATGATCGTGAGCAGCGGCTGCTGGTAGCGTCGCCGGAGAGCGGAGGTGCCCGTCGCCGCCGGCGTGACCGCCATACCTTCCTGCAGGTACCGCACCTTGTCCTCTTCCCGGTAATGGCCGGGCATGGTCGCCTCGCGGATCTGCGGCAGGACGCCGCTCAGGGCAGCCGAGGCCGCCTCGTGCGTCTGACCGGTTCTGAGCCGCACCATCACGTTCAGCCACCAGTGTGACCGGCTGTCGAGCGTGCTCTCTTTTCCGCGGACGAGCACCTGGGTGCCGATCGGAATCGCGACGTCGAACGTCCGGCCGACCTCCGCGCCGAAGAAGTCCGGTCCCGTCACGCCGACGATCGTGAACGGCACACCCTCGATCGTGAGAGTCCGGCCGATCACGTCGGCGGCGCCGGCGAATCGCCGCTGCCAGAACGCGTAGCTGATGACAGTGACGGGGCCGTCCGCGCCGCCGCCGCGCCGGTCGTCCGACGGCGTGAGCACGCGGCCCAGCATGGCCGGCACGCCGAGCACCTCGAAATACCGGCCGCTCGCCCAGAGGCCGTCCACCAGGTCCGTCATGCCACCCTGAGCGAGATTGAACCGTCCGCTGGACCAGGCGAACGCCCCCTCGAACAACGGCTCGCGATCGCGGACCTGTTCCCAGATCGGGTTGGTCCAGGAGGCAATCTGTCCCGTGGCTCTGGTCACCAGGCCGAGCCGCTGTGGGTCGCGTACCGGCAGGGAGCGGAGCAGGAGGCTGTCCAGGATCGAGAAGATCGCCGTGTTGGCGCCGATTCCGAGCGCGAGCGAGAGCACGGCGATGACGGAGACGACCGACGTGGCCCTCAGCGCCCGGAACGCATCACGAACATCGCGCATGATCTTGCCTCCGGCTGCCTTCGTTCGACGGATTATGCCTCGATTTGGTTGGCGCGAGCGCCGCGGCATTTCGCCGCAGAGCCGCTCGTGATCAACAATGAGCCGGATCGCGCGGCCGGCAGGACGCGGCCGTGCGCGCGAGCTGCACTCATGTCCCCACTCGAAGGCGTTTACTCCGTACTTCCGACTCCGTTCACATCGACCGGCGACCTCGACGAGAACAGCCTGCGTTCGGTGGTCGACCTCTTCATCGGTGCCGGGGTCAACGGCGTCACCGCGCTCGGCGTGACCGGCGAGGTGGCCAGGCTCGACGAGGCGGAACGGCAGCGCGTGCTGGAGGTCGTGATCGAGCAGGTGAACGGGCGGATCGGCGTCGTCGCCGGCACGACGGCGGACGGCACCCGCACGTGCATCCAGTACAGCCGGCGCGCACGCGAGGTGGGTGCGACGGCGGTCATGGTGAGCCCGCCCCGGATGGCGAAGCTCAATTCCGACGCCGTTGTCCGGCATTACATCGCCCTGGCCGACGCGATCGACGTCGACATCGTCGTGCAGGACTATCCGCCGGTTTCCGGGTACACCATGGAGCCGGCCCTGCTGGTGCGCATCGCGCGGGAGGTGCCGCCGGCGCGCACCATCAAGCTCGAGGACCCGCCGACGCCGTTCAAGACCGCGCGGATTCTCGAGCAAGCCGAGGGCATGGACCTGCGGATCTTCGGCGGGCTGGGCGGCGTCTTCCTGCTCGAGGAGCTGCTGGCCGGCGCCACCGGCGCGATGACCGGCTTCGCCTATCCCGAGATTCTGATCGAGATCGTCCGATTGTTCCGCGCAGGACGTGTGGACGAGGCGGCAGATGTCTTTTACCGGGCCGTGCCGCTCCTGCGCTTCGAGTTCCAGGAGGGGATCGGCATGGCCATCCGGAAGGCCCTGCTGCACCGCCGCGGCGCCCTCGCGAGCCCGATGACGCGGGCGCCGGCCCCGCAGCTGGACGCCGCGACCCGCGCAGCGCTCGACCGGGTGGTGGCGTGGGTCGAGCAGCGCGCCTCGGTGAAGTGATGAGATTTGAGTTTGACCGGCCGGATAACTCACAACTCAGAACTCACAACTCAAAATCACAAACCTACACCTGCCGGAAAGGAGCGCGCGGAGCAGATGGACCTCGGACTCACGGGCAAGGTCGCCATGGTGGCTGGCGCGAGCCGCGGGCTCGGCTACGCCGTCGCGCAGGCGCTCTCGCGCGAGGGCGCGCACGTCTCGATGGCCTCCCGGGACGAGGCCGCCATCAGGGCCGCCGCCGGGCGGCTCGGCGGTGACACGCTGGCCGTCCCGCTCGACGTGCGGTCCGCCGACGGCATCGAACGGTGGGGCAGAGCTACCGAAGAGCGGTTCGGCGGCATCGACCTGCTCTTCGCCAACGCGGGCGGCCCCCCGGCGGGCGCCGTGCTGTCCTTCGACGATGCGGCGTGGCAGGATGCAGTGGACCTGCTGCTGTTCAGCACGATCCGGATGGTCCGCGCCGCGGTGCCGTCGATGCAGCGCCGCGGCGGCGGCGCCATCCTCGTCTCCACGTCATCGTCGGTGAAGGAGCCGATCCAGAACCTGGGCCTCTCGACGGTCGTGCGGGCCTCGGTCTCGGCCCTCTCCAAGACGCTGGCCTTGGAGCTCGCGTCCAGCGGAATCCGCGTCAACCAGATCGTGCCCGGCCGCATCGACACCGATCGGGTCCGCCAGCTCGACGAGATCAACGCGAAGAAACAGTCGGTGACCCCGGAGGAGGCCAGACGCCGCGCACAGTCGGCCATCCCGCTCGCCCGCTACGGCGACCCGGAAGAGTACGGCCGAGTGGCCGCGTTCCTGCTGTCCGGCGCGGCGTCGTACATGACGGGCGCGACCGTCCAGGTCGACGGCGGGCTCGTTCGCAGCGTGCTCTGAGATGGTCCCGATGTCAGCCGCCTCGGACGTCGAGCCGGGCCTTTCTCCACGTGACCGTCAGATGAGACAAGGTGATCGATGGGCGTGATGCGCAGGGTGCTCCTCGCCGGGTCCACGAATGCGTGGCTGCGCGATCGCGCGACGAAGTACCCGTTCGTGCGACGGTCCGTCTCGCGCTTCATGCCCGGGGAGCGGATCGAGGACGCGCTGCGTGCCGCCGCGGAGCAGCGCGCGCTCGGCATCACGGCCATCCTGACTCATCTGGGGGAGAACCTCACGAAGGCCGAGGAGGCCGACGAGGTCACGCGGCACTATCTGGAAGTCATGGACCGGGTGGCGGAGTCGGGCCTCGATGCCCAGATTTCGATCAAGCCCACGCAGCTCGGGCTCGACCTGGACCGGGCCATGTGCGAGCGCAATCTCGACCGCCTCCTGGATCACGCCGCGCTGCGGAACACCGTCGTGTGGATCGACATGGAGAGCTCACCCTACGTCGATCCGACGCTCGACCTCTTCCGACGCAGCCGCGCGCGGACGCCCCGCGTCGGGGTGGCCCTGCAGGCGTACTTGTACCGGACGGAAAAGGATCTGGAGTCGCTGATCCCGCTCGGGCCGGCCATCCGGATTGTGAAAGGCGCTTACCTGGAGCCACCCGATCTGGCGCGGCCGGGAAGAGCCGACGTCGACCAGAGCTTCTATCGGCTCTGCGTCCGACTGATGCAGGAGGATGCGCGGCAGGCCGGCGCCCTGCTCCACATCGCCACGCACGACACCGCGCTCGCCGATCGCCTCAGCGCCTACATCGCGCAGAACCAGGTGCCGAAGTCGGCCTACGAGTTTGCCATGCTCTACGGCATTCAGCGGCAGCAGCAGCAGCGGCTCGTGCGCGAGGGGCAGCGGCTTCGCGTGCTCATCAGCTACGGCGAGCACTGGTTCCCGTGGTACATGCGCCGACTGGCCGAGCGCCCCGCCAACGTGTGGTTCGTCGCGAGGAACGTGTTCGATTAGGAGCCAGCGGCGTCCGGGCAGCTCCTTCGCTCAGAAGGCGAACCCCGACGACAGGTGTACACGCGTATCACCGGTCTTCAGCCCTCTCGCGACGTCGAGATTGAGGCTGATGAATGGCGCGATGAGGAACAGGCCGGCGCCGGCGCCCCGGTGCCATGTCGCGTCCGTGCGGCGCTGGTCGAAGTTCCACGCCGCGCCCGCGTCGTAGAACCCCGTGAGGCCCAGCCGGGCATTGCTGAGTACCGACGTGATCGGCACACGTATCTCCGCTGACGCTGCGAGCAGGCGGTCGCCGTCGAACGTGCCCGTCCTGAATCCCCGCAGCGTCTCGGACCCGCCGAGCAGCAGGCGTTCGTACGGCGGCAGGGTCGCGTCGGCCGCCGTGTAGCGGACACGCCCCGCGAGCACGATCTGCCTGAAGATCCCGAGATAGCCCCTCGCGTCCGTGGTGTAGCGGTCGATCCGGTGGCGATCGCGCACGTGGAGGCCCGTCCATCCCGCGCCGAGGACGACGGCGTTGCGCGGGAACGCGGGATCAGCGCGCGTGTCGAGGACCGCGTCGGCGCCGATCGCCCAGAGCGGGTCGTTGATCGTCCCGAACTCCACCGAGCTCTGCGACGCTTCGAACCCCGTGCGCACCACGCCCGCCACGTGCCGCTCGGCGCGCGCCCGGACCTCGACACGCTGATCGTCGATGCCGAAGTGCGGGTTCTCGCGCTGCGAGATTCCCCCGCTCGAACGGATGAGCGTCAGCGGGCCTCTCTCGAACGTCCGTTCGAATTCGAGCGCGGCGCGCCGCGTACCCCCCCAGGTGAGCGGCAGCGAGAGCCGCTCGCCGGTCCCCAGCAGGTCCACCGTGCTGATACGCCCGCCGTAGGTGAAGCCGTAGCCATCGGCGTAGGAGACGATTGGCAGGAACATGAGCCGGCTGCGGAGGCGCTGCCAGGGCCGGGCGGCGGGCCTGACGTCCGGCGATGCCTCGGTCACACCTGGACGCTCGTGCACGAGGAGGACGAGGACGACCTCGGCGGTGCTGGAGAGCGAACGGAATCGCTTGCGCACTTCCACCGTCTGGAAACGGCCCGATGCCTTCAGCCGCCGTTCGATGCCGTCGACGCCGTCCGCGGGCATCGACTGGCCGAGCGTGACACCTGCGAGCTCGAGCACGGCGTCGTCGGGCAGGAAGGCGTTCCCGTGAACCCGCAGCTCGACGATCCGCTCCGGTTCCTGATCGTCCGCGCCGTCGTCCACGAATGGCCCGCGGCCGGGCCGCTCCTCGGCGCCGTCGTAGGGGTCGCGAAAATCCTGACGCTCCCCTCGCGGGGCGCTCCGGCCCGGCACCGTGATCTTCGTCCTCACCTCCGCCTGCTGGTAATCGGAGAAGTGGCGCTCGTACGTGGCGTCGAACGAGCCGTTCGCCAGCGTCGCCCCGCCGCGAATCGTCATCGCGCGCGGGAGCCAGACGCCCGGGAACGGCTGGCTCATGACCATCGAGGCGTGGATGTCGTCCACGCGGACCAGCCAGGCACCGGGCAGGAAGTCCATCCAGACGTTGTCGAAGGTGTACTTGACGATCTGATGTTCGGCCGGATCCACCCAGAGGGTCACGAGCGCCGTCTTGTTCATCTGGCGCTCGATGCGGCGCCCGGTGTCGCGCTCGCGCTGGCGCTCGTCGCTCCGCCTTCGTTCCTGTCGTCCGGCCTGCGTCGCCTCGTCGCCTTCCCCTGGCCCTGCATCGCCTTTCTCGTCGTCGTCATCGGAGAACAGACGCTTCGGGTAGTACTCGATCCGGAGCACCTCGTGGCCGTCGAGCTGTTCTCGTCCCGCCAGGAGGTAGTTGCCAGGTTCGAACTTGAACTCGAGGAAGTACGCTTCCGAGACGAACCGCGGCGTGGGCACTCCGCCGACGATCGTCGTCCCGTCTGCCGGAGACTCGGCTGAGTCGCTCCGGTCCCGCTCGTGCCTGCGGGCCAGGCGGCTCCGCTCGCGGCGGCTCCACTCGTCCTCGTAGTGCTGCCTGGCCTCGTCGCCGACATCCACCCCGTCGAACCGCAGCGGGCTCCTCACGTGCAGGCCATCCCGGACGTACCACCGGAAGTCGCGCCTCGTGCGGTACAGAGCCGTCCGGCCGGGGCCCAGCACTTCGATCTCTTCGCGCTCGTCCAGGACGTACTGCTCGAGCGTCTGCCGGTTGATCTCACGGCGGGCAAGGACTTTCTCCATGAAGGCATCGAGCTCGGCGGGAGGTTGCCCCCCGGCCGGGGAGGACATTGCCAGGGTGAGGGCGCACCACGAGACGACCATGAGCGGGCCGGGATGGTTGAGGGACACGCGTCCTCCACGTGCGGGGCTGGCTCCCGTTTGAGACGATGGCAGCGGGACGGAAGTTCGCATTCAGGGACTCTCGCACCCGGGGCACTCTCGCACCGAGGGCACCTGGTGCACCGATGGCGCCGGTCCCCCGGCACCTACCGGAGTAGAATCCCAGACATGTCGCCCTACGCCCTTTCGGTGAACGGCCGGACGCATGAGGTTCAGGGGGAGCCCGGCGACAGCCTGTTGTCGGTGCTGCGCTCCGAACTGGGGTTGACCGGCTCGAAGTTCGGCTGTGGTGAGGGCTACTGCGGCGCGTGCACCGTTCTGGTGGACGGCCAGCTCGCGCGGTCGTGCACGACGCGCCTGGCCGCCGTGGCGGGGAAGGCCATCACCACGATCGAAGGGCTGTCGGATAGCGATCGCCTGCACCCCGTGCAGCAGGCCTTCCTCGACGAGGAAGCGTTCCAGTGCGGGTACTGCACGCCCGGCATGGTGATGGCCACGGTGGCGCTGTTGCGCACCCGGCCGAACCCGACGGCGGCCGACATCGCGAAGATGCTCGACCGCAACGTCTGCCGTTGCGGGACTTATCTCAGAATCGTCAAAGCCATCCAGCGCGCCGCGAAGGCGAGCGCATCGGCCTGACAGTCGGACTGCCGGGCATGCGGCTGGCAGGCCTGGGCCGTCGAGCGCTGGACACTGGAGTCCCGGAAGGCTCGCACGTGAAAGCTGAAGGCCGAGACCATGTCACTTGATCCCCTCGACCCCGTCCTCGAAGTCGAACGCTACGAGCTCTCGGAGGCGCCGGCCTGGCGGTTCGACCTGGAGCGCCGCGAGTTCCTCCGCATCTTTGGCGCGATGGGTGGCGGGCTTGCGGTCGTGATCTCCATGCCAGGCATGTCTGCGCAGGAGTCCGGCGCGCCAGGGCAGCGCAACGTCGCCGCCCGCGAGCTGGGGGCCTGGCTCCACATCGACGAGCAGGGGCGGATCGCGGTGTTCACCGGGAAGACCGAGATCGGGCAGAACATCCGCACGTCGCTCGCGCAATCGGTCGCCGACGAGCTGCGGGTGCCGCTCACGGCCGTTTCGATGGTGATGGCGGATACCGATCTGGTTCCTTACGACGCGGGCACCTTCGGATCGCAATCGACGCCGCGCATGGCGCCGCAGCTCGCCCGGGCCGCGGCGGCCGCCCGCGAGCTGCTCCGGGATCGGGCGGCTGCGCTGTGGCAGATCGACAAGTCGGCGCTGACAGTCGCGGACGGTCGTGTGATCGGACCGCAGGGGCGCTCGGTCGGATTCGGCGACCTGACGCGCGGACAGAAGATGGCCGGAGCCGTGTCGGCCGACGCCGCGCTCGATGGCCCCGATGCCTGGCGCGAACGCGGCAAGCCGGTCCACAAAGTCAATGGGCGGGAGATCGTCACGGGGCAGCACCGCTTCACGCCGGATCTCGTCAGGCCGGGCATGCTGTTCGGACGGATGATCCGGTCCGATGGCTACGACGGGACGCTCGCGAGCGTGGACGACCACAAGGCGCGCGCCATGAACGGCGTCACCGTCGTCCGGGACGGCGATTTCCTCGGCGTCGTGGCAGCGACCGAAGGGGCGGCCCGCCGCGCGGCGGCAGCCGTGCAGGCGAAGTGGACGCTGCCGTCCGATCAGCCGTCCGACGCGACGATCTACGACCATCTGCGGGCGAACCCCGGCGCGTCCGGCGGACGGGGCGGTCCTTCGGGGACGACGAGCGGAGATGTCGAGCGCGCGCGCGCGTCGGCCGCCCGGGTGTTCGAGGCGCGTTACCGGATTCCCTACATCGCCCACGTGCCGCTCGAGCCGCGGGCTGCGGTCGCTGAATGGGAGGGCGGAAGGCTGACCGTCTGGTGCGGCACCCAGCGCCCCTTCGGAGTGCGATCGGATCTGGCGTCGGCGTTCCGCCTTGGAGAGGCCCAGGTGCGTGTGATCGTGCCCGACACCGGATCCGCTTATGGCGGCAAGCACACGGGCGAGCACGCGATCGAAGCCGCGAGGCTCGCCAGGGCCGTCGGGAAACCGGTGAAGCTGGTGTGGACGCGCGCCGAGGAGTTCGCATACGGCTATTTCCGGCCGGCGGGCGTCATCGAGGTCCGCGCCGGCGTCGATGCGTCGGGCCGGATCGTCAGCTGGGAGTTCGACAATCTGAACTCCGGGGCCTCCGCCATTCGCACGCCCTACGAGGTTGCGAACCAGCGCATTCAGTTTCACCCGTCGACCTCGCCGCTCCGGCAGGGGTCGTATCGTGGTCTCGCGGCCACGGCCAATCACTACGCGCGCGAGATGCACATGGATGCGATCGCGCGCGAGCTGAAGATCGACGCAGTCGAGTTCCGCCTGCGCCATCTCCAGGACGCCCGGCTTCGGGCCGTGCTGACCGCGGCGGCGGAGAAGGGCGGCTGGGATCGGCCGTCGGCGCCCGGCCGCGGACGCGGGATCGCCTGCGGCACCGAAAAAGGCAGCTATGTGGCCGGTCTGGCGGAAGTGTCGCGAACGCCGGGCGGGTTCCGGGTAGACCGGCTCGTCGTGGCCTTCGAATGCGGGGCCATCGTGAATCCCGACGGCCTGCACAACCAGGTGGAGGGGGCCGTCGTCCAGGGCCTCGGCGGCGCGCTCTTCGAGCGCGTCGAGTTCTCGGGCGGGCGGCTCCTGAACGGGTCGATGGAGCAGTACCGCGTGCCGCGGTTCAGGGACATCCCTCCCATCGAAGTCGTGCTCCTCGATCGGCGCGACCTCCCGTCGGCCGGCGCCGGCGAGACCCCGATCGTGTGCGTGGCCCCCGCGATCGGCAGTGCCGTCCGCGCACTGGGCCCCGTGGCCCCGGAGCTGCCCGTCCGGCTCGTGTAGCCTGCAGCACGTCGCACCCAAGGCACGTTTGCACCAAGTGCACCTCGCACCCAGGGCACCCTCGCACCCAGGGCACCTGGTGCACCGATGGCTGAAACCCCGTCCAGCGCGCCGCGAAGACGAGCGCATCGGCCTGACGGTCGGACTGTCGGGCCACCGCAGCGGGATCACGAATCCCGCGCCTCCGGCGGCCGCAGCGATACGGCATTGCACACGGTTGAGCAGAGTGCACGTCGCGACACAGTCCCGGGATGGGCAGCCTCGCCGGCACGTGTCCGGAAGTTGCTGCATACGTGGGACCTCCGGCCCAGACCTGCGCCGTACGGGTGTGGACTGCCGCTTGCCGTCTGAGGTCAACAGAGCGCGTCGCGTCACGCGGTTCGTCGATGTCCGACGAGCCGTGAGGGCGGGGACTTCGCGCTGTTCGATGGAGGACGAACGTGGCGGATACGCAACACGTATCGCAAGTACGCCGGGCCGCCTGGTGGAGTCATCGATGTGGTGTCGTGGTCGTCGCGTTCGCCGGCCTGCTGGCTACGCCGGCTGCAGCGGCGCAGCAGGGCGGCGGCACGGTCACCGAGGTCCACGATCGCGACGTGAACGGGAAAATCAGCACCATCGAGAAGGTCGTGACGCGGCACTCGAGCAGCAACGGCGAGCAGCAGGTCCTGATCGAAACCTACCTGCCCGGGATGCAGGAAGGGCGTCTGGTATTGAGCCGACGGGTCCGCCGTGTGACGACGGCCA
>DASPFV010000329.1:0-10893 GCA_035620975.1 Vicinamibacterales bacterium
GCGCTCTGGGTCTTCTACGTGGGCGCGGTGGTCACGCTGTACGGCACCGTGTTCGCCTCGACTGCGGCGCACGCCCGCATCTACGCCGACGCTGTGCGGATCCTGGGACACTACCGCCGCGACGATGCCAGAAGCCGGCGACTCTGGCGGAACCGGTTCGTCGTGGTTCTGGCCGGAACCCCCGCCATCTTCTACTGGTTCATCGAGTCACCGGTGCAGATGGTGGTGGCCGGGGGGATCGCGCAGGCGCTGCTGCTGCCGCTCCTCGGGCTGGCGGCCGTCTACCTGCGGCACAGGCATGTGCCTCCCGAGATTCAACCGTCGCCGTTCACCACCGTGATGCTGTGGATCTCGACGGCGGTGATGTTCGGGTTTGCGATCTACTACCTCGCCTCGACGCTGGCGGGCTGAAGCCTCCGCCTGGAAGGCGGAAGCTCGCTGCCGCTCACTGAAACAACATCGGCGCGAACTCGGACAGGTAGATCCGCCAGTTGATCCAGGTGTGTCCGCCCGGCGTTTCCTTGTAGACGGGTGCAAACCCCTGCTTCTCGAACAGATCCACCGTGGCCTTGGTCGTGTCCAGCACGAAGTCCTCTTTCCCGGTCGCGAACCAGAGGAGCTTCAGACCCTTCTTCAGCGCGGGATCATTGAGCTTCGCCGCATTGGCCTTCGTCCACTCGTCGGCCGTGAGCGGCGGAAGCGGAGGCGGAGTCCCGGGGGCTGCGGCGGGCGCGCCGCCCCGCCCGCCACGGCCCCCGCGGCCGGCCAACTCCGGAAACGCACCGAACAACCCCGAGCTGTAGACGCCGATGTACGCGAACTTCTCCAGCCGCGGAAATGCCACGTGCAGCGCGTGGTTGCCGCCCATCGAGAGCCCTGCGATCGCGGTGTTGCTCCGATCGGTGAGCACGCGGTAGTGCTTTTCCACGTATGGCATCACGTCGCCCACGAAGTCCTTCACGAACTCCTCCGTGGCTGCCCGACCCACGACGCCTCCGGGCTGGTTCGTGCGGGTCGTGTGTCCCGCGGGCATGACGATGACCATCGGCCTGGCCTTCTTCGCGGCAATCAAGTTGTCCAGGATGAAGCTCGCGCGTCCGACGGACGGCCAGGCGTCGTCGTTGTCGCCGGCTCCGTGCAGCAGATAGAACACCGGATACCGATCGCGGCCCATCTCGTAGCCCGGCGGGGTGTAGACGTGCATCCGGCGGAAGCGGCCCAGCGACTTCGAGTAGTACGTGACTTCCGCGACGGACCCGTGCGGCACGTCTCGGGTGTCGTAGAGGTCCGAGCCGGGAACCACGACGAGGCTCCAGACGTTGTTGTTGGACTCACTGATAGCGGGGTTACGCGGATCGATGGTCGCGACTCCGTCGATGTTGAAGTTGTAGCGGTAGGCGCCCGGATCGATCGGTCCAAGGATGACTTCCCACACGCCGTTGTCACCCTTGGCCAGCTGGGTGTTCTGGCCGACGCCGGGGATGTCTCCAGCCGCCAGCCTGATGGCGTCGGCTTGCGGTGCATAGACGCGGAAGGCCACGCGGCGATCCGGTTGGACCTCGGGCGACACGAACTGGGGCGCCTGAGCACTGCCACGCCCGCCGCGACCCTCCTGGGGTGGAGGCGCCGCCGCGCGAGGGGCTTCCTGCGCATGAACCATGGGGGTAAGAGTCAGGGCCACCGCGACCAACAGGGCTGTTTTCATGCGTGAACCTCGATCGAAAGGCGGGGTCAGGTCTTGCATTGACGTACTAAAGGGCTTTAGTACGTCAATGCAAGACCTGACCCCGCAGAGTACGTCATTGCAAGACCTGACCCCGGTCCCCCCGGTTACCCCCCGCGGCCGCCGCGCCCGCCGACCAGCCGGGACAGCTCCTCCTCGGTCCAGGGGCGACGACGGCTCGACGTCATCCCTCGAACCTCCTTCACGTCCGCCGGAGCCACCGCCGACGCCGTGTGGCCCCATTCCCGGCGGATGTACGTCAGCACCGACGCGATCTGCTCGTCGGACAGCGTCGCGCCGAGCGGCGGCATCAGACCGACTGCCCCCTCCTTGCCCCCGATCACGATGCGGGCACCGACGCCGGGATCTCCCACCACGTATCGCGAGTTGATCAAGGTCGGCGCGATCTTCTCGAGGCCCCGGCCGTCGGCCTGGTGACACGCGATGCAGAGATTTCTGTAAATCTCCTGCCCGGCGCTGTAGCGCTTCTGCTGCTCCGGCGTCAGCGGCACCACGACGACTGCCGGCGCCGGCTTGCCGGGCCAGGTCAGGCGGCCCGCGACCCGTTTCGCCACCGCGGCAAGCTCTCCGCCGCCACCCGCGAGGGCGTTCAGGCTCGAGGGTTCCTGCGACAGCGCGAGGACGCCCGCGGCGGCCGCGCCGCGACCCCGGCCTCCACCGCCGCCGCCTCCCCCTCCCCGACCGCCGCCGCCGCCCTCCAGGCCCAGCTCGACTCCGCGAAGCAGCGCCATCCGCTGCCACATGGGACGACCCTCGTCAGCCGCGAAATCGAGCAGCCGGGTTGCCGTCTCTCCGTCCCGCGCGCGCGCCATCGTCGCGGCGAGCATCGTGACCGCCTCCCCGCGGGCCGACTCCTTCACGCTGCCCTGCAGCAGAACGCTCAGCACCTCGGATTCGAGACCGGCGAGCCCGCTGATCGCCGCGTCGACGATCATGGGATTCCGCGGGTCGGCACCTTCCCCCTTCAGAAGCGTGACGAGCGGCTCCACCCTCGCCGCCGGCGGCATGGCGCCGATCGAAGCCGTGAGCTGCAGGCGAACCATCCAGCTCCTGTCGTCCATGCGCGCGAGCGCAGACTTCAGGAGCGGGTGATCCGGCTCGCCGAGCCATCGCTCCGCGAGGCGGATCGCCGACGCGCGGACCTCAGGCGACGAATCGCTCAGCGCCCGCTCGACCGCTGACGCCTCCAGGGCATCCAGGCCGTCGAGCGTCCACAGCGCATGGAGCCTGGTCCGGTAGTCGGCACTGCCGTGCGCAAGCGCCTTCAGGGCGTCCGCGATCGACTTGTCTCCTCGCTCGACGAGCACGCGCTGCGCCGTGTCGCGATGCCACCCGTTCGGATGCGAGAGCAGTTTCACCAGTCCGGCGGAGGTCTCCTTCGACAATGACGGCCTCGGCGCGCGCTCGGTGGACTCGTGCACCACGCGCCAGATGCGGCCATGGGCCACCGGCAGCTCCAGGTTGTTCGTCTTGATGTAGTTCCGCAGGTAGTCGGTCCAGTACTGGCCGTCCTGGATCACGCCCCGATACATGTCGATGACGAACATGGTGCCGTCCGGACCCGCGAACAGGTTGACCGGGCGGAAGCGCTCGTCCGTCGACGCGAGGAACTCCCCCCTGTCGTAGGCGTTGCGCGCCGACAGGCGGCCCGCGCCGTCGTCCACGACCTCCAGCCGGTGCACCAGGTTGCCTGCGGACTCGGTGACGAATGCGTTCCCGTAGAGATCCTTCGGCAGCCGATCGCCACGGAAGATGAGCGGCGTGCCGGCCGAGACGTACGTCGTGAGCGTGCCATCCTCGCGGAGCACGCCCTCGCGGTAACCGCGGTTCACGCCGCGGGTCGGCCGAACCGGCCACACCGTCATGTCCTCCGGATCCATCAGAATCTCGTACAGGCCGCGCGTCCGCACGACGTTCGGGTTCCGCATGTAGTACCGGGCCGGCAGGTAGTCGACGAACAGCGGCTGCTCGTTCCAGTTCCTGAAGATGCGTCCGGCGTCGTCCGAGCTCACGCCCCACTGGCCGCGGCTGAGCGTCGGCTGCACGCGGAACTCGCCGTTCTTCAGCTCGAGATGCCAGGTGTGCTCGCCCGTGTACATCACGTTGTCGAGGGCCCAGTGCAGGCTGTTCGCGTTGTGCTCGGGATTCCCCTCGAGCCGGCCGTAGTCCTTCCGGACGATCTCCTTCTCGTCGGCCACGAGGTCGCCGTTCGTATCGCGCGCCAGCCAGAGGTTCGGCGGTTCGCCCACCAGCACGCCCCGCTCGAGCACCTTCACCACGCGAGGCAGAATCAGCTTGTCCAGGAATACCGTGCGCTTGTCCATGCGCCCGTCGTCGTCCAGATCCTCGAGCACCGCCACGCGCCCGATCGGCTCGCGCGAATCGGTCCCCGAGGTGTCGGGCATGAAGCCCAGCATCTCGACTATCCACAGGCGCCCTTCGAGATCGACGTCCATCGCCACGGGGTCGACGACCATCGGCTCGCTCGCGACGAGCTCCACGCGGTATCCGGGCGGCATGATGAACGTTTTCAGCTCGGCCTCGGGCGCGAGGGCAGGCGAGTCCGGCGCGACCTTCTGAACGGGCGGAGGCCACGCCCGCGCCTGCCAGGCCGCGGCGGCTTCGTAGCCCATGAGAGCCGTAATTACGAGGCCGGCGGCAGCTGCCGCCTTTCGGTAGGTCATAGAGCGTCGCATTCGCGTCGTGCACACTGGGAACGTCCGGAGACCGGTTCCGGGCCTGACTTCTTCGTATGAGTCTCCGCGCTCGTTTTCGCGATTGGTGGCGTCCAGCCGGCGAGGCCTCCCCGCGGGCCACGGCGCTCCCACAAATTCTTGGATATTCCCGGTCGTCGCGCCTCGCGTGGGTGCCTCGGCACCCTCGATGCTTCACCGCATTGGTGAAAGACGGCCCTCAGGGCACCGGGACCATCCGAACCACCACGCCAGCCGTCGTATCCGACAGTCGCTGGCCCGGGAGACTGAGCGAGACGTAGAACAGGCCGTCGGGACCGGTGATGATGTCGCGCACCCGGCCGTACTCGTTGAAGACGACCTCCTGGTGCGTGACCGTCCTGCCCGACACTTCCAGCCGGCGCAGCTGCTGCCCGCCCAGACCCGTCACGAAGAGGCTTCCCTTCCAGCCGGGATACTGCGGGCTGGAGGAGACGGCAATGCCGGCCGGAGCGATGGTCGGAGTCCAGTGGACCACGGGCGATTCCATGCCCTCCTGCTCGGACTTCGTGATCCCGGGCTGCAGCCCGTTCGAGACGACCGCCCAGCCGTAGTTCTTGCCAGGCTCGATCAGGTTCAGCTCGTCACCGCCGCGCGGGCCGTGCTCGCTCGCCCAGAGCCGGCCGCTCGAGTCGAAGGCCAGGCCCTGCGGGTTGCGATGACCGTAGCTCCAGATTGAGCCGAGCGCATCCGGACGGTTCACGAACGGATTGTCCTTTGGCACGGAGCCGTCGTCGTTGACGCGATGGATCTTGCCGGCCGGCTTCGACAGGTCCTGCGCGTCCTCGGGCCGCCCCTTGTCGCCGATCGAGTAGTAGAGGTGCCCCTGGGCGTCGAACGCGAACCGGGAGCCGTAGTGGAAGTTCTGCGGCGTGTATGTCTCGGGCGGGCCTTTGAAGAGCACCTGCTGGTCGACCCACGCGTTGTCCTTGATTCTGCCGCGGATGATGACCGTGTTCGACGTCTTGTCAGGACCCGATTCCGAGAGCGACAGGTATATCCACCCGTTCTTCGCGTACTGGGGATGCACCTCGACGTCGAACAGTCCGCCGTCCTGCACATGCCAGACCTCGGGGATCCCGGTGACCGGCGGCAGCATCCGGCCGTTTTCGACGATGCGCAGCCGGCCGGGCCGCTCGGTGATGAGCAGGCGGCCATCGGGCAGAAAGGCGAGACCCCAGGGCGTCTCGAGGTCCCTGGCAACCACTTCGAACCGGAGGGTTGCCTTCTCCGACTTCACGATCGCGCCCTGCGGATCGACCTTCGTCTCCGGCCTGCCTTTGGCCAGTCCGGCCTGCTCGCGAATGTGGAAAACCAGCTGCCGGATCTGCAGGTCGTCGAGGATGTCCTTGAACGCGATCATGGCGGTCCCGGGCCGGCCGTCCCGGATGCTGGCGGTGATGCTCGCGTCGTCGCCGCCGAACTTCCACATCTCGTCCAGCAGGCTGCTCGCGGCTCCCCCTTCCAGCTTCGGCCCGTGGCACGAGGCGCAGTGCTGTGCGTACAGAGCGGCTGCCGGATTGCCGCCCCGCCCGCCGCGTCCGCGGCCCTGGCCCGGCGGCGTCTGCTCCGACCCGCCCGTCGGTTGGCCTGCGGGTGGCTGAAACTGCCACGCCAGGGCGCTTCCGCCAGAAGGCGGAAGCCAGAGCATGCTCACGAGCGCGACACCCAGGCGGAAGCTGCGCTTTCCCATCTCCCCTTTCCCATCTCTCACGTCAGCTTACCGCGACGGCCTTGTGCGCGTTCGCGTCGTACTTGAACGTCCGTCCTTCGCGAATCGCATGGATCGCCAGCAGGGTCGGCAAGGTCGAGTGATAGCCAATCTCGACGTCGCCCGATGGACGCTTCCGGGACTTCACGCAGTCGAGGAACTCCCGGCAGTGCGCGATCGTGTCGGGATCGTCCTGATAGTTCTCCGGAAAATACCGGCGGCGCGGCTGGATCGGCTCCGGCGGCGGCGTACCGGCCTGCCCGCCGCGACCACCGCGTCCGCCTCGCTGGGGCCGTCCCGGCCGGATCTCGAATCCGCCGCGGTGGACCAGCAGGCTGCCCTGCGGGCCGAAGAAGTAGGTCCCCTGACGGCCGAACTCCCAGTCCTGCACGACGGCATTCGTGAACGTCATCACGAAGTCGTCGTACTGCCACGAGATCGTGTAGGCGTCCGGACACTGGTCCTTCTCGGGATTGTTCAGTGCCACGTACTGCGCGGCGGCGCTGGTCAGCAGCGGTGCCCTCGAATCGGCCTTCAGATACCAGTGTGCGACGTCCACGAGATGGACGCCCCAGTCCGTGACGAGACCGCCGCCGTAATCGAAGAAGGCGCGCCAGCGCAGTCTGCTCGGCTTGAACGGCCGCCTCGGCGCAGGTCCCTGGAACAGCTCCCAGTTGAGACCGGCGGGCGGCTCGCTCGTGGGCTCCGGCGGCTGTCCGTAGCTGCCGGGGAACTGCAGCATGACATGCGTCACCTTGCCGAGAGCACCCTGCTGGACGAGCTCGGCCGCCTCGCGGAACGCCTCGCCCTGGCGCTGCTGCACGCCCATCTGCACGATCCGATTGTGCTTGCGGGCAGCCTCGACCGCCGTCCAGGCGCTCTCGATCGTGTTGGAGAGGGGCTTCTCGACGTAGACGTCCTTCCCGGCAGCACATGCGTCGACCGTCATCGGGCAGTGCCAGTGATCCGGCGTGGCCACGAGCACGGCGTCGATGTCCTTGCGATCGAGAATGCGGCGGTAATCCTCGTAGGCCTCGACCTTCACGCCTTTCTGGGCCTGCGTGAACCGCTCGATGGATGGGTCGAGCCGCGTCTTGTAGACGTCGCACGCCGCGGTGACCTGCGCGTCCGGATGCTGCAGGAAGAAGCCGGCGACCATGTTGCCACGCGTACCGGTCCCGATGACTCCGATTCGAACCCGGTCGTTGGCCCCGACCGGCCCGTTCTGCTGGGCCCGGAAGGAGGTACCCGTCAGCACCGAGGCGGCGCCGGCGCCGGCCGTGACATTCAGGAAGTTTCGTCGGCTGATCGACGAACGTGACTTGGTCATCTTCATGTCTCCAGGTCGGATGAGCCGAGTGGCTCGGACTGCGGTGGCCGGCGGGCCCCTGCTCTCAATGGCGAGAGAGCCACGGGCGCCGGCCTCGCGGGGTAGTCCGCACCGCCGGTCTCCTGATTTTCGAAAATCGCTGCGCCTGCTAAAACGACGCCGCCGTTCGGAACGTTTCTCCCGGTCTCCATCGAGGTCCCGACGTGAAGGCGACCCGCCCGCCGTACCGGTCAATCCACCCCGACACGTCGGCAGCTGCGGGTCGGCGTGCATCGAGCTCATGCGGGCGCGAAAACCGCGGGATGTAATCGATTTCGCGGAATGCTAGCAGGAGCGGAATGCCCTGGGCAACTTCAAATCGAAGAGGTGGCGGACGTTCCCTCTCGGCAGCAGGAGTCCGGGACGCAGCCGCGTCCGGGTGGCAGGCAAGCTGGAGGGCCTGCGTCGAGTCCCGACGCGCCCCGGAGGTCCCTCGAAGACAATCAGCCGGAGCGGAAGTCGGGTGACTTCCGCCCTGGCTGCGAACGAGACCGCTGCCGGCCCTCGAGGCCTCGACCCCTTAGAACTTGTACAAATGAGCCAAGGTTCTCCAGGGCCAAGGCCTCTAGCGACGCTAGAACTGGAACCGGACCTGCAGCTGCACCTCGCGGAGCGCCTCCGCGTTGGTGGCCGCGCCGAAGCCGGCGTTGCGCGGCTGCAGGCGGCTCTGGTTGAGGCTCCCGTCGGCATTGAACTGGTTGTTGACCAGCGTCATGCTCGTGGGGTTGTTGAACTGCGCGTTCGTGTTGCGGTTGTTGATGACCACCGCGTTGAACGCGTTGTAGATGTCGGCGCGGAACTCGAGCCGGCGGTTGCCGCCGACGCGAATCTCGCGCGAGATCGACAGGTCGATCCGCTTGTCCGCGCAGCCGCGCATGTAGAAGCGCCCCGATTCCAGGCCCACGCTGCCGTAGCCGGGGCCTCGCACCGCCGAGGCGTTGAACTGGGCGTACTGGTCGCTCGAGCACCCGCTTCCCAGGCCGTCCAGCAGGATCACGCGCCCGCCATAGTCCGGCGAGCCCGTGATGTTCACGTTGCTGCCGCTGTTCTGGTAGCTGTAGCCCAGGCTGTACGCCTGCCCGGAGCCGGCCGTGAGCACGCCGGCGATCTGCCAGTCGCTCGTCAGCGCGCGCAGCACCGCGCCCTTGCTCTCGGACGTGCCCGGGATGTTCCACACGGCGTTCGCCTTCAGGATGTGCGGCCGGCGATCGAGGTCCTTGTTCAGCTCCTCGTACTCGGCCTGGTCGGCCCGGATCGAGATCGTTCCGTCCGGCGCGTGCTGCAGGCGCTTCTGGAGCCCCGTGGTCCCCTCGAAGAAGATGCCCCACGTGTAGTTCGCCCCGAACGAGAACCCGTTGCGGAAGCGCCGGTTCACGTTCATCTGCAGCGAGTGGTACAGGTCCTCGAACTCGGTCGTGTTCTGCTCGATCCCGCCCAGGCCCCTGAACGCCCGCAGCAGGTTCGACGTGTACGCCGTGGCGCCTGGAATCGCGCTGGCGCCCAGCGTCGGGTCCTGGTTCTCGGGCCGGTAGGCGGCCCCGATGTCCACCGCGTTGAGGTTCACGCGCGTGCCCCCCTGGAACGACCCCAGCCGGTTGTAGCCGCGGTTCCCGACGTAAGTCACGTCGGCCACCATGGCCCACGGCAGCGACTTCTGGATCCCCGCCTGCCACTGCCACGACGAGGGCACCTGGGCGTCGTACTGGAAGATGATCAGCGTCGGCACCGGCTGCGGTTCCAGGCCCTGCCCGAGCGTCGTCAACTGCCCGTTGCGCAGGTCGCGCGCCGTCGCAATCGGCGGGTTGCCCGGAATCGAGAACACGGTGTTGCCGTCCGGCCGGTCGTAGAAGAGCCCGCCGCCGCCCCGCAGCACCCAGTCCTGATTGCCCGTCAGGTCATACGCGAACCCGAAGCGCGGCGCCACGACCAGCGTCGGCCACGTGTAGCCGGTGTCCGCGATGCCGTCCCCTGCCTGCCGGATCCCGTTGAGCGGATTGCCCGAGCCCGGGATCGGCGTGCCGATCGCCGCCTGCGTGTTGGCCGCGCCCGGCGCGGTGAGGATCTGCCCCGTGCGCGGGTCCATCGCGTTGCGCAGGTTGCCCGAGCATGCCGTCGCCCCGTTGCTGCACCCCGCCACGTAGAGCACCTGCGCCTGGCCCGGTTCCCACAGCTCCGGGAAGAAGTTCGACATCTGCTGGAACTGGTCGTACTGCGGCTGCTGCCGGGTGAACCGCACCCCGTAGTCCATCGTCAGCCGGTTGTTCACCTTCCAGTTGTCCTGGACGTAGAACTCCGTGTTGTTGTAGACCATGTTGCCTTCGACGAACCTCGACGCCTGCAGGTACTGGGTGAACACGCCCAGCGCCGCGTTGCCGTAGCCGAAGCCCGTGTCGAGGGTGTTGTTGGTGTCGTTGGCGAAGTTCACGTACCCCGCGAAGCTCAGGTTCGCGATGCCGCCGGCCCCCGTGTTCTGCGCCTTGAAGCTGTGGTTGTTGTAGAACCCGCCCTTGAACGTATGGCGGCCCATGACCTTCGTCAGGCTGATCGCCACGTCCTGCGTGCGGTTGATGTTCAGCCAGCCGGGATAGCGCTGGTTCGGCGGCGCCGCCCCGATGCGGCTCCCCCACCCGAAGATCGGCGGCAGGTTCAGCGACGTGCCGTCCCAGAACGGCGGGTTGAGGTCCTGCATCACCTCGTAGCCGTAGTAGCGCTGGTCGACCACGCCCGCATCCGGGTAGAGCATCGGGAAGTTCGGCATGCTGCTCAGCCGGTTCGACGACTCGTTCTGCAGCACCCCGTTCTCGTTCCCGCCGGCCAGCTCGTTGCGGATGAACCCATACGTGCCTTCCAGGAAGGTCGTCGGATTCAGCGCGTAGTTCACCGTGAAGGCGTAGTTGGTGATGTAGGGATACGGCGTCAGCACGTCCGTGAAGCCCTCGATCAGCCCCGGCGTGATCAACCGGCGCTGCCGCTGCCCCGAGTACTTGCCCGTGAACCGCAGCTTCGACGACATCTGGTAGTCCACGCGGATTGCCGGCTGCTGGATCAGGTTCTCGACCGTCGGCGGCTGCACCTCGTAGTTGTAGTTCGTCCCCGGCCGCTGCTCGAGGTTCGGCAGCGGATACCGGCTCAGGAGCGCCAGCCCCGGCGCGTAGATCCGATCCGCCGGAATCGTGTTGTTCGGGAACGGCTGCCCGGTGGTGAAGTCGCGCAGCGGCGGAATCGGGTTCCCGTTGTTGTCGAGGCTCTGCGAGAAGTTCCCCATCCGCTCGAGCGCCGTCGGCAGCCGCAGGCGGATCGCGTTGCCGCCGTTGATCGCGGTTGTCGTCGGCCGATA
>DASPFV010000330.1:0-7249 GCA_035620975.1 Vicinamibacterales bacterium
GAAATACAGGATGCCGACGTAGCCGTTCAGGTCGAACGCCCGCTTGACCTGCGACAGATCGTGCTCGCTGACCATCGACTGCTCCCAGACCAGCAGCGCCGCGACGCCAGCGACGCCGAGCAAGTAGAGCCATCCCAGATCAGCCACCGCTGTCAGGGCCGCGAGGCAGATGACCGTGAGCACGTGCATGCCGCGCGAGATCAGCAGCGCGCGGGGGACGCCGAACCGCACCGGGATCGAACGGAGCCCGTGGGCGCGGTCGAACTCCAGATCCTGGCACGCGTAGAGCACGTCGAAGCCGCCGACCCAGGTGCCAATCGCCAGGCCGAGAAGCCACGGTTCCCAGCCGCCGCGACCGCCCGCCGCGAGCCAGCCGCCGACGGGCGCCACGGCCATCGCAAGGCCGAGGAAGAGCTGCGTGTAGCTCGTCACCCGCTTGGCCACCGAGTACCAGAAGACGATGGCGAGCGCGACGGGCGAGAGCGCGAAGCAGAGGGGACCGAGTTGCCAGGCCGCGAACACGAACAGGGCCGAGGCCACCGTCACGAAGACCCAGGCTTCGCGGCGCGTCATCACACCGCGCGGCAGCTCGCGCGACGCCGTGCGCGGGTTCAGGGCGTCGAACCGGGCGTCGACGACGCGGTTGAAGCCCATGGCGGCGCTCCGCGCGCTCACCATGGCGACGATAATCCACAGCACACGCCAGAGCACGACCCCGGGGTCCCACTCGCCGGCCCGGTGCAAGGCGAGCAGCGCGCCCGTCAGCGCGAACGGCAGCGCGAACACGCTGTGGCTGAAGCGCACGAAGCCGGCGTAAATGCGCAGTCTCTGCATCAAGAAAATGGGGACGGTTCAAGGTTCAAGGTTCAAGGTTCAAGGTTCAGGGTTCAGGGTTCCACGTTCCAGGTTCCAGGTTCCGGGTTGATTACTCACTTTCCAGCCACCGGATTGCTCCCGCGCCGATGCCGCCAACCAGATATTCTTCCACATCCTGGACGTCGTCCGGCACGCGGACGGCCACCAGCTCGCCCCGCTTGCCGCGCTCGATAGACCCCAGATCCGGCCCGAACCCAAGGGCCTCCGCGCCGTCGATCGTGGCGCCCCTGAGCAGCCTGCGAGCCGGGACACCGGGCGCGAGCCGCCGCATGACGGCCAGCTCTGCGAACACGTTCAAGTCCTCCACGCCCGCCAGGCTGTCGGTGCCTACCGCGACACGGACGCCGGAGCGGTAGAACCGCTCAACAGGCGGTTCCCCTGCCCCCGTCCACCGGTTGCTGCGCGGGCACGTGACCACGGTCGCGCCGGCCGCTGCCAGCCGCGACAACTCGTCATCGGTCAACTGGACGCCGTGAACAGCCAGCAGACGTTCGTTCACGATACCCAGGCCGTCGAGATACTCGACAGGGCCGCAGCCTGGCGGCCTCCACGACGGGTTCCAGACGCCGAGCCGCTCCAGCAGGTCGCGCCAGGGGCCGGTCGCATCGCACAGGAACTGGATCTCGGCCCGGGACTCGCCGAGATGGATGCTGAGAGGCTGCTGCTGCGCAGCCGCGCGCGCGATGGACTGCAGGAGCGCCGGCGAAACCGAATACGGGGCGTGGGGCGCAATCGCCGGCCGAAGCCATTCGATCGGCGTCAGCGCCTCGATCTCCTCGAGGGCGCGTGCCACGACGTCCGCGGGATCCGCCGCGCTGAATCCGAGCAGCTCCCGGAAGACGACGGCGGACAGCTCGCTGTCGGTCAGGGGCTCGTAGGCGGCCGCGGTGTTGCCGATGTCGCCGACGAGCGCGGTTCCGAACGCGCGCGCCTCGCGGATGGCATCGACGATCGGCTCAAACGGATCGGCATCGACCGTGCGCCTCAGCGCCACGAGGCGCTCGGCCCACTCCGGCATGGAGTCCGCCGGCGGGATCCTCCCGCGCATCCACGAGAGCTCCAGGTGCGTGTGAGCGTTCACGAGGGCGGGCAGGATGGCTTCGGGTGCACTGGGTGCCCTCGGTGCCATGGGTGCGAAAGGTGCACCGGGTGCGACAGGTGCTTCCTGCCCGGGCCCGCCGACGGCAACGATCCGCCCGCGCTCCACGGCGACCCAGCCGTCGCGGATCGGAGAGGACACGATCGGCAGGACCCAGCGGGCGCGGTGGACGATCAATGGCCGGTCAGGCGCGCCTTCTTCTCCGCGGCGCTCCTCGCAGCGTACCGGGCGATTTCCGGTGGCCGGCTCGTATCGCCGTCGGCCCGGGCCACGGCCAGTTCCAGCATCCTCGGGACGGCGCGCTCGCGGAAAATCGGTTCGCCCAGGATGCGGTAGTGCATGTTGCGCCGCCGGGGCGTGAAGCCGGCGTTCTCGATGTTGCGGACGATCTCGATCTCGTCCATACAGTAGCTGGCGCCGGCGGCGCGGACGACGTTCTCCTCGATCATTACGGAGCCCATGTCGTTGGCGCCGTAGGCGAGGCTGAGCTGCCCGACCTTGCCGCCCTGGGTGACCCAGGAGGCCTGGAGGTTGTCGAAGTTGTCGAGCACCAGCCTCGCGATGGCCAGCGTCCGCAGGTACTCGACCCCGGTCGCCTCGGCGCCGCCGAGCTCGGTGTGCTCCGGCTGGTAGCTCCAGGCGATGAACGCCGTGAACCCGCCGTGCTCGTCCTGCAGGTCGCGCAGCCGGAAGAGGTGCTCCAGCCGCTCCTCCATGGTCTCGACGGTGCCGTACATCATCGTGGCGGTCGTGCGGAGCCCCGCCCGGTGCGCGTGCCGCATGACGTCGAGCCACTCGTCGGCGGTCGCCTTGCTGTAGCAGTTCAGGATGCGGCGCACGCGATCCACGAGGATCTCGGCGCCACCGCCGGGAATCGAGTCGAGGCCCGCGGCGATGAGCCGATCGATCACCTGCGGCACGGGCACCCGCGACATCCGCGAGAGGTGAATGACCTCGGGAGGCGAGAGGGCGTGCAGCCGGAACGCCGGGTAGCGCTGCTTCACGGACCTGAACAGGTCTTCGTACCACTCGAGCGGCAGGTCCGGGTTGTGGCCGCCCTGGAGCAGCAGCTGCCCGCCACCGAGCGCGATGGTCTCGTCAATCTTCCGGAAGATCTCCTCGAAGCCGAGGACGTAGCCCTCGGCGGACCCCACGGGCCGGTAGAACGCGCAGAACGCGCAGCGTGCCACGCAGACGTTGGTGTAATTGACGTTGCGGTCGATGATGTAGGTGACAATTCCCTCGGGATGCCTGCGGGCGCGGATCTCGTCCGCGAGCCGGCCGAGCAGGGCCGTCGGTGCGTGCTGGTACAGCTCGAGCGCTTCGGCCCTGGAGAGCCGCGTGCCCGATCGGACCTTGTCGGCGAGATGGGTCATCACGGGATCAGGAATCTGTCTGTGTTCGACCAACGGTCTCGTTGGATTCGCGCGACGACAGGGATTCTTCCAAAACAATCGTGAGAGGCGCGCGATCCCGATGGAGTGCAACGCACCAGCGTCCCGATTCGCGTGGGGCGGAAATGGGGTTCGCGGAGGCAACCGTGAGGGGGCGCGATTCGGAGCAGGTAAAACGCGCCCGCAGCGTGACTGCCGCGCTGGGTTGGGGACCCAGCGCGGGTCGCGTCCCGCGAGGCGGAGGGCGCGTTTTTCCGCGCCACCGTTAGGTTGCCGGAGCGAATCCCTTTTCCGCCCCTCGCGAATCGCATGCAGACCATATGCGCTTCAGTACCATTCCACCGCTCCAGCCGCCTCGACCACGCCGTGCTTCTCCGCCAGCCGGTAGTACTCCTCGAGCCCCGTCCGCTCGCGGCTGCCGAAACTGTACCTGATATTGTCCCTCAGGTACGCCCGCCCGAGGGCCGCGCGCTCGGGGCCGCAGTACGCGTCGGCAATGGCGTCGGACGCCGCTACTCCGCGGTCACGCGCAGCGGCCAGCATGGCCACGTCGTCGGCCGTCAACACCCTGGGCCGGCCGGCCCAGAACGCCCAGACGAACGGCAGGCTGGTGAGCCGTGTCCATTCTTCGCCGAGATCCACCTTGATGAGGCCGCGTGACGAAGGGTCGAGATACAGAGCCGGATCGCCGATGAGCAGCGCGGCCTCGCACTCGACGAGCATCTCGTCGATGCGCGGCGGCATCGGGACGAGCTTCGGGTCCACCCCGAACGCCTCGTAGCACAGCACCTGCAGCAGCCCGATGGACGTGCGTGAGCTCGTGTCGGCGGCAATGGATCGGACCTGCCCGATCGGCCGCGTCGAGAAGACGGCGACCGACGCCACCGGACCTTCCGAGACAATCGCCATGCCGGGGGCGATCCGATACGGCATCCGGCCCCGGAGATACTCGATCGACGGAATCATCCCGACGTCGATCGTCCCCTCGTGCAGCAGCGCCGCGCACTTCGACGGGACATCGTAGCGGAGCTGGACCCGATCGCTCCGCAGCTCAAGCCCGTACACCAGCGGACGGGCGTTCAGGTAGTCGACGGCACCCAGCCGCACGACGGAGGACATGCGCTATCCGATCGCCTCGAACAGCCCGTTCCGCTCGGCCGGCTCGAGCGCCGCGGCACGGATGTTTCCGCGGATCTCCTCCGCAGGGCTGCGCCGGGTTCCCAGAGCGCCCGGATCGGCACCGACGCCGTCGACGTCATCCGCACCCATCGTCAGGGCCACCTGCGCCAGCTTCGGTCCGTAGAGCTGCCAGTCCACCTGGATCGAGGGGATGCCGGTCGCCATCACCCTCGCCAGCGCCACCAGCTTCACATCGTCGTACCCCGTCGTCGGCTGGGCGGACGACATCGACCGCGGAAGCGGCGCGAACGCCCGGAAGCCCCCGACGGCGGCCTGCAGATCGCGCGCGGCACAGACCACGGCGACACGGTCCTCGTCCGGGAGATCGTGAACGGTCAACCTGAGCACCTGGAGGCCCGCCGCTCTCGCCTGCCGAACGACTTCGGCCGCGTCCCTGCTCCGGCCGACCGGCACCTCCGCCACCGCCTGGAGACCGGCATCACGGAGACGCTGAAAAAGGGACGGGCCGGGGCCGAGCGCGACGAGATCGACGAGCGAAAAGCCGGTCAACGGTGCGCTGGCGTCGAGCGCGCGCGCGGACCGCACCGCGCTGACGGCGATGTCGGGGTCGCGCGGCCGCCCGACGATGCGGAGCTCGCCGTAGCTCGCTTTCTCGGGAAGCGACGCAGGCACCGCGTCGACGTGAACTTCGAGCACGCGATTGAACGTCGTGCGGGGTCCGTGGAGCCGGCGCCTGACCTCGTCCGCGAGGATGCCGACGGCAATGAGATCGGTCGTGGCGAGCACCGCTGCGCCGTCCGCTTCGGTGAGCGCCTCGCCGCGCGCGACCCGCTCCGCTACCGCGTCCAATACAGTTGTGCCCTGGGTCATTTAATGGCTCCGGGCTCATGGCTCTTGGCTCTTGGACGTCCGAAAGCCCAAAGCCGAGAGCCCAGAGCCTGCTAAGCTTTCCACCCCTTGCCAACCCGCTGCCAGATCGCCTCGGCCTTTCGCGCGGCCTCGGCCGTGGTCGCAATCTTCTTCGGCCACGGCCGCCTGAACCCTTCGGAGGCCCACTTGCGAGTCGCGTCGATGCCCATCTTGCTGCCGTACGCGGGCAGATCGCTGGCGTCCTCGAGATCGTCGACCGGTCCGCGCGTGAACTGAACGTCACGCTCCGGGTCGTAGTGCGTGCCGACGATCCACGCGACTTCGGCCTCGTTCTGCACGTCGACGTCCTTGTCGACGACGATTACCGTCTTCGAGAACATCAGCTGCCCGAGGCCCCAGACGGCGTTCATGATCTTTCGGGCGTGGCCGGGGTATCGCTTGTCGATCGAGATGATCACGATGTTGTGGAAGATGCCGGCAGCCGGAAAGTGCATGTCGACGATTTCGGGCAGCGTCTTGCGAATGAGCGGGAGGAAGATGCGTTCGCTCGCCTTGCCGAGATAGTAGTCCTCCATCGGAGGGATGCCGACCACCGTCGTGAGATAGACGGGACGCTTCCGGTGCGTGACGCACGTCACGTGGAACACCGGGTAGTCGTCTGGGTGCGAGTAGAAGCCGGTGTGATCCCCGAACGGACCCTCACGGCGCCGCTCGCCGGGCTCCACGTAGCCCTCGATGACGATTTGCGAGCTGGCGGGCACCGACAGGCCGACGGTGACGCACTTCACGAGCTCCACGCGCTCGCGCCGGAGAAAACCGGCCAGCATCAGCTCGTCGAGACCTTCCGGCATCGGCGCCGTCGCCGAATAGGCCAGCGCGGGATCCGGTCCGAGCGCGACCGCGACCTCGAGGCGCTTCCCCATCCGCTCGGCCACGCGGTAGTGCTGGGCGCCCCCCTTGTGGCGCTGCCAGTGCATGCCCGTGGTGCGGCCGTCGTAGACCTGCATGCGGTACGTGCCGATGTTGCGTGCGCCGGTCCCGGGATCCTGAGTGAACACGAGCGGGAAGGTGATGTAGCGCCCGCCGTCCTCCGGCCAGCACGTCAGGATCGGGAAGTCGTCGAGCGAACCGTCCCGTCGCACGACCTCCTGGCACGGCGCATCGCTGACGGTCTTCGGCATCAGATCGCGCAGCCGGTTGACCATCGGCAGCATCTTGAGCGCGTCGATCATCCCGCCGGGGATCTTCGGGCTCGCGAGCGCCTCGATCTCGTCAGCCAGCTCGTCGAGCGTCTTCACGCCCAGGGCCATGCAGATGCGGGCCATGGACCCGAACAGATTGATGGCGACGGGCACGTCGAACCCGGCCGGCCGTTCGAACAGCAGCCCCGGACCGCCGCCCGGCGATTTCGAGACGCGATCGGTCACGGCGCAGATCTCGAGATCCGGACTGACGGGCTCCGTGATGCGCGCGAGCTCACGCGCGCGATCCAGAGCGTCGATGAAGTGGTTGAGGTCCTTGAACATCACTTAACCGGGCACAGAATTGCTCATTGCGCTGCGGGTCGCCGGAGCTTCGCGTGTCACGCTGCACACGCCGACGGCTCACACGATGACACGAAGACGAAACCATGACTCAATAGGTCTGGCAGAACAAGCCCAACACACACTGCCCGCCTGGCTATCGCCCCGTCACCATCCCGACTCCGGCTGCTCGGCGGTCGTCCGGAACAGTACCCGCGTTCGGCAGCCTTCGCGTGTCACGCTGCACGCGCCGACGGCTCACGCGATGAGACGATGGCACGATGACACGAAGACGAAACCATGACTCAATAGTCTGGCAGAACAAGCCCAACACACACTACCCGCCT
>DASPFV010000331.1:0-8027 GCA_035620975.1 Vicinamibacterales bacterium
CCTGCTTCGGTCCGCTCGTACGTCAATGCAAGACCTGACCCCTTGGTCCCGCACAGCTGTTGCGAACGGCCCGACGATCGGGATCGCGGGATCGTCACATGCGAAATCCTGCCGCACGCTCGCCTTATTCGATCAACTCCCCCCATCCCGCCCGGTACTCCTCGCGCCGGACGAACTTGTTCGCCTCGGGCGAGTTCGTGAACTCCATCTTCTGCGCGTCCCAGACCAGCCGCTTGTACGGCACCCTGAGGGCGATGTTCGCCAGCGCCACGGCCTCGGCCAGCGACCCGACCTCCTCGAAGCTCCCGCGCGACTTCCTGCCCGTCTTGATCGCGTTCACCCACTCGTCGTCCGGCGTCGTCGCGTCGTACTCGGGCACCGTCAGGGACCGTTCAATGGCCTCCTGCCGGCTCTTCGGGATCAGCCGCGGCCGGTTGCCGCGGAAGTCGCAGAGGATCTTCCCCTTGTCTCCCACGATGAGCATGCCCTCGTCGTCGAGGTCCTCGTTGTCGCTGATGAGCTCCTCGGGCGTCTGCGGCTTCATGCCGCCGTCGTACCAGTACGTGTCGACGGCGGGGCGCTTCTCGGTCGCCGGATGCCGCCAGCGGATCGTGCTGGCCTTGGGCAGCCCGACGAGCGACACACGGCCGCCCCGGCTCACGTTGCGATCGTTGACCCAGGCATCGTTGCTGGGCCGGCCCTCCACGAACTCCGGGACGCCCAGGCCGAGGATGCGATACGGCTGCCAGAGGCTGTAGTGGCCCATGTCGCCCAGGCAGCCGGTGCCGTAGGCGTACCACCCGCGGTACACGGCGAACGTGTAGCTCGGATGGTAGGGACGATCGGGTTCAGGTCCCTGCCACAGCGCCCAGTTGAAGCCCTCGGGGACGGGCGGCCCCGACTGGTGGTACTCCTGCATCCCCTGCGGCCAGAACGGCCGATTCGTCCAGTTGTGGACCTCGCGCACCGTGCCGATCAGGCCGGAGTTGATCATGGCTGACAGCTTGTGGCGATCGGGCGAGTTGCTGTAGGCGAGCAGGTGCGAGGCCGCCTTGCTCTCGCTCGCGACCTGCACAGCGCGGCGGACCTCGTGGAGGACGCTGGCCACCGGCTTGTGCGAAATGGCCGCCTTCCCCTTCTGGAGGGCGGCCAGGTTGATGCACCCGTGCTGGTGATCCGGGGTGATGTTGATGATCCCCTGGATGTCGGTCTCCTTCTCCAGCATCTCGCGGAAGTCCTCGTACGTCCGGACGCCACCCGGCCTGTCGTGCTTGCGGTAGTAGGTTTCGATGATCTCGCGCGCGACTTCGCGGCCGCCGCGAATCCCCTTGTCGCCGGCACCCCACTCGGGCTCCTCGAGGAACTTGCGGATCTGGTTGCGGGTGCCCCACTCGCTCCAGTCCACGTAGTTCTGGCTGTCGCGGTTCGGATCGACGACGGCCACGAACTGCAGGTCCGGACGTTGAACCATGCCGCAGTCGACCTGGCGCAGCGACTGGAGGCCGCACCCGACTTGCGCGACACGGATCATGTCGCTCGGCGGAACGTAGCCCTGCCCGCCCAGTACGCGACGGGGCACGATCGTCAGCGAGGCGGAGAGACCGGCGAGGAACGTGCGGCGATTCATCTCTGTCATGGTGTGTTCCTATGGCACAGCGCGGTTAGCGGGACTGCGGCGCGATGCGCACGAAATCGGCCCATTCACGGCTTTCGTACACGGCCGCGGCAAACTTCGGATCCGACAGATACGACCCCTCGACGAGATAGGTGCTGAGCTCCCCGGTCAGCGCCTGGACGGGCGTGAAGGCGGCGCGCAGCTCGTCGGAATCCGCCCCTCCCGGCCAGTACTTGTCGCGCGACGCGACAGTGAGCGCGAACAGCGCGATGTCGCTGCTCGTCTGGTCTCCGCGCACCGCCTTGTAATAAAGGATGCGGAGATCCGGACGGAGATTGCCGACCGCCGGATGCAGGGTGGCGCGCACGAAGCGCTCGAAGGCGTCGCGGCGGTCTGGCCGCACCTTCAGATAGTGGATCCCGAGGACCTCCACCTGAGGCAGCGGACCGACCGACTCGGGTTCTATCAGATGGTATTCGGCGCCCGCCCCCGTCCCCGCAATCGCGTCCATGAACCGGGCCGGGCCGGCCTTCCTGGCTCGCTCGAGGAGATCCCAGCCAAACGGAGCCCTGCTGTCCGGATGGCCACCGGCCTCGCGACGAGCGACCGTCTCGATAGTCCACACGAGCGCATAGCGCCCCTTGCGCGCGCCGCGATCGCCCATGAACAGGTGCAGCTCGGTCCCCGGCAGCCCCGCGGTCCAGGCTCGTGCGAGCTCGCTCGTAACGAACCGCTCCCATGCCCGAGCGTCGACATCCGGCTCGAGCTCGAGAAGCTGGACGACGAGCACTTCGCCAAGCTGCATCGGCTGAGCGTGAGCGGCGGGAGCCGCGTACGCCGCCAACGATAGCACCAGGACTGCCCCGCACGGAGCGTTCATGCCCCCTCCAGGTCGATGGCCACGACCTCGTGCACGTCGACGGCCGGTACGGTAAGCGTCACCACCCCTCCGGCCGTCCGTGCGGCAGCCGTCGTACCCGCCGTGAGCAGCTGCACGGCCCGGGGCTGCGCGCCCTGAGGCAGCCGCACCCGCACCTGCAGCGGTCCGATGGGGATGATCTCGCGCAGCGGCCCCTTCATGAACATCGGGTTGGTGAGGTTCACGAGGTGCACCGTGACCGATCCGCGCTGGCGCCAGATCGTGACGTCGATCATCCCGGGGCCCTCCACCTCGACCGGCGGAGGCTCATTCGCCGTCCACGCGATCACGTTCCGCAGGAGGCGGAGGTGATCCACGCACATCACGTCCCAGAACGTCCGGTCGATGTCCCACGGAATGTACGCGATCCGGCTGCGCCCCAGCTCGCGGAGGTACAGCTCACGGACGCTCGTGCGCGGCACGCGCGGGTAGACGTCCTCCATCGGCAGGTCCGGGTAGGACGGGATGAGCGTCACGGGCGAGGGGAACTCCACGTCGGGCTTCACGTCGAGGCGGTAGACGCCGTTGATGATACGCGGCGCGTCCTCGAAGCCGGCCAGTATGGGATGCCGGCGCCCGCTGCCGGGATCGGCATCGAGCGCGAGATACGAATTCTGCATCGGACCGTCCACCCGGTCCGCAAAGGACACGCCGAACAGATCGGACAACGCGAAGTTCGCGCGCCGGCCGCCGGTCTCGTCGTAGAGCGACGAGGCGAAGGTCGCGAGGAGACTTCCGCCACGCCTGACGAATGCGCGGATGGCCTCGCATTGCGTATCCGAGAGCGCGGCGGCATCCGGCAGCACGAGCAGTCGGAAGGGCTCCAGGCGATCCGGGGTCAGGAAGGCCTCGTGTACGAGCTCGAACGGCACGCGCGATTCGACGAGCGCATGGTACATCCCGAGCACGTGATCCTCGTGTCGATCACCGCTAGCCGCGCCAGGATAGTAGGTCGACGTCTGCTCCGAGTGCAGCAGCGCCAGCCGCGCGAGCGGGGCCTCGTTGCGAAGATACCGCTCGTGTGTGTAGTGCCAGTCGTAGATCCGCTCCACCATCGGCAGCCAGCGCCGGTCGTAGAGCACGCCGGAGAACTTCGTCACCCACGGCCGCATCCCGTTCGCGGTGCCCTCGGCCACCCAGAGGCGAATCTCGGGTTCACTCTGCACCGAGTCCTTCCAGCGGTACGGCTCTTCGAGCCCGACGCTGAAGATGCCCCCCAGCGGCCGCGATCCCATGGCCGATCGGTATTCCTTCGCGCGACGGCCGTTGGCCCAGGGGGGCATCAGGCCACGCCGCGCCTGGTAATCCGCGAACTGGATGGGCGCCAGCTCGCCGGCCGTTTTCATGTCCGGCGGCCCGTTCGGAACGAAGCGCGCCTCTGGATTCGCGGCCCGGACAGTCGCGTCCCAGTGCTTCCAGAGCTCGGTCAGCCGTGCCTTGCGCCACTCGATGAAGGCACGGCGCACGGGGTCGCGTCGATCCGCCGTGCGCGGCAGCTCGTGCCCGCTGGCGGACTCGAAGTTCCGCTGGCAGTGCGTGCAGTAGCAGTCCCCGCCCTGCGGTGCCCATCGGTTCGCGAAGATGCCGTCGACCCGGTACTTCTCGACGATCTCGCGGTGGACCCGATCCATGAAGTCGAAATGGTAGGGGCCCAGGGCGCAGGTCACCCAGAGATCGGGATTGGCCCAGTGCCGCCGCGGGCTGCCGTCGGCGTTCACCGCAATCCAGTCGGGGTGCGCCGCGCGCACGTCCTCACGCACGGCGTGCGGGTCGGTGCGCGCGACCACGTGCATCCCCATCGCGCGGCAGCCGGCGACGAGCGCGCCGAAGGGATCGGCGTCGCCGAGCCAGGCGCTGCGGTGGTGCAGCGGCACCTCGGTCGGGTAGTAGGCGACGATGCCGCCGGCGCTCAGGGTGGCGGCATCCGCATGCAGACGGCGGAAGTAATCGAGCCAGAACCGCGGATCGAATCGGCCCGGGTCGTTCTCGACGAGCGTGAGCTGCACCCAGCGCATCGGCCGGTCGAACCAGCCCCCGAGCTGCGCCGCGGACGGCGCGGGACGCGGGGCCACAGACGCCGACGGCGTGCCAGAGAGCGATATCCAGGCGCCGGCGCCGGCCGTCGTCTGGACGAATCTCCGCCGGGACATCGTCTCCGCCATGGGTCATTCCTCCAGTGGGCGGGGTGCAGATGCTGAAGTATATTCTGCGTTGGAACCGCGGATGGCCGCGGATGGCGGTTCAACGGGACGCGGGTTTTCGCGGATGACCGCGGATCCTGGTTCAAGGGGGCGCGGACCTGTCGCGCCGGAGCCGCCAGGCGAAGGCGGATTTTCGCGGATGGCCGCGGATGGCGGTCCAACCCGACGCGGGTTTTCGCGGATGACCGCGGATTCTGGTTCACGGGACGCGGACCTGTCGCGCCGGAGCCGCCAGGCGAAGGCGGATGCTCGCGCGCGGCGGCGGACTGCCTGACGGAGCTTGATTTTGGAGCTCGCCCGCAGATGAGGCGTGAATCGTCCGCGGCAGGAAAGCCCGCCGAAATCGTCCAGAATCGGCGTCCGTCTCAGCGGCCCCCCCGCAATCCGCGCGATCCGGGTCGTCCTGTGTGGCTGACGCCGGGAGGACGGGAGGAGATGTGAGAACGCTCTGCATATGCGCGGTAATGCTGGCAGCACTGGCGTCCGGGCTGCCCGGTCAGGAGGCGTCCAGGCCAGTGCCGCTGTTCGACGGCAAGACATTCGAAGGCTGGGAGGGGGACACGGCCAGGACCTGGCGCATCCAGGATGGCGCGATCGTCGGAGGCTCGCTGACTGAAACGGTGCCGCGGAACGACTTTCTCTGCACGACGCGCAGCTTCGACGACTTCGTGCTGCGGCTGAAGTTCAAGCTGCTGGGCAGCGAGGGGTTCGTCAACGCCGGCGTGCAGTTCCGGAGTCAGCGCGCGACCAAGCCTGCGCACGAGATGGTGGGCTATCAGGCCGACCTCGGCGCCAAGTACTGGGGCAGCCTCTACGACGAGACGCGGAGGAACCGCGTTCTCGCCGCGGCCGATCCTGCCGTCATCGAGGCGGTACTGAAGCCCGGGGACTGGAACGACTACGAGATTCGGGCGGAAGGCCGGCGGATCCGGCTCGCCATCAACGGTCGCCAGACGGTGGACTATACCGAAACCGACGAGACTATTCCCCGGTCGGGGGTGATCGGGCTGCAGATCCATGGCGGCGGCAAGGCCGAAGTGCATTACAGGGACATCACGATCGAGCAGCACCGGTGAACGATGGGGTCTTGGGGCTGAACCCGGGAGCCGCGAATCTCAGCCGGGAGCCATGACTTCCCGCAGCATCAAGCCGCGCCCCCATGCCGCTCGCAGACCAGCTGAGCGCTGACATGACCAGTCCCAGCCTGCCCCTCGCAGGGGTCCGTGTCCTCGATCTCACCCGCGTCCTCGCGGGCCCGTTCTGCACCATGCTGCTCGGCGACATGGGAGCGGAAGTCCTCAAGATCGAGGATCCCGTCCACGGGGATGACACCCGGGATTGGGCGCCGTTCGTGGACGGATGGAGCACGTACTTCCTCGGCGTGAACCGCAACAAGAAGAGCGTCACGATCGACCTGAAGTCGGAGAATGGCGCCTCATTCCTCGAGGCGCTGATCCGCACGGCTGACGTGCTCGTCGAAAACTTCAGGCCGGGAACGCTCGACCGTCTTGGATTCGGGGCCGAGCGCGCCCGGGCGCTGAACCCGCGGCTGATCTACTGCTCGATCTCGGGCTACGGAACGACGGGACCGCGGCGGGATCTGCCGGGTTACGACATGGTCATCCAGGGAGAGTCTGGTCTGATGGACGTGACCGGATTCCCGGAGACCGGGCCGACGAAGGTCGGTGTCGCGATCACCGATTGCCTGGCCGCGCTGTATGCGGTTCAGGGCATCCTCCTCGCGCTCGTCTCGCGCGCGCAGACGGGCGTGGGGCAGGTCGTCGATATCGCCCTGCTCGATGCCGCCGTGTCGGTTCTGGGACTGCCGACGGGCATCGTCGCCGCGACCGGCCGGAGCCCGGGCCGCATGGGCAACGAGCATCCGTCGCTCGCGCCCTACGAGCCGTTCGCTGCGGCCGATGGCCTCGTCATCGTCGCCGTCGCCAATCCCAGGCTCTGGTCCAGATTCTGCGCCGCGATCGGAGCGGCTCACCTCGAGGGGGATCCGCGGTTCGCCACGAACAGCGATCGACTGCAGAATCGGGAGGCGCTGACCGCGGCCATCCGCAGCATCTTCGAGCGGCAAACCGTGGACGCGCTGATCGCGAAGCTGAGTGCCGCAGGCGTTCCCTGCGGCCGCGTCCGGTCGATTCCCGAGGTGCTGGCGGATCCGCACCTCGCCGCACGCCAGATGCTGCTCGAGCTGCCGCTGGCAGGCGGCACGGTGAAGGTACCGGGCAATCCGATGAAGCTGTCGAGCGTCCCTCGAGCGGCCGAATCCCCGGCGCCAGCTCTGGGGGAGCACACAGGCGAAATCCGTCGGGCGCTCGGCCTGGAGAATTCCGACGCCCTCGACCGATGCTGACCTGCCTCGGCCTCCTGGCGGTCGTGAGCCTGCTCGCGCAGCGGCGGACGATCCCCTATGCCTTCGCCGTGAGCCTCGTGATGACGGCAGCTGCGCTCGCGACGGGCGCCAGTCGCTGGTGAGTGGGGGGCCCGACGTGGAGTACGTCATCGTGTCCGCGCTTGCCGGGGATGCGATCACCATCGCGGACATCCAGACCGCGAGCTGGCGCGATTCGTACCGCGAGTTCCTGCCCGCTCGGTTCCTGGCCGGTCCTATCGTCGAGAACCGCCGCTCGCTCTGGACGGCCCGGATGTCCGCGCCCGACGCCGACCGGCGTTTCGTCGCCAAGGCGATGGCCGGCGGCAGCGCGATTGGCTTCGCATGCGTGCTGCTCGACGCCGATCCGGCGTGGGGTCCATTGCTCGACAACCTCCACGTGCTGCCCGGGATGAAGGGGCTGGGAGTCGGCTGGGCGCTGTTCCGGGCCGCGCGGGAGTGGGTCCTGGAACAGGCCCCGCTCGAGCCGATGCACCTCTGGGTCATCGAGGCGAATCAGCAGGCGCGCGGCTTCTACGATCGACAGGGCGGCGCAATCGCGGAGCGCCGCGTGGTGGAAGTCACGGCCGGGTTCCGGGTCCCCGCGCTTCGATACGTCTGGCCGCCCGAATCTGGCCGCTCCGCGCCATCGTAGCGGAGGGCCTCGCGCGCGCTGGACCGAAGCTGGCCGGCCCGATCTGCCGGTGGACTTGGCGACAGGTGGTACCCGCGGAAGATGCCCGGGGTCGGGCCACTGCCCGGCTTATACCTTGACGGCGTATACTGTGTGTTATATAGTATGCGCCACATACTGTGCGGAACATCACTGCCGACCCGAGCGTGGTGGGCGTCCATGCCGAATTGTTCGAGAACCTCCGCCTGGAGCTGCGCCGGGGCTGCCTTGTGCTC
>DASPFV010000332.1:0-22993 GCA_035620975.1 Vicinamibacterales bacterium
TCCTGCGCAACCGCCAGTCCCGAGCGCTGATCAGAGCGAGTAGCCTTCTCGATACTCCCTGGACAGAAACTGGTTGGCATCCTGGCTGTTGGTGACGCGCATGCTGGCGGCGTCGTAGTGCAGCCTCGAGTTCGCGCGGAGCGCGACTATGCCGAGCAGCATGATCTCGGTGAGGTGTGCGGAGTACTGGAAGTCGCACGAGAGCTGGTCGCGGTCCTTGATGGCGTTGATCCAGTTCATCTCGTGGTCCTCGTGGGGCACGCGGACGAGGCGCTCCCTTGGCGCGCCGTACGAGTTGTGCTTCGATGCCGGCAGCAGCCTGGGGAAGCCGCCGTCCTGCAGGAGCTTGCCTTTCTTTCCAACGTACAGGATGCCGCCGCCGGGATTCAGTCGGCCGCCCTGCAGCTCGGGGGGATCGGGCGGCATGAGGCCGCCGTCGTACCACGTGAGCTTGACAGCGCCCTTCTTCGAAGGCAGCTCGTAGTACGTCGTCGTGGCGTCGGGGTAGGAGGCTCCGTTGAAAGGCGTCGACTCGGTCTCGATCACCGATGGCAGCCCGAGCTCGAGCGCCCAGACCGGGAAATCGACGAGATGCGCGCCCATGTCGCCGAGCGCGCCCTGTCCCCAGTCCACCCAGCCGCGCCAGTTGAACGGGTGGTACAGCGGGTGATACTCGACGACCGGCGCCACACCGAGGAAGAGATCCCACGAGAGCCGATCGGGCACTCGGAAGTCTCCCTTCATGACCGCGGCGATCCGGTGCGTCAATCCCCGATCGTCCCAGCGGAGCTGGCTCGGGTCGCCCGGCAGCGCCGCCGGGCGCGGCACGCCCTGCGGCCAGAACCCGAACGGCCGGTTCGTCCAGACGTGGATCTCGCGCACGTCGCCGATTGCGCCGGCCCGGATGTACTCGACCGCGCGCCGGTTGTCGTCGACCGAGTGCCGCTGGTTGCCCATCTGGGCCATGACCTTCTTCTCGGCCGCCTTGCGCGCGAGATGCCGCGCCTCGTGCACGGACCAGCAGAGCGGCTTCTGAACGTAGACGTGCTTGCCGAGATCCATCGCGTTCGAGGCGATCACGGCGTGCATGTGGTCCGGCGTCGCGACGATGACCGCGTCGATGTCCTTCTGCTTGTCCAGCATCTCGCGGTAGTCGCGGTACTTCTGCAGCCGCGGCAGCTGCTGGTCGAGGAAACGCTGCAGGTTGGCGGAGCCATCCCCGGCAGGCCACCGGGCATTGGCGTCGAGCTGGGCCTTCGACGGGCCGAAGTTCCTGAACTCGGCCGCGCCGGGCCGCGTCCCGGGTCCAGGCGGTGCGGCGGCGCCGCCGCGTCCGCCCCGACCGCCACGTCCGCCCTGGCGTCCGGTCCCCCCCTGCCGTCCGCCGCCTTCCGCGGGGCGTGCCCATTGCGCGAGCCGGCCGTCGAGGAGGTCCAGATCGCAGTCGCACATTGCGACGACGTTCTGGCTCATCACCGCGCGTGTGTTGATGGCGCCCTGACCGTTGATGCCGACAGTCGCGACGTTCACGAGATCGCTCGGCGCCTGGAACCCGCGGCCGAGCACGTGACGAGGCACGATCATGAGCGCGGCACCCGCGGCGGCCGCCGTGCCCACGAACTCGCGGCGTGAACGACGACTCATGAGCATCTCCTCCGGCTACACGCGCCCCGCGAACTCCCGGGTCTCGCTGTGCACCCTGACCTTTTCGCCCTCCTTGACGAAGAGGGGCACGCGGATCTGCAGGCCCGTCTCGAGCGTGGCCTGCTTGGTCACCGTCCCCGCCGCCGTGTCTCCCCGGGCCCCCGGCTCGGTCGCCGTCACCGTGAGCTCGACGTGCGGCGGGAACTCCACGCCGATCGGCGCTCCGTTGTACTTCTGAATCTGCACGACCACGTTGTCGGCGAGCAGCGATCGGTCGTCGCCAATCAGGTCCGGGCCGAGCGTGATCGTCTCGAACGACTCCTGATCCATGAAGTGACAGCCGTCGTTGCCTGCATACAGGAACGACGCCGAGACTTTCGACAGGTCCGGTTCGCGGAACTTCTCGCCGGCCTTGAAGGTGCGATCGAACACCGCGCGCGTCAGCAGGTTGCGCATCTTGAGGCGCACGAGCGTCTGGCCGCCGCGCGCGGTCGGCTTCGAGACCGCCACATCGAGGCAGTGATAGGGCGCGCCATCGTGCTCGAAGAACATCTTCCGCTTGATCTCGATGGCCTCAATGAGCGCCGCCATGTGTCGCCACCTCCATCGCGATCGCGCAGGCGCCGCGGATCACCGGGATCCGGACGCGCTCCCCGTGATCGGCGTGACCACGACCTTCCGATACCAGACCTTCTCGTGGTCGCCCTGAATCATGATCGGGCCGGGCTCGGCCTCCTTCGCGTCCAGCGCCCCGCCGGTAATCGCGGGAATCCGCGCGTTGTCGTGGACCGTCTTCCCGTTGAGCACGACGGTCACGCAGTTGCCCACCAGCGTGATCTGAGCCGTCTGCCACTCGCCGGCCGGCTTGCTGGCATTCGCGTCGGGTGCCTTTCTCGCATAGATCGCCATGTGCCCGTGGCTCTCCGGCGCCGTCCCCGCATCGTCCAGCACCTGGAGCTCGTAGCGGCCGCGCAGATAGATGCCGCTGTTACCCTTGGGAGACACCTTGTACTCGACGTCGAGGCGGAAGTCCTTGAACCGCTCCTTCGAAATCAGGTTGTTCGCCTTCGGCACGTTGGTCATCGCGCCGTCCTCGATGCTCCAGCCCGACTCGCGCGACTTGTGCTGCACGTCCCACCCGGCCATCGAGGTGCCGTCGAAGAGAGGGACCGGCTTCCCGAAGGTGTGCTTCGCATTGGCATCGCAGGGCCCCCACTGGGGCGGTCTCCCTCCGGTGACCTTCACGGTCTGCGCCGCGGTGACGGTGCCCACGAGCGCGTCTCCCGATCGGCGCAGCGAGACGGCCGGCTTCGTCGGCGCGTTGGAGGCGATGGAGAAGGTCAGCTCGCCGTTGGTGATCCTCGGGTCGACGGCCGGGACCGGGCTGCCGCCGCGGTTGAGGAACATGGCGGACAGCTTGCCGCCCTCGTTCTTCACTTCCAGCCAGTACACGAAAGTGTCGTTCGGGGCGTCACCGGTGAGGTTCCAGGCGCCCAGGAAAGGCTGTGCCGAATCGTCCTGCGCCCCGAGCGGCACGGCGGCCGCCGCCGCGACGAGGGCGAGTAGTAGGCCGGTCTGAAGACGCATCTGTGCTCCTCCTTGAAGTCGAGGGGACAGTGTAGAACAAAAGGTATCAGGACTGATTATGTCCGGGTGGACGCACGGTCGCGCGAAGCCGTCATCATGGCTGCTGCCACTTCATCCTCCGTGCAGCCCGCTTCGAGCAGCACTTCCCGCGTGTGCTGGCCGAACTGCGGCGCGGGGCGCCGGACGACGGCCGGTGTCTCGGAGAGCTTCAACGGCGATCCCGGCGTACGCACGCGCCCGCGAACCGGATGGTCCAGCTCGACCACCATCTCGCGCGCCAGCACCTGCCGATCCGCGAATGCCTCCGCGTAGTTGTTGATGGGGCCGCACGGCACGCCCGCCGACTCCAGCTGCTCCAGCCAGTACGCCCGTGGCCGGGTCGTGGTGATGGTCTCGATGCGGGCGACGAGCGCGTTCAGGTTCCGCACGCGCAGCGTGTCGTTCGCGTACGCGGGATCGGCGCTGAGCCCGGGCTCCCCGAGCACCCGACAGAACCGCTGGAACAGGCGGTTGCCGCCGGCGCCGATGGTGATGTAGCCGTCGGCGCAGCGAACCGCCTGATAGGGGGCCAGCATGCGGTGCGCGGATCCGAGCGGCCCGGGGATGCTGCCTTCGGCAAAGTACTGCGCCGCCTCCCAGACCGACAACGCGAGGCCGGCTTCGACGAGCGAGGTGTCGAGGTATTGGCCGCGGCCGGTCCGGGTGCGGTAGTGCAGGGCGGCGAGAATGCCGGCCAGCGCGAACAGCCCCGCGCCGAGATCCGTCAGCGGCACACCCGCCTTGACCGGCGGACCGCCCGGCTCGCCCGTCACCGACATGATTCCCGAGACGCCCTGCGCGATCAGATCGAACCCGCCCTTCGAGGCATCCGGGCCGGTCTGCCCGTAGCCCGAGATCGACGCGTAGATCAGCGACGGATGGGACGCCGCAACGGACGGGTAGTCCAAGCCGAATTCCCGCATGACGCCGGGCCGGTAATTCTCGATGAGAATGTCGGCCCCCTCCAGGAGTCGCCGGAAGACCTGCTGGCCGGCCGCGGACTTCAGATCGAGCACGATCCCGCGCTTCCCGCGGTTGACGGCGTCGAACGCGGCACTGTACTCGGCCGAGGCGCCGGCCATCCGGCGCGTCGAATCGCCTTCGGGCGGCTCCACCTTGATCACGTCGGCGCCCATGTCGCATAGTTGCATCGCGCAGAAGGGGCCGGCCATCACCTGCGTGACGTCGAGCACCCGAATCCCCTCGAGCGCAACCCGGCCCGTGCCCATCGCTTTCGCTCCTGTGAGGTCTCCAGTGCCCACGCCGGAAGTGCTGTTCGAGGTCGCCGGCCCCGCCGCGTACCTGACGTTCAACCGGCCTCAGGCGCGCAACGCGCTGACCTGGGCGATGTACGACGGGCTCGCCAACGCCTGCGATCGCGTCGATGCGGATCCGGGCGTGTGCGCGTTCGTGCTGCGTGCCGCCGGCGGCGCATTCGCGGCCGGCACCGACATCGGCCAGTTCACCGCGTTTCAAACGGCCGCTGACGGCGTCGCCTACGAGCGGCGGCTCGACGCGGTCCTCGACCGCCTGGAGGCCGTGCAGGTGCCCACGATCGCGCAGGTCGAGGGTGTGGCGGCCGGCGGCGGCTGCGCGATCGCGCTGGCATGCGACCTGCGCGTCTGCACGGACGGGGCGACGTTCGGCGTGCCGATCGCACGGACGCTCGGCAACTGCCTCTCGCCCGACACCTGCGCGCGGCTGGTCGACCTGATCGGCCTCGCGCGCACGCGCGACCTGCTCATCACCGGGCGCTTCCTCGCCGCGGCCGAGGCGCAGTCGCTCGGCCTCGTCACGCGGCTCGCTGCCCCTGACGAGATCGAGGCGGCCGTGCGCGAGCTCGTGGAGACACTCGCCACGCATGCCCCGCTGACCATCCGGGCAACCCGCCAGACCCTGCGCCGGATCGCAGCCCACCGGCGGCCCGACCGGTCGGCCGCCGACGATCTGATCGCGCTCTGCTATGGGAGCGCCGACTTCCGCGAAGGCGTGGCCGCGTTTCTCGCCAGGCGCCGGCCGCGGTTCACCGGCCGCTGACAGGCGCCACGGATGCCACGGACAGTATAGTCGCCACGGACGGACACGGACGAACACGGACAGAAAGTCTGGTCGGACGGTCTCACGCCACGGACGAACACGGACGAACACGGAAAGAACAAGTCTGGTCGGACTGTCACGCTGCGAACGTCAGCGTGCGATTCGCAGCTCGGCGTCCATGACTCGCAGTTGCGAATCCTCGATTCGCAATTCTCCGCGCTGACGCCCTCCCGAATCTCGTGAGACAGTCCTGCCCGACCCGGTTCGTCGGTGCCAGTTCGTCGGTGTCTGTCCGTGTCCGTCCGTGGCGCTTATCATGATGACGTGGGCGCGATCGGGGATGTGATCGTCGTCGGCGCTGGCGTGATCGGCTGCGCGATCGCGCACGAGCTGGCCAGCCGTGGGGTGGCCGTCCGCCTGTTCGACACGAGGTCGATCGGCGGCGGCGCGACGCAGGCCTCCGCCGGTGTGCTGGCACCCCTGGTGGAAGTGCACGAGCAGGGAGCGCTGCTGGACATGGCACGCCGCAGCCTCGCCTTGTACGACGGGTTCGTGGAGCGCGTGCAGCGGGATTCTGGCCTCGACATCGAGTTCCGCCGGTGCGGCACCCTGGAGGTCGCCGCGGACGACGCGCGGGCGGCGGAGCTGCGCGCGCGCGCAGCCGCTGCTGAGCCCCGCAGCGTCGAGTGGTGCTCGCAGGAGCAGGTGGCGGTGCTCGAGCCATTGCTGTCGGCGACCAGCCGTGGCGGGCTGCTCGTGCGGAATCACGGCTACGTGGTCCCTTCGGCGCTGACCGAGGCGCTGGCCTGGGCCGCCATGCGGCATGGGGCACAGGTCGAGACGCACCGGACTATCGCTCGCATCGTGCCCGAGGCCGAGGCGGTCCGCGCTATTGCCGAAGACGGCGCGACGTGGTCGGCCGGGGCCGTGGTGCTGGCCACGGGCAGCTGGACGGACCGGCTGGCGATCGGGCGCACCCCGCAGGCCCACGTGCATCCGATTCGTGGCCAGCTGCTGCGCCTCGCGTGGCACGGGCCGCGCCCGCAGCATATCGTCTGGGGCGAGCGCTGCTACGTTGTGCCGTGGCTCGACGGGACCGTCCTCGTCGGCGCCACGATGGAGGACGTCGGCTTCGACGAGCGCACGACGGCCGCGGGCGTTCGCGATCTGCTCGAGGCCGTCTGCGAGCTGCTGCCCCAGGCCTGGACCGCCACGTTCCTCCAGGCGCGCGTGGGCCTCCGCCCGGCTACGCCCGACGGCCTCCCCATCCTCGGATCGACGCCGGCCGCGCCAGGTGTCATCTACGCCACTGGCCACTTCCGCAACGGCATCCTGCTGGCTCCGCTGACCGCGCTGCTCATCGCGGACCTCGTGACGAGGAGCACAGCCGACCCTGTCCTGGAGGCACTCTCGCCGTCACGCTTCGCGAGCTGAAGCAAGCTCACGCAAGGGAAACGGGAGCTGGGAAGGTGAAGGGAGCGCACCGGGAGCACGCTCGCACCGGGTGCACCTTGCACCCAGGGTACCCCCGGGCCTATCTTGCCGCCGGCAACATCTGCGCCGTGCCGGTCAGCTGGGTCGTCTCGAACGCCACGACGGCGAGCTGGTAGTCGAGCAGGGCCTGCAGCTCGTTGTTGCGGGCGATGGCGAGATCGCGCTGCGCCTGGATGACGAGGAAGCTCGTCGACATCCCGACCTCGAACCGCTTCTGCTCGGCGTCGAGGCGCTGCTCGGCCAGCTCGCGCCCCACGCGCGTCGTCTCGATGCGCTGCTGGTTCTGCTCCACGCGCCAGGCGGTGTCGCGCACCTGGCGCGCGGCAGCGACCTCGAGGGCGCGCAGCCGCGCCGCCGCCTGATCCCGCTCCACACGCGCGCGGGCGAGGTTGGCCTCCGCCACGCTGTTCCCGATCGGGTAGCTGAGCGTGAGGCCGAGTGTCCAGGTGGGGTAGTCCGACGTGAAGAGCTGGCCGAGAACGCTGCCGAAGCTCGTCGACTGCTGGCCGATGATCGTGCCCGGAAACCCCCCCTCCCGGATGAGGCGCGTGCCGCCCGCGGCGTCGGCGACGTAGCCGGCCTGCACCCGCAGGTCCGGCAGCGTCTCGTTGCGCGTGAGCGAGACGTTCGTTTCGGTGTTCTGGATGACCTTCCTGGCCTCGATCAGATCCGTGCGTTCGGCCAGCGCTCGGCGGACGGCGCTCTCGACGTCCGGAGGCGGGCCGACAGTGGGCACACGATCCGCGGGCTCGATCCGGAGCGTCCAGAAATCGTCGCGTCGTGAGTCGATCGTGCGGGTCCGCAGGACGTCCTCGGCGATGCGGGCCGCCGTACGCGCCACGATCAGGTTCTCGCGCCTCTGCGCGACTTCGGCCTGAGCCGCCACGAGGTCGAGCGGCGGCGACTGCCCGACGTCGACGCGCGCGCGGTTCGTTCGCTCGAGCTCCAGGGCCAGGTCGAGCGAGCGCTGCTGCACGTCGACGAGGGCCAGGGCGGCGACGAGCGCCCAGTAGGCCCGCTCGGCCTCGGCCGTTGTCGTCGCGGTCGCATCGCGCAGACGCGTGGTGGCGATCTCGCTGTTGCGCCGGCTCAGCTCGAGCTGCGCGCGCGCGAAATCTATCCGGAAGTTGCGCAGCAGGGGCTGGGAGTACGAGAGCTGCAGGCCCGACGCCAGCTCCGGGTTCAGGCTCGAGAAGAAGCTGTCGGTCGTCGTCCTGGACGAGTCCCAGGCCACCGAGTAGGACGCGCCGCCCCAGGGGAGCAGCTGGTTCAGCCCGACGGTCGTGGACCACAGGTCGGTCTGGATGCCCTCTGCGCCGGCGAAGAGGTTGACTGGCGGCTGCGACTGGCTGTTGCGCAGAAGGGAGGAGTCGAATGTCGGGACGAAGGCGCCCTGCGCCGCGGCGACGTCCGCTTCGCTGATCGCGGGGAGGTACCGATCGACGGCGAGATCGGGATTGTTCTCGATGGCGAACCTGATGGCCTCTTCGCGCGTCATCCGGATCACCGTGTCCGCCGGCGGCGCCTGCACGGCTGGCGCCGGCACCTGCCCGGGCTGCGCGAGGGCCGGCACAGGGACACAGAGCAACGCGAGCATCGTGGCTGCGGCCGCCGCGGCCCGCCCCCAGCGCCAGAGGCGCAGGTTCGCCAGCTCGTCCAGGAGCGAGTAGGCCACTGGCGTCGCGACGAGCGTCAGCAGCAGCACGAGCGACTGGCCGCCGATGATGACGAAGCCGATCGCCCGGTTCGTCGCGGAACCAACGCCGCTCGAAATCACCAGCGGGATCATTCCCGCCACGAACGCGAAGGTCGTCATCAGGATGGGCCGGAGCCGGTCCCGGCTGGCCTGGATCACCGCGGCATCCCGATCGAGCCCGCGCTCACGCAGCTGATTCGCGTGATCGACCTGCAGGATCGAGTTCTTCTTCACGACCCCGAACAACACGAGCAGGCCCAGGGCCGAGAAGATGTTCAGCGACTGCCCGGTAATGATGATCGACAGCAGCGCGAAGGGCAGCGTCAGGGGCAGGGACAACAGGATGGTGATCGGGTGCATCCAGGACTCGAACTGCGCCGCCAGGATCAGATACATGAAGACGAGCGACAGCACGAACGCGATCAGGAAGTTCTGCGCGGCACGCCCAAGCTCGCGGGAGCGCCCGGCGAAGCGTGTGGTATAGCCCGGCCCCATGTTCAGGTCGTCGGCCGCCCGCTGCATGGCGTCCATCGCTGGTACCTGCGAGAACCCCTGGCGGAGGCCGGCGAAGACCGTGACCTGCCGCTGGCGGTTCAGCCGGTTGATCTCCGACGGCGCGGAGCCCGTGGTGAGCCGCGCGAGGTTCACGAGCGGCACGCTGCCGACGTTCTCGGACGGCACCGTCAGCTGGCCGATGGCCTCGGCCGTGCTCCGGTCGCCTTCGACGGCGCGCACGTGGACCTCGTACTGTTCTCCGGCTTCGTTGTACGTCGTCACCTGGTCGCCTCCCACGAGCAAGCGCAGCGCCTCGGCTGCATCCGAGATCCGCACGCCGAGATCGGCCGCCTTGAGCCGGTCCAGATACACCGACAGCTCGGGCTTCCCCACGTTCAGCGAGGTATCGAGGTCGACGACGCCGGGCGCGCGGGCAGCCTCGCTCATCACGTCCTTCGCGTACGTCTCGAGCCGCGTCAGATCGGGCCCGCTGATGGTGAACTGAATCTCGGCATTCTGGTTGCCGCCTCCGCCGATGGTCGCCACCGGCCGGACGCCCATGCGCAGGCCCGGGCCGGCCTGCGGGAGCACGGTCGTCCGGACCGCGTCCATGATCTCGAACTGGTCCCGGGCGCGCTCGTTCACGGGCTTCAGTCGAACATACACCGTCCCGAGGTTCTGCGTGCGGGCCGGATCGTCGCCGGCCGACACCAGCGTATAGTCGACCTCGGGCATCTGCTTGATGCGGGCCGCGATGCGATTGGCGATGATCTCGGTGGCCTCCAGGCTCGTCCCTTCGGGAGCCCGCAGCCCGACCTCGAACTCCGCCTGGTCATCGCTCGGCAGGAAGTTCTTGTTGGCGATCATGAACAGCGGCACGCTGCTCAGCAGGACGACCACGGCGATTCCCGCCACCGCCAGCCGGTGCGCGAGCGCCCAACGGAGAATGGCCGTGTAGCCGACGTCCATGGCGTGGAACACCCGGAAGTCCTTCGAGCCGTGCTCCTCGATGAGATGGCCGGTCGCGTCCTCGCGGCGTGGCTTCACGCGAATCCAGCGCGCCGACAGCATCGGCGTCAGCGTGAAGCTGACGAGCAGCGACACGAGGATGGCGAACGACATCGTGAAGCCGAAGCTCGTCATGAAGCGGCCGACGATCCCTCCCATGAAGCCGACCGGGACGAAGATGGCGACGAGCGACAGCGTCGTCGCCAGCACGGCGAGGCCGATCTCGCGCGTAGCCTCGATCGCGGCCTGCATCGGGGGGCGGCCCTTCTCCTCGACGAACCGGTAGATGTTCTCCAGCACCACGATCGCGTCGTCGATGACGATGCCGACGGCGAGCGTGAGGGCGAGCATCGTCATGGAGTTGAGCGTGAAGCCCTGGAACCAGATGAGCCCGAAGGTCGCGATGATGGACGTCGGGATGGCGATCGCGGCGATGATGGTGGAGCGCCAGTTCCAGAGGAACACCAGCACGACGGCAGCCGCCAGGATCGAGCCGACCACGAGGTGCTCCTCCACGCTCTCGATGGAGGCGCGGATGAACTCCGAGAGATCGCGCACGATCCGGATGTCGTACCCGGCCGGGGCGAGCGGCGTCACTTCCGCCAGCCGCTCTTTCACCGCGTCGACGACCTGCACGGTATTGGTGCCGGACTGCCGGCGGACGGTGAGCAGGACGGTCGGCTCGGCGTCGAGGTACGCGCTGGTCTCGGCCTCGGCCATGCCGTCCTCGATCCGCGCGACGTCGCGCAGGAGCACCGGATGCCCCTCCTGCTGCTTCACCACGATGTCGCCGAACGCCGCGACCGAGGTCACGCGGCCGCGCGTTCGGAGCGTGAGGGTCGTCGAGCCCTGTTCGATCCGGCCGCCGGGAATCTCGGCGTTCTGCGTCTGCAGCGCCTGGCTCACATCGGTGATCGTGATGTTGTAGGCGCGGAGCCGCGCCGCGTCGAGCTCGATGTTGATCTGCCGGGAGCGCCCGCCGAGCACCACGACCTGGCCGACGCCGCTCACGCTCTCGAGCTGCCGGCGCAGCGTCTTGTCCGCGTACTCGGTGATGTCGCGAATGGGCTTGTCGGCGGAGACGGCGAGCGTCAGGACGGGCGCCGAGTCGGGGTCGAACTTCTCCACGACCGGTTGCTCGATCGTGCGGGGCAGCAGCGGCAGCGCGCGGTTGACGCGGTCCCGCACTTCCTGCGCCGCGATGTCGCCGTCCTTCTCGAGCAGGAACGCGATGATGACCTGTGAGACGCCCTCCGAGGAGTTCGACCGCAGCTCGTCGATGCCGCTGATCGTGTTGACGGCTTCCTCGATCTTGTCGGTGACCTCGGTTTCGACCTCCTCGGGCGCCGCACCGGGCAGGCGCGTCGTGACGACGACGGTCGGGAAGTCGACCTTGGGAAAACGGTCGAGGCCAAGCCTCGTGAACGCGAATGCGCCGACCACTGTCAGCGAAAGGGTGATCACCGTCGCGAACACCGGGCGACGGACGGAGATGGATGCGAGCCACTGCATATGAGATCCTGCGCGCGCTGACGACCGAAGGCCCGGCGCCGGGATGCGGGCGCCGGACGCGGGTTACTGAATGCTGCGGGCGGTGACTGGGCGGCCGTCCGCGAGCCGGCCCTTCGGAGCGGCGGCGACGACCTCGCCGGCCGCCACGCCGCTCGTGAGCTCGATGGCGTCGCCGACGGCTTCGCCCGTGGTCACGATGCGCTCTTCCGCCAGGCCGTTCTCGACGACATACACCCGGCTCGTTCCGGCGATCGTCTCCACGGCCGCCTTCGGCGCGAGCAGTGCCGGCGCCGCGTCTGGCTGGCGCAGCAGGGCAGTCGCGAACAATCCAGGCTTCAACCGGCCGTCAGGATTCGGCGCCACGGCCTCGACCGTGAGCGCGCGCTGATCCGATCGGACCGACGGCGAGACGAAGCGAACCGTCGCCGGGAACTCCTCGCCGCTGTAGGCGTCGACCGTGAGGCGCACCTGCTGTCCGACCGCCACGCGCGAGATCCACTGCTCGGGAACCGTCAGCTCCACGCGCAGCGGGTCGATGCGGACAACCGTCGCCACTCTCGCGCCCCTGGTTACGTAGTCGCCGACACTCACCAGCCGCTCGGCGACAATCCCGGAGAACGGGGCACGGACCGCGGTGTCGGCCACCGACTTGCGCGCGAGCGCCACACGCGCGCGCGCCGCCTCGAGCCCCCGGTACGACTGTTCCGCCGAGTTCAGCGCGACCTGATACTGCTGTTTCGCGGCTTCGACCTGCGTGCGGCGCTGGTCGTACTCGGCCTGCGATACGACCTTCTGCTCGAGCAGCGCGCGGATCCGGCCGAACTCCGCCTCCGCCAGCTCCAGGGCCGCCCTGGCGTTCATCACGTCGGGCACCTGTTTCGGATCGAACGGCTGCTGCTGGCCGAGCCCGAGGCCGGCCTCGATCTGACGGGCGTTCGCCTCCGCTTCGGCGAGCTGCGCCGACGTCTCGGCCCCGGACACCCGTACCAGGACCGTGCCCTCCGCGACGCGCGTGCCCCGCTCGACGGGTGTCGCGACGATACGGCCGGCGGTCTCGGCGCTCACTTCGGCCTGCTCGTCGGCTGCGAGCGATCCGGTCACGCGCAAATAGCGATCGATGTCGCGGCTCTCGAGCGTGACGACTTCAATCGCGAGCGGTTCGGGCGTCGTGCGGTCGGCCTCGGTGCCGTCGAGCTGTGTCGTACAACCGGAGGCGGTGAGGGCGGCTGCCAGGAGTCCAGTCGCTCCGGCCAGGAGGAATGGCGTCTGCGGGCGTCTCATGATGGCTGCGTCTACTCGCGTTCCTGCACGTGGTGCGCTGTCGAATCCTGGCGGCTCTCGGCCATGTGCTCGCATGGGCCGGGCCGGAAGGTCATCGGAATACCCTGGCGCAGCCCGGTCAACGTGGCTTCGAGCGTATCGAGGGCGAGCGCGTCTGGATCCTCGCCGGGCATGAGCCGATTGCACAGCCGGCCGACGGCTGCGCCGTGAATCGCCGTCCCCAGAATGCGGAAGACGGCGTCGGAATTGGTGGCCGGCGGGAAGCGCCCGAGGTCGATCGCCTGCTGGATGACCGCACCGAGCTGCCTCCGGCCCTCGCGGACGAACCCGAACCGCTGCCAGTCCTTGCTGATCCGCGGCACGGTCCGATCGACGAACATCAGCGCGTAGTACTCGGGATGTGACTTGCTGAACTCGTAGACCCGCCAGAAGGTCGCCCGGATGGCATCGACCGGATCAGCCGGCAGGACGCCGGCATCGAGCGGGGTGAACAGAATATGAAAGCCCTCTTCCGCCAGCGCAAAGAAGATGTCGTCCTTGCTCGGGAAGTAGCTGTAGATGGAAGCCGGGCTGTACTCGATCCGTTCGGCGATCTTGCGGATGGACACGTTGTGGTAGCCCTCGGCCACGAAGAGGTCGCGCGCCGCGTCCAGAATCGCCCTCCCTACCGCCTCCCGTTCCCGCCCCTGCCGCTCCTTGACTCCCATTTCACCCTTTCAAAAACACCAAGACTGAACACCGTTCAATAGTCTAACAGCGTTTGACGTTCGAACGTGCCGGCCGGTTCCGACCCATCGCACCGTTTGCTAGCTCATCAGCACCACGTTGCCAGGATTCGCTGAAGCTGGCAAAAATTGGAGACGCCCCGCCATTCTCCCGCCTCCGGCGTATCCTCTCTCCATGGCCACGCTTTCAGAGCTCGAAGCCCGACAGCGTCTCGATCGATTGCCGGGCTGGGCGTTGGACGGCGCCTCCATCCGGCGCCAGTACACCTTCGCCGGGTTCGCCGACGCGCTCTCGTTCGTGCTGCGACTGGGCCTCGACGCCGAGGCCGCGGACCATCACCCCGACATCCGCATCAGCTACAGGCGCGTGACGCTCGTGTACTCGACCCACAGCGAGGGCGGGTTGACCGAGAAGGACTTCGCGGGCGCCGCGGGAGCGGATACACTCGCGGTCCGGCTTGGGGGGGCCTGAAGCCTGCGACCGCCCCCATCTGAGGCTGGAAGCTGAGAGCTGAGCAATGCAGCTCAAGAATACCTACAGCGCGCGCGAGGTGGCGGCGATGACGGGCCTGACGGCCCGGCAGCTCCAATGGTGGGATTCGAGGCGGCTGTTCCAGCCGGCCGTGTCGCCGAAGCGCACGGCCGCGGGCGGGTTCACAGAGCGCCGCTACACGCCGGTGGACGTCCTCGAGCTGATCGTGCTGGCGGACCTGCGCCGTCGCGGCCTCACGGTGAGGCGGATTCGGTTGCTGCTCGAAACCCTCCGCACCAGGTTCGGGATCCGCCTCTTCGATGCAGTGGGCGGGACGGGCCGGGTGACGTTGCTGACCGACGGCCGGGAGATCTATGCAAGAACGGCGGGAGGCGAGTTCTACAACCTGCTGCGCGCGCCCGACCAGCCGCTGCTGGTCGTTGGATCGGAGCCGGAGCTGGTGGAGCTGACCGCGCGCGCGACGCGCCGGAAGGGTAGGAGACCGGCGGCGAGGGGCGTCAGCCGATCGGGAAGATCTGATCGAGGCCGTCGGCAGGCCGCGGAATGACGTGCACGCCGACCAGCTCGCCAACGCGGCGCGCTGCGGCGGCGCCGGCATCCGTCGCCGCCTTGACGGAGGCGACATCCCCGCGGACGATCGCGGTGACGAGTCCCGCGTCCACTTTCTGCCACCCGACGAACACGACGTTGGCGGCCTTGACCATCGCATCGGCCGCTTCGATCATACCCACGAGCCCGCGGGTCTCGACGAGACCCAGCGCTTCTCCAGGAAGGTCCCTCGCCATCGCGCGCATTCTACTACGCAATGCGGCCGCGCGCGGCGATGGGCAGCGGCTCCAGGACCTCCAGTCCGTCTATCAGCCAGGCCGAGTCCACCAGGTTCGAGACGACGCACGAGTGGTTCGGGACGATGCGCACGAGATCGCCGGGCTGCAGCGCGCACGTCCCGCCCACGACGCGCACCGTCGCGTGCTCCTCGGAGAGCCGCTCCACGAGCAGCCCCTCGTCGGGAGCGGTCGCCTCCAGATCCTGCAGCACCGCGCCATGGCCGCGGTGGGGTCCGAACCCGCGCGCCGCGTCGGTCGTCAACGTCTTGCTGCCGGCATCGAAGATCAGACGATCGGCGGCGGGTCGGCCGACGACGCGTGACAGGACGGTGAGCGCGCAATCCCCCCAGCCGGCGCCGCCGAGCAGCACCTGCGTGCGATCGAAGTAGATGTAGTTCCCTGGCCGGATCTCGGTAATCCCGCGCTCGCGCAGGCTGAAGCGTGCCGTGGGCGTGGCGCCGACGCTGATCTCCTCGATCAGCGGGCCGGAATCGGCGGCCTGCGCGGCGAGGGTCGTGAGCAGCCGGACCTCGGCAGCGGCAATGGCCGCGATTTCGGCTTCAGAGGCCGCGCCGTATGCGTGGCCGGCATGGCTGAGGAGGCCGCGGAGGCGCAGCCCCGGCAGCTCGGCGACCCGCGTCACGAACTCCGCCGCGCCGTCGGCCTCGGGATCGATCCCGCATCGATGGAACCCGACGTCCACTTTCACGAGCACGTCGACGGCGCGGCCCGCGCCCTGCAGCGCCTGCGACCAGCCGCGGGCGACCCCGAGGTCGTCCACGATGAACGACAGCCGGACCCGGTCGATCAGGGCCAGCACGCGATCCGCGTTGACGGGGTGCAGCGGATATGGCAGCCGGATGTCGGTAATGCCGGCATCCGCGAACACCTCGGCCTCGCCGAGCTTCGCGCAGCAGATCCCCACAGCGCCGCGGGCCACCTGCGCCGCCGCCCAGCGGGGTGACTTGTGCGTCTTGGCGTGCGGCCGGAGCGCGATGGACCGGGCGTCGGCCGCCTCCTGCATCCGCGTGATGTTGCGCTCGGCCACGGACCGGTCGACGAGCACGCATGGAGTCCGGAGGTCGCTGATCTTCACAGGTCGAGTGTAGCCACGGAAAAACACGGACGAACACAGAAATTTCAATCGTCCGTGTGGGTCCGGAGTCCGCGTGGGTCCGGAGTGCGTGTGGGTCCGGAGTCCGTGTGGGTCGGAGCCACGAGCATGTCATCGATCCCGCGCCCACGCCGGAACCCGCGGCGCCGGCGAGCCGGGCCGCCTCCGACTCGAGGCCCGGCCCGGGCTGCCTCCTGAAATGCGCGCCTCCCTTGAACAATTGAGCCTTGAACCCGGAACCCTTTAGTTCCCCACCCGGCTACGCCGGTCGCACGATGTCCTGAAAACAGGCGCGCCAAGGGCGTCCCTTTAGTTGCGCATGAACCTGCGCCACTGCTCGACCAGCGCCTGCTGCGTGCCATTCGCCGTCGCATATGCGCCGGCGTAGCGGTTGAACAGCGCGCGGTCGGCCTCGGGAGACTTGATTGACCGTCCTGCCGCTCTCGTCTCGTACAAAGCCCGAAGGGCCAGGAAGTGCCGGTCCGCGTCGGAGGGGTGGCGGGCGAGATAGCCTTCGAGGGTCTGCAGGCCCTCTTCATGGCGGCCCGCCATCACTTGTGCCGTCCCGAGCCGCATCAGAACGTCGTCATTGGACGGCCAGAGCGTCGAGGCTTCGGTCAGGATGTCTATCGCCGACTCGAGATCGCGCAGCCGCAGCATCGCGTCTCCGAGCAGGGTGTAGATGAACGGTGCGTCGCTCTCCGTCACGAGCGATGTCTTCCACGCGCCCACGGCTTCGCGATCGCGACCACCGGCCGCATAGCACGATCCGAGGTAGAAGACGGCAGGAAAGAACTCCGAGTCCAGGCGCAGGGCCTCGCGGAATCGTCCGGCGGCACCCTCCAGGTCGCCGCGTGCGTAGAGCGCGAGCCCGTGCAGGAATGCGGGAGCGACCTGATCCGATCCCGCGCCCTTCAAGGCGTCGGTCAGCGCGTCGAACCGTCCCGCGCGCGCGTGTCCGAAAGCCGGAAGCGTCGCGGGGTCGGCGCCCGGCGCCGCACTCATGCGATCGAGGAAGAACCCCAGGACCGGAGGGGCGAGCACGGCCTGCCTGTCGAAGTCGTCGATGCGCGACGTGAAGGGGATCGCCGGCCGCGCCGGGCCCGCCATGCGGCTGACCCCGGGGGCCGTGATCGACGGGGCCGCGCGCGTGATCCGGAACGGGCGGACCACCTGTCCGGCCTTCCGCCCGCGAATCTCGATCACGGCCCTGGCGACGTAGTCGCCAGGCGGCAGGAGGCCGATCGTGACGGACCCCTCCACGATCCGCCGGTTGCGAGCCGCGGCCGAGGCCGACGGGCTCCGCCCGACTCCGCTGTCGAGGGCGCGTGCGGTCTCGCCGTCTGCGACTTCGAAAGTGACCGAGGCGTCCCGGAGAATCTCCGGCGCGTCCGAGTACAGCTCCAGGTACCCGTGCAGCGTGTCCGTCGAGAACTCGCCCGCCACGGCGGGCAGGACGCCCACATCTGTCGTTCCGGTGTTCTCGGCGATCAGCAGGTCGGTCGCGCGAATCTGCCCGGCCGGTACGAGCTGCGCGCGGAACGTATGCTCCACGCTGCCGCGCTTTCCGCGTTCGTCGATCACGGCGAGCTTCGCGGTATGGATCCCTGGCGCATCGGCCAGCATCGCGCCGACGTAGAGCTGGCTCCGCGTGGTCGGGCGAACGGGCGCCTGCACCGCCGGATCGATCCGGCTGCCGATCAGCCGTCCTTGCGCGTCCACGAGCATGTACGCGACCGAGAGCGGACCCGTCGGGTGCTGCGATCGGTCGATCTCCGCCGCGAGCACCACGCGCAGCTTGCCGCTCTCCGGGTCGCCCAGCGTGTAGGCCGAGAGCTCGAGCCCGATCTCCCCGGCCAGGAGCGGCGTCTTCAGCGTGGCCGCCAGCACGGCCTCGTCCGTCATGGCCGCGCCGGTCTCGATGACGAACTCGCCGCGGGCGCGGATATCGACGTTCGTCCGTCCGGGCACCTGGATGTGGATCCTGTGGGGCTTGCCATCGCGATCCGCGGCTTCGGGCTCGAAGCCGAGGAGGTAGTATCCGGACAGCTCGCTGGAGAGCCGGGCGAACGCAGGATCGGCGTTCCCGGCCACGCGCATGACGGTGCCGCGGGCCAGCTCCGCCAGCCTGCTGAGACCTTCCCGGGCCAGGTAGACGTCCTCGGCGCGCGTCGGCGAGGGTCGGCCGCTCGAGGCCTCGAACGTGGGCTGATCGAGCTGCAGCACATACAGCACGACCTGGCCCCGGGCCGCCGCGGGCCCGAGCCACGCCAGCTCTCCGTCATCGCGATCGATGACGAGCCCCTCGGAGATGAGCACGATCGTCTTCGGCGCGGGCGTGGCCGCGAGCCGCTCCACCAGATGGCGGAGCGACACGAGGGAGTTCCGGGCGCGTTCGCGCGCGACCTGGGCGAGCTGCTGCGCATCGGCGGTCAGCTGCCGGTTGCACATCTCGATCTCGGCGGGCTCCCTGACGCCTGCGCACTCGCGAGCGAGGAGCTGCTCCAGCGCGCGTGGATCCCCGCCGTCGATCTGAACGGCCTCGGACAAGCCGATCCGATATGAGGTCATGATCGGCGTCGCCGTCCCGACCAGCTTCGGGAGCATGGAGCGCACGACGGCGTGATTCGAGGTGAAGTCGATCTGTGTTCCCGCGGCGGGGATCGCGACGAGTCCCACGCGATCCGACGGGTGCAGCCGCTCGAGGAACCGGCTCGCCGCGTCGAGCGCCAGCTTGCCGCGGCCGGCGCCGATGTTCCCCTGATCGACGACGAGCATGAGCAGCCGCCCGCCGGCCGACGCGGTGTTCGTGCTGTAGTGCACCGGCTGCGGCCTCGAAGGGGCCGACTCGCGCGCGGCGGCGACATATTCGGCCGACACGATTGTCCTCGGCCGGCCGTCGACGGTCAGCACGAAGTCTCCGGCGGTGAGATCGGCGATCGGCCTGCCGTTCCGGTCGATGACGTTCACGTCGACGGGGACGAGATCGACCGCCGACCGGAAGGTCGCGGCGGGCGGCCGCGGCGCCTGATCCTGCGCGCGGCCGTCCTCGACCGCCAGGGCGCCGGCAACCGCCAGAACGCCGAGCACGGCCATCTGCCTCATGAGGCCCCAGTGTATGCCACGTGGCCGCCGGCCATGACCGGGACCGCGCCGGCCGCGGTCAGTTGCGGGTGAGGCGATACCCTTCCCGGGCGCGGACCTTGTAACGCCCTCCGGCGACCTCGAGACGAATGGCGTGCCACCGGCCATCCCGCTGGCTCGTGGGTGCCGGGTAGGACAGGAAGTACTGATTTCGAAGGTCCTCGAGGATGCGGCTGAAGATGCCGTCGAGCTCGGCGGTATTTTCCGTGAAGAATGCCTGGCCGCCGCTGACGCGGGCGACCTGCTGCATCAGCCTCTGGAGGTCCCGAGACCGGACCGCTCGCCCCTGGCCAATCGCGTAAATCGTGGCATCGCTCCCCTCGGTCCGCGCGATTGCTGTCTTCAGCGGCACGTGGCTCGACTGGTCATCCCCATCTGAGAACAGCACCAGGGATCGCCGCCCCGTCTGCCGGCCGAGCACGTCGATGGCTCTGATGATCGCGTCGTAGAGCGCCGTCCCTCCCCAGGACTCCATCAGGTTGATCGCGCGCTCGCGTGCCGCCTGGTTCGTCGCCTGCCTGACCAGCGTGAAGATGTTGTCGTTGAACGCGAGCAGCGTCACGCGGTCGCGGGCCTCGAGGCCGGCGAGGAATCGCTTCGCTGCGTCCTTCACCTGCGGCAGGAATTCGCGCATGCTCGAGCTGACGTCGAGCGCCACGACCATCTCGAGAGGGATGTTCTCGGCGGCAAAGCTCGTGATCGGCTGCGGCCGATCGTCTTCGAATACTCTGAAATCCGTTTGCCTCAGCCCGCGGACGAAACTGCCGTTCTCGTCGGTCACGACCGCCGTCACGCGAACGACGTCCACGTCCACTTCCTCGACGTACGGAACGCCCTTCGTCCTGACGGTCTGAACCAGGTTCTGTCCGTTGCGCAGCACGGCTACCGCACGGAACTGGTGATCCACCAGCCGCTCGCCGGCATCCCAGTCGCACTCGAAGGGGGGTGTCTGAAGCGTGCACACCTGCCGGCCATCGGCGAACACCCTCAGTTCGGTCACGTCGGAGGCAGCCGCGGCCGGTTCGATCGCGAGCCTCAGGCGAATCGGGCCGCTCAGGTACTCGTCTTCGGCGGGTGCGAGGAACCTCAGGGCCGATCCGGGCTGCCGGCTGCCGAGCGCCTCAGCGGCGAGCAACACCGACAGCGACGCGAGGATAGCGCCGGCACGAATCACGGCGCCCTCAGGGCCGGTGCGGGTCGGCCGCGACGGGGACGAGGGGTCCGCCCGCCGCGATCGCGCCGATATAGTCCACGATGCGGCCCCGGCCCAGCGTCCGGCTCGCGGCGCTGACTGCCAGACCGTCGCCGAAATACGCCGGCCTGGCCCTGTCCGCCACATCCTGCATCGCGAAGGCGACGACCGATGTCGCCAGCGACGATGGGAGCCCGTGCTCCGCGAGCACCTCGGCGACCTGGAGCGCAACGTCGACGGCGCGAGTGGCGAGAAGACCGGCGGCCGGGCGCCCGGCCAGCGGTTCCCACTCTCCAGGTCCGGGCATCCGGAGACACAGGCAGCCGCTCAAGGGCAGCTGGGCCGCGCCCCAGGCATCGAGGTCGATCGCTGCGGACTGCCGCGGCGATCCGAGCCACATGATCTCGGCGAGAGAGAACTGCTCCGCGAGACGTTCGCGATCATGTTCGAGTGTCCAGGCCAGGGCCTCCCGGCGCCACCCGCTCAACCCGGCGTCCCGTGCGACGCGATCGATCTCCACACGGTCGGCGACCAGTGCCTCGATGCGTGCCCGACCGCGCCCGAGGGCAGCGGCAATCTCGTCGCGCGTCGCATCGGTCATCCCCGAGGGGGTCATCAGGGCCGCGGTCAGAAACAGGGTCTGCCGCTCGTTCTGGGAGAGCTTCGGCTCGGACGGCATCGCCGTCGCGTCGAGCCGACGGAGCGCCACGCGTGCGAGGGCGGTCTCGAGCCCCAGCAGCGACCCGACGACGCGCCACCCGTCGACCGAGCCGAACTCCTCGCGTGGCAGCCGCCACGCCAGGGACGTCCGGACAGCGCCGCGCGTCACGCCGAAGTCATGCCGCAGTGCCACGCTGGCGTCGGCCGTCTGGCCGGCACCGGCGTCGCCGAGATGGGCCGCATAGAGAATCGAGGCGAGCGATTCGGCGATCGCCCTGGCGGACTCAGCCGTCGACCGCGCCTCGCGCGAATCCGGCGCAGCCGCGAGGGCGCCGTCGACGGTCCCGTTCCGCTGAAGCTGGCGGATGCGCTGGAGACGGCGCAACTCGCCACGCGCGAAGTCGACACGGTAAGTGCGGCCTTCCCACTCGACGGTCGCGTCGGACGGCAACCCGCGACCGACGCCGGCCATTGCCGCCAACAGGGCATTTTCGACGGGGGCTTCGTCTTCCTCGTCCACTCGCGGTAATCCCGGCAGGAGCTGACGCCTGAGCCACTGGCCGATGCGCGCCTCGTACGCCGGAGCCGCGGGATCCAGGGCGACCAGCGACCCGATTGCCGTGGCGGCATCGGCCGGCGCGAGGGCGCCGCTCCAGACCGAGCGTTCGACGATGCCCAGCGAAGCCTGAAAGGCCAGCGTCGCCGTGCGCTGCGATGTGTCGTGTCGGATGTCGTCGAGCGACTGTGCACGTGCGGCCGCCGCGATCGTCAGTGGAACCGATCGCACACCGCATCGTTCGAGCGTCGCCGTCAGGGCAGGGAAGAGCCTCACGGCGCGCAGCGCCGCCGCGAGCGCCGCGCGGCCGGCCCGTGCGTCGGGAAAGACGCGCTGGGCGAAGAGAAACGTCTCGAGGCGCTGGCGGCTCAGGGCCAGCGGGGCGCGGTGAAGGCGGCCGAGCAGCCAGGCTGCGTCGACGGCCGTGCGGCCTTCTGCGGGCGCTTCATCCTGCGCGGCGCCCGCCTCGAACCGTCGCTGAACAGTGTCGTCGCTCTGGAACACCAGTTCCCAGAGTTCGCGGTCCGCGGGTCCCGCCAGATCTCCGTCCTCGCTGACCTCCACCAGCGAAAGCGTCAGGGACGGATCCAGGAGGGGACGGGAGAACGGCCGCTCTTCGACGCGCCAGTCCGCCGAGACCGCCTCGAAGAGGTCGGCGAGCGCGCGCAGCCGATCGGGGCGGGCGGCCGGATCCCGCGACAGACCGAGGGCGAAGCGCTGTCGGGACTGATCGAGGTGGGCGATCGTGTCGAAGAGGAAAGCCAGCCGCCCGCTCGAGCTGCCGAACAGCCGTCTGACGAACGAACCGGGCCTGGCGACGCTGCTGCCGACGAGCGTCTCCCAGAGGGGTTCGGCCTCCGGGCCGCCGGGTACGACGACCCGGCCAGCCTGGACGCGGATGCTGCGCCCGAACGCGGCAAAGGCACCGGGCCGGCGCAGCAGGTGGTGCAGCGTCTCCCGATCCGGTCCGAGCCACGCCAGGGTCTCGTCGTCGAGCGCCGCGAGCCCGTGATAGAGCAGCGCCAGGCGGCGCTCGCTGAGGATCGCCGCCACGATTTCGGTGTCGGCGGCCTGGCGCTGCAGGATCGTTTCGCGCCAGATCGACGGGTCGAGTGGCAGCGGGATCGTCGCAGACGGGGGACTCGGAGCGCTGCGGATGAGCTGATCGAGCAGGTGCCGCCGGTCCTGATCGGCCCGGTCATACCCGTCGGGGGCGTCGAAGACGAGGCGGACGACATCGAGCAGGAGGCGGGCGCGGTCGGTGTGACCGAGGTCCAGGGCGCTGGCGAGGACGTCCGGGGGGACGGGGAGCGGCGCAGACGTCCGGACAGCCGGCTGTCTTGCGCCCACGGCGCCGTACGACAGCAGGAGCACGACTATGGCAATGGCCTTCGCCCGAGGCATGTGAGGGAAAATCCCGGGTCCGTCGAACCAGGAGGTCCTATTCTACATGCGCGAACGCGGGGGCGGAGGACGGGGGTCAGGTCTT
>DASPFV010000333.1:0-33798 GCA_035620975.1 Vicinamibacterales bacterium
CGTCACCCCGCCGCGGCGGTGCTGGGCTGTCTGGGAGCGGCCGATCTCCCCGGCAGCCTCGCGCGCTCCCTGGAACGACTGAAATAGCCTGAGAATGGTGCCGGGGGTGGGGATCGAACCCACACGGCCCGAAGGCCACGGGATTTTAAGTCCCGAGCGTCTGCCAGTTCCGCCACCCCGGCCCGGACCATTGTAATCAGGACGCTCGGAAGCTGCTGGCGGGAAACCAAGAGGCCCGGGGCTACCGAAGCAAGGCGGCACTCAGGCACCTCGGCACCAACGCACCCGAGGGACCCGGGGCACTTTGGCAGGATGCTGAAAGACGCCTTCGACCGGCGTCTCTCAGCGGCCTGCTATGACCCAATCCTCAACCGATCCTGGACCGACCTGACGCCCTGGGTTTCACGGGCGAGCTGCACCGCGCGCTGGCGCTCCGCCTCGCTCGAGACCGTCCCGCTCAGGGTCACCACGCCGTCCGTCGTGTCGACGTCGATCGCCGACGCCTTGACCAGATCGTCCAGCGCCATCTTCGACTTGATCTTCGCCGTCAGCGAGCCCTCAGCGACGGCACCGCGGATCTCCTCCGCCGCCCGGGCCGTCCGCTCGCCGACCTCGGCGCCGACCTCGCGGCCTCGATCGACCGCCTCGGATCCGCTGGTGCCGACGGCCGGCGCATCCGGATCCGCGTCGGGCACGTGGGACCACCACCCGAGCAGGAAGCCGCCCACGCCAACCAGGATCACGAGGATCAACACCAACCTGAACAGCGCACGGAACACGGTACACCTCCAGGATGCAGATCGCACTTCTGCAACCAGCGGATAACTGCAGTATTCGTGCCTGAGGCTGGAAGAGCTGAAGCCGGATCAGCGGAGGCTGACGATCACCCAGATATCGCCGCGCTTCTCCAGACGCAGTGTATTGGTGATGCGCGAGGTCTGTGCGGTGCCCACACGAGGTCGGAACCGGCGCGTGATTACGCCAGTGACCGTGGCCGTCTTGTTGTCGGGATCGATCGTGATCTGCGGATCGGCAATCTCGAGCACGTAGGACTCGGCGTCCTGAATCATGCGCTTCACGGCAGCCGACTCGGCAGGCGACAACACCTGCACCCGGCCGATCGCGGCTGCGTCGAGGCTCTCCCACGCTACCTCGAAGCGGCGCAGCGCGTCGCGGACGCCCGCGACCGCCTGCTCCCGCAGCTCGGCTGGGCTCGGCGGTGGCGGCTTCGGCGGCTCGGCCGGTTTCTGCACGGCCGACGGCGCGGGCACGGGCGCCGGCGGCGGTGCAGGCTTCACCGCCTCCTGCTCCGGCGGCGGCTGGGGCTTCGGCCGCTCGGGCAGCGTGAAGGGGACGCTGACGATGTGAATGAGCGGGACGGCACGTCCATCGACGACCGTCGGCTCGTACTCCCATTGCCTCACCGCCGTCAGCGCCGCATCGTCCAGACCGGCGACGGATCGGACCACTCGCGCGTCCGCCACACGGCCTTCCCTGCCGATCGTCACCTCGATCTGGACTGCGCCCTGGATACCGGCGTCAATCGCGCCGCTCGGGTAGCTCGGCGCGACGTAGTACGTGCGCCTGGGTGCCGGGATGTTCCCGCCCACGCGCACAGGGGCAGCCGCCGCGGGCGGCGGTTCCGGCCGTCGCTCCTCTCGAGGCTGGGATCGCGTCGTCGGTGCAGGACGCTGCGGCTCCGGAGGAGGCGCGGACGCCCGCCCGGACTGCCGCGCAGTCTGCTGGCGCGGTTCCTGGCGGGTCGGCTCTTGCCGTGATGGCGGAGCGGCGCGTGGCGGCTCGGCCGCGCCGGGAGGAGGCTCGGCCGTGTCGGAGGCCGGGCCGGCCGCCGCGCCCGCCGGTGCAGTGGCCTGCGGAGACTGCGCCGCCGACGGCCCTGGAGCCGGGGCCGACGGCGCCGGCGATGTCGCCGCAGTGTTGACCGGCGGCTCGGAAGCCCGCTCCTCGCCCCCCCGAATTCGCGGCCACAACGCGACGGCCGCGACAACCAGGGCCAGCAGGGCGACGACAACGGCCAGAAGACTGGCACGGCTCGTCTCAGCCGTTCCGGGCTGTGACCCAGGGGCGGGCGTGCCGATGCCGGGAGGCGGGACCGGAGTGCCCGGCGTGAGCAGACCGCTCGCGCTGTGGAGGGACCGCCCGCGCTCGAGCAGTCCGGCCTCGGCCCGGGCCACGATGCCCGTGGCGTGCCGCCCGCCGGGATCGATTGCGGCCGACCGGCCGGCGATCGTCATCGCGGCGCGATAGTTGCCCGCAGCCAGCGCGCGCTCGGCGTCGACGACGAGCGACGACGCGGAGGCATGCGGCGCTTCGAGCATCACGCCGGGGCTCGTGACCTCGGTTGAGATGAAGGCCGTCTCACCGGCGTCCGCGACGGCCTCGGCGGCAGCCTTCTCCTCGGCTGCCCTGATGCGCTGGCGCACTCGCGAGAGGTCGTTCCGCATGCGTGCCAGGTCCTGATACCGCTCCGCGGGATCCTTCCGCAGCGCCTGCTCCACGATGCTCACGACCTCGGCATCCAGACCGGGCACGACCCTGTCGAGCGGCTCAATCGTCACGCTCGGAATCCGATGCAGCAGGCCGTCCTTCATCGAACCGGAAAACGCCTGCCTGCCGCTCAGCAGCTCGTACGCGACGAGCCCCACGGCGAAGATGTCGCTCCGGTGGTCGACGCCCGTGCCGACGACCTGCTCGGGCGACATGTAGTTGATCGTGCCGACGAGCACCCCCGACTGCGTGATGCCCGACTCGTCCACGCGGACGATGCCGAAGTCGAGGATCTTCAGCACGCCGTCGGCATCGACCATCAGATTGGCGGGCTTGACGTCGCGGTGGACGATGCCCGCACGATGGGCGTAGGCGAGGCCGTCGCACAGTTCCTCGAGGAGCTCGAGCCGCCGCGACAGCGACAGCCTGGCCTCCTGCCGGATCAGCTCCGCGAGCGTCTCGCCCGCCAGGAACTCCATCGCGATGAACGGGTCGCCCTCGTGCTCGCCGACGTCGAAAATCGTGACGATGTGAGGATGCCGGAGGCGCCCGGCGGCGCGCGCCTCCCGCGCGAACCGCTCGCGCAGCGGGTCGGTGTCGAAGCCGCGGCGCAGCAGCTTGATCGCGACGAGACGGTCGATCGCGGGATCCCGCGCGAGGTACAGCGAGCCCATCCCCCCGTCGCCGATCTTCTCGAGCATCTGGTAGCGTCCGATGAACCCGGCAGGCGTCGGCGCGGGCGTGGGGGCGCCAAGGCGGCCGGGGCGCGACGAGGGGGTCGAGGGTGGCTGGGTCACGAAGCCACCTCCACGACCACGGCGGTGAGGTTGTCGCTGCCGTCCTTCTCGAGGGCGGCCTGAACGAGGCGTTCCGCGGCCTCGTCCACGCCTGGCGCGTCGTTGACGATCGCCGCGATCTCGGGGGCGTCAAGCGCTCCGTGCACGCCGTCGCTGCTGATGACGAACCGGTCCCGCTCCGAGACCGTCCGCGAGAGCAGCTGGATCTCGAGCTCGTCCTGGGCGCCGACGACCGCCGTCAGCACGTGCCGCATGGGATGCTCTGCGATCGAGGCCGGGTCCAGCTCCGGGTTCTGGGCGAGGAGCAGCTGCACCCATGTCTGGTCGCGCGTCAGGCACTCGATGCGGCCCTGCCGCACGAGGTACACGCGGCTGTCGCCGACACTGCAGACGTTGACCGAGCGATCCGTGAAGAGCATCGCGGCAACGGTCGTGCCCATGCCCGTGTACTGGTCCCGCGCTTCGCTCTCGCGGTAGACCTGCCGATTGGCGAGCTTGACGGCCGTGCGCAGGCGGTTCCCGTCGAAATCGAGGGCGCTGTCGATGCCGAACGGCCAGGTGTGATCGGGATCCTCCCCGGATCGCGCGACGAAGGTGTGGATGGTCTGGAGGGCGAGGCAGGACGCGACTTCACCGGCGTTGTGCCCCCCCATGCCGTCGGCGACCGCGAAGAGGCCGATTCGGGGATCGAGGAGCAGGCTGTCCTCGTTGCGAGGCCGCACACGACCGGGATGCGTGGCGCCGTGGCCGACCATCATGACCGCGCCCCCATTATCCTGAGCACTATACTAACAATCCGGCAGCCCGGATGTTCTTTCTCCTCTACACGCGCGACGGTCGGACGACCCGGCACCAGCTGGCCCCGGGGGATACCGTCGTCGGCCGGGCACCCATCTGCGACCTCCAGATCGACGATCCCAGCATCTCCCGCCGGCACGTCCGTTTCAGGGTGCACGGGGATCACTGTGTCCTGACGGATCTGGGGGGCCGGAACGGCACGTTCGTCAATGGCGAGCAGGTGACCGAGGCCGAGCTGCAACCGGGGGATGCCGTCGTCCTCGGCCGATTCCCGCTACGGCTCGACCGTGCCGCGCCGGATCCGCTCGTCCTGAGCGACAACCATTCGATCGTCCGGCCCGAGACGCTCGTCCTGCGCCCCCTGGACGACCAGCCGGCGACACGGGCCGGGCTGGCTCCCGCGCTCTCGGCGGACCGGCTCATCATTCTGCTCGACGAGATCTCGCTGCAGCTGGCGCGCTGGCACACGCCGGCCGATCTCGCCGACCGGATCGCGACGGTCGCCTTCAACGCGTTACCGATCGACCGGGTGTTCCTGCTGCTCGTGGACGACCAGACGGGCGAGCTCCAGCCGAGGGTGGTGCGGACCAGGGAAGGCCGGCCCCTGCGGGTGAGCCTCAACCGGACGATAGTCCGCCGCGCGATGGCCGAAGGAGCGGCCGTGATGGGAGCGGACGTTGCGTTCGACTCTCATCAGGGCGCCGATACGGGTCATCACCCCGCGCCCCGCGCGTTCATCTGCGCGCCGATGCGGGGCGCGAACGGCATGCTCGGGATCCTCTACGTGGATCATCACGACGCCACGGCGCTCACGCCAGGCGACTTCGAAGTCTGCCTGGCGCTGGCAAGGCATGCGGCCGCGGTGCTCGATCACGCGCTGACCACCTGGCGCTCCTATGCAGAAACGCGGCTCCGGGACCGCCTCCTCCTCCACCATCCGCCGACCGTGGTCGAGCGGCTGATCGAGTCAGCGCGCCGGCCCGGGCACGGACGCGAAGCCGAAACCCGCGAGGTGACGCTGCTCGCGGCGGGTCTGGCAATCCGTCATCCGCAGGCGACCAACGCATCGGCGATGCTCCAGGCGGTGACCGACGGCTTCAACACGCTGTGCGACGCGGCCTTCCTCGAAGAAGGGAGCCTCGTCCGGTTCGATGGCGACGTGGCGCTGTTCATCTTCGGACTCCCCCCGGCGACGGAGGATCACGCAGACCGCGGGCTGCGCGCGGCCGACGCCATGCGGCAGGGGCTGGCGTCGCTCCCGGCCGGGCCGGAGCTGCTCCTCCGGATCGCGCTCGACACGGGACCCGCTATCGCCGGCACCATCCACACCGCAGGACGCCACGCCCACGTCGTGCTGGGCGACGTGCTCCGGAACGCGCTGACCGTGATCGGCGCGCGTGCCGAATCGGGGCTCATCCTCCTCACCTCGCGGACGCGCGCGAAGCTCTCGTCCATCCCGGAGCTGCAGCCGGTGGGCCCGCTCGGAAGCTCGCAGCTCGAGCTCTTTGGCTGCCGCAGGCTGGCCGGCTCGCCGCACTGAAGGCCCGTCGCCGCAATCGGGCCGGGAGGCCAGGATCGCCGCGGCTCCGGCACTACCGCGCCGTGGCGAAGAACACCAGAACCCGCAGCTCCTCGACGATGTCGCTGAAACGGTGCTCCTGGTGCGCCGCGACGTAAATCACCGTCCCCGACGACACGGCCCGCCGCTCATTCCCCGCCTGGAACGTGGCGCGGCCCGAGACGACGCAGTACACCTCGTCCTCCTCGTGGGGGCTCTGGTGATCCCAGGCGCCCGGCGCGAGAACGTAGAGGCCGGCGCGCAGCGCGGGAACACGCAGGAACTCGAGCCACGGCTCGCCCGAGCCGCGCTGCTCGGCAGAGAGATCGGCGAGATCGAAGGAGGTCCACTGCATCGATACGCTCATGTCAAAGCCTCGGGCCGCCGGCGGGGTCACCAGTTTCGCCGAGCAGCGGCCAGCACCGGTCGCGCTCCGAGAGGGTTGGAGACGTCATGGGCCAGCGGATGCCCAGCCTCGGATCGTCCCACCGCACGCCGAACTCCAGCTCCGGCGCATACTCCTCGGTCGTCTGATATACGACATCCGCGTCGGGGCTGAGCACGCAGAAACCGTGCACGTATCCCGGGGGAATGTACACCGAGCGGCGGTTGTCGCTCGACAGGATGATACCGTCCCAGCGGCCGAAGGTCGGCGAACCGGGGCGGACGTCGGCGGCCACGTCGAAGATCTCGCCCCGGAGGACCCGCACCAGCTTCCCCTGCGCGCGCGGCGGCCGCTGCGCGTGAAGCCCGCGCAGCGTGCCCTGCATCGACCGCGACTGGTTCGTCTGGACGAACGTCACCGTGATACCGGCAGCCTCGAACGCGGAGCGTCTGTAAGTCTCCATGAAAAAGCCGCGCCGGTCCCCGAAGATCTCCGCTTCGATCACGACGACCCCGGGCAGGCCAGCTGGCGTGAAGGTGAACGGCATGGTCCGGCGCCTCAGCGATCGTCGTCGAGCAGGCGCAGCAGGTACTGGCCGTAAGCGCTGCCTTTCATGGCGCGGGCCAGGCGCTCGAGGTGCGCGGCATCGATGTACTGCAGGCGGTACGCGATCTCCTCGAGGCAGCCAATCATGAGCCCCTGCCGCTCTTCCACGGCCTGCACGAAGTTGGACGCCTGGACGAGCGACTCGTGGGTGCCGGTATCGAGCCAGGCGACGCCGCGCGGCAGACGTTCCACGCACAGCTGGTCCCGGTCGAGGTAGGCGCGGTTGACGTCGGTGATCTCCAGCTCTCCGCGCGCGGACGGCCGGAGACGCGATGCGATGTCGACGACCTGATTGTCGTAGAAATACAGTCCTGTGACGGCATAGGACGACTTGGGTTGAGGCGGCTTCTCTTCCAGCCCCACCGCGCGCCCTTCGGCATCGAACTCGACCACGCCGTAGCGCTCCGGATCCCGGACCTGGTAGCCGAAGACCGTCGCGCCCGTCTCGCGCGCGGCAGCGGCACGCAGGTAGTCTGAGAAGTGGGCTCCGTAGAAGATGTTGTCGCCGAGCGCCAGCGCGACACGGTCCCGGCCGATGAACGAGCGGCCGATCAGGAACGCCTGCGCCAGGCCCTCGGGAGCCGGCTGCGCCGCGTACTCGATGGTGAGCCCGAAATCGCTGCCGTCGCCGAGCAACCGGCGGAAGCCATCCTGCTCGTGGGGTGTCGTGATGACCAGGACCTGGCGGATACCCGCCAGCATCAGCGTCGAGAGCGGGTAATACAGCAGCGGCTTGTTGTAGACCGGGATGAGCTGCTTGCTGACGCCCCGCGTCAGCGGGTGCAGGCGGGTCCCGGATCCGCCCGCGAGAACGATACCCTTGAGCATGAGCTTGGGATTGTACCAGCAAGCCGTGACTCGAAGGCCCGCGGGCGTCCGACCTGCAGCCCGCCTGCGCAGCCGGCAGGGCCGCCGGACACCGGCAGTGGTTCACTTCGTGCATCGTGAGGTGCGGCATGGAGACGAAGGTCCCGTCGAGCTCTGGCATGTTTCCGCGTGTCCTGCTGGTGGTCATCGACGGGGCGACGCCTCGCATCGTCTGCCCTCTCGTTCGCACTGGACATTTCCCCGTCCTCGCGCGGCTCGCCGAGGCAGGAACGATGCACGAAGCGTCGGTCACGATCTTTCCCTCGATCACGCCGGCTGCGACCACGTCCATCCTGACCGGTGCCTACCCCGCGGAGCACGGCATCGCCGGCGCCTCCTGGTACGATGCTGCACGCGGGGAAATTGCCTATTACGGCGACGACTTCTGGGTCATCGCGCGCGAGGGCTTCGGCGAGTTCGTCCGCGACTTCCTGCTGCGGCTGAACGGTGATCGGCTGACGGCGCCCACGCTGTTCGAGATCGTCGAGCGCACCGGCAAGCGTGCCGCCTGCCTGAACTATCTCGTGTTCAGGGGAACGTCGGCGCACCGCGTGGCGATGCCGAAGCTGCTGAGCACCCTGCCCGGCGTGCCGCTCACCGAGACCGTCGAGGGCCCTTCGCTTCTCTCGCTCGGCGACTTCGTCGGGCCGCGGACGGCAGGCGGCCGCAAGCTCAGCGAGAAGGGCGGCCTCTTCCACCGCTTCGGGATGGACGATGCGTCGACGGCCGCAATGCTGCGCGACCTGATGGCCGAGCGGTCCCTTCCGGACTTCACGGTGGCGTATTTCCCGGACAACGATTACCGCAGCCACGAGCTCGGCCCGAGCGGTGCCCTGCCGGTGATTGCCGCGGTCGATCGCATGCTGGGCGAGGCCTTCGAAGCGGGCGGCGGGCTCGAGCGCGTGCTGTCGGACACGTGGGTCATCATCACGTCGGATCACGGACATTGCGAGATCCGGCCGGATGCCGCCGCGGCGATCCACCTCGACGCAATCCTGCACGACTTCAGGCAGGCGGCGCTGGGGCGACCGTGGCAGGCCGGGGACGAGATCCTGATCTGTCCGAACATGCGAGCGGCGCAGATCTATCTGGCCGCGGCGACCGCCGAGAGCGTGGAGCGCGTCGCGGCGGCCGCGCTGGCGGATCCCCGCATCGATCTGGCCATCTGGCGGGCCGGGCCGGACCCCGACGATGGGTACGTGGTGGTCAGCTCCCGCGGCCGGGTGACCTTCCGCCGCGCGAACGGCGTCTCGAGCACACGCGCGGGCCGCGCCGGGGATGCGTTCGGGACGATCTGGAGCTGGGAAGGCGAGCTGGCGGTCCTCGACTTGATCGACGATGGCGGCGTGCTCTACGACGGACAGTACCCGAACCCGTTCGAACGGATCGCGAACGCCCTCGACCTCGAGAAGTCCGGGGACGTCTGGCTGACGGCGGAGCCGGGCTGCGAGTTCCAGGTGCCCGGCGGCGAAGCCCATCGCGGCGGCGGCTCGCACGGCGCGCTGCACGCGCTCGACTCGCACAGCCCGGTGATCGTCGCGGGTCCCGAGCGGATGACGCTGCCGCGAGCGATGCGCTCGGTCGACCTCGCCCCGCTCTGCACGAGCCTGCTGGGCATGTCCATGCGCTACGCGGTCGGGCAGCCGCGCGGGCCGGTCATGTCCGGCCGTGTCAGGGATACAGGCGCTCGATGATCCAGCCGCCGTCGCGCTCCGTGTAGACCACGCGGTCATGGAGCCGATCGGGCCGTCCGTACCAGAACTCAATCCGCGAAGGCCGGAGGCGGTAACCGCCCCAGAATGGCGGCCGTGGCACGGGCTGGTCCGCGAACCGGGCCTCCGTCGCGCGGTACTGTTCCTCGAGGGTTTCGCGGCTGGCGAGCGGTTCGCTCTGCGCCGACGCCCACGCGCCGAGCTGGCTGCCGCGGGGCCGTTGCGCGAAGTAGGCGTCCGATTCCTCCGGCGCGAGCCGCTCGACCCGGCCCTCGACGCGGATCTGCTCGTCGAGCGTCGGCCAGTAGATGCAGAGCGCGGCGTACGCGTTGGCATCCAGCTCGCGTCCTTTTCGCGAGTGGTAGTTCGTGTGGAACACGAACCCGCGCTCGTCCACGCCCCGGAGGAGCACCATGCGTGCCGACGGCCGGCCCTGACGATCGGCCGTCGCCAGCATCACGGGCGCGGTATCGACCTGGTGCGCGGTGGCCCGTTCGACGGCGTTGAGGAACTCGGTGATGGGACTTGCGCTGGCCATGGGCTTCAGGGCTCCGCGTGGAAACGATCGAGGGCGTCGATCACGCGGAGGAACGCCTGGACGTCGCGGGCGGACGTCTGCGCGAGCACCGCGCGCTCGAAGGCGCGCAGGTGCCGCGTCACCGCGCCGGCGACCGACCGGCCCCTGCGGGTCAGCCGGACGACGAACGTGCGGCGATCGCGAACGTCGCTCGCGCGCACCAGCAGCCCGCGCGCCTCGAGACGGTCGAGCGTGCTCGTGAGCGTGGAGCGCTTGTGCGCGAACGCGCGGTGGACGTCGCCGACCGTCGCCTCGTCGACCTCCGCCAGATACGCGAGGATGTGCGCCTCCCCCTGCGTGACGCGCGCCGCGCGAAGCCGCTCGATGTGCAGGCCGATCCGGTGCGTCACGCGGTGAATCTGGAGAATGAACTGCAGCACGCTGTCACCTTCCAGGACCGCTGTCACCCGGCGGGAGCCGGGACCCGCGAGCTGCGGGCTGCGAGCGAGTCAGTATACCGTCGCGTCCAGCGGCTGCCGGTCCGGACCGATCCAATCCGCGCGCGCGGCGTCGCTGGCGAGCAGCTCCGGCGAGTAGAAGCGGTGGATGAAGGCCGCGTCGGCGAGCGCCGGGCAGGCCGCCAGGAGCGCGTCCCCGCGCCGCGCATCGTGCCGCCGGCGCGCGTGCGCCACCAGCTCGAACCAGGCGCGCGTCAGCGTGCGATGGAACTTGCCCGGCACCCCCTTCCGCGTCGCCAGCGCGAGCAGCCCCCGTTCGAGCCGCCGGAGCGCCTCGGGCTCGTCGCAGGTATCGAGGTAGGCGCACGCCAACCGCACATGGTCGGCATGCGCGAACGATTCCAGCTCCGCCCGCTCGAACCGCTCGACGAACACTTCGTCCGTCACAAGTCCTCCCCCGCACGCTGATCCCCGGTTCGTGCATGCGCGACTCGGGTGACACCCTGAGCGCCATTTTCCCGTGTGGCACTCTTGCCCCGGCGCACGGCCGGGAAGTATGGGCCCGAATCGAATATTACGATATCGTATCACATCGCCAGGCGTGCAAGCGAGACCGGCGCAGCTCGCTCGGGCCTCCCGGTGGGACTGCCTACGACAGCGGCACGGTGGGCATGAACGTCGGCGGCCGCCGGTGCCGCGTCGCCTGCTCGAACGCGTACGCAAGCGCGATCAGCCGCGCCTCGCTCCAGGCCGGACCCATGAACGAGATGCCGACCGGCAGCCCTCTGACGTCTCCCACGGGCACGGTGATATTGGGGTAACCGGCCACGGCGGCGGGGGTCGAGCTGGCGCCCGCGAAGTGGTCCCCGTTGACATGGTCGATCGGCCAGGCCGGGCTGCCGGTTGGCGCAACGATCGCGTCCAGCCTGTGCTTCGCGATCACGGCGTCGATCCCGCCGCGGGCCACCGATCGGCAGGTTGCCAGCGCCTTGCGGTACGCCGGCGAGCTCAGCGGTCCCTTCTTGTCGGCCATCAGCAGCAGTTCCTGGCCGAAGTGCGGCATCTCGCGCGCCTTCTCCCGTTCGTTGAACGCAATCAGATCCGACAGCGATCGCACGCTGACGGATGGCGGACGTGCGCCAAGGTAGGCGTTCAGGTCGGCCTTGAACTCGTACAACAGCACTTCCAGCTCGCACTCGTCCAGCCGTCCGGCCCCGGCGATGTCCGCCGGATCGACGATCGTCGCGCCACGGGCCTTCATGGCCGAGAGGGCGGCCTCGACGAGCCGGTCCGCCGGCGGGCTGTAGCCGAAGAAGCGTGCGCGCGCCACGCCAATCCGCGCGCCCGCCAGGGCACCGGCATCCAGCGCCTTCCGGTAGTCCAGTGCTCGGCGCCCGGCTTCGCGCGTAGCCGCGTCACGCGGATCCACGCCGGCCAGCGCCGTCAGCAGCACGGCGGCGTCCGCCACCGTCCGCGCCATCGGACCTGCCGTGTCCTGCGAGTGGGCGATCGGGATGATGCCCGAGCGGCTCACCAGGCCCAGCGTGGGCTTGATGCCCACGAGCCCGGTCGCGGCCGACGGGCACACGATCGAACCGTCCGTTTCCGTGCCCACGCCTGCGGCCGCCAGGTTCGCGGCAACCGCCGCTCCCGTCCCCGAGCTCGATCCGCACGGGTTGCGATCGAGCACGTACGGGTTCCGGACCTGCCCTCCGCGCGCGCTCCAGCCGCTCGTCGATTTCGTGGACCGGAAGTTCGCCCATTCGCTGAGATTCGTCTTGCCGAGCAGGACGGCGCCCGCCTGCCGGAGGCGCTCGACGACGAACGCGTCGCGCTGCGCGAGTGATCCTTCGAGTGCGAGGGACCCGGCCGTTGTCGTCATTCGATCGGCCGTATCGATGTTGTCCTTGACGACCACGGGGATGCCGTGCAGCGGACCGGCCACCCGGCCGGCCCTGCGCTCACGATCGAGCGCATCGGCGATCGCCAGGGCATCCGGATTCACCTCGATGACGGACCGCAGCGTGGGCCCGCTCCGATCCACGGCCTCGATCCGGTGGAGGTACAGCTCGGTGATTCGGCGCGACGTGTACCGGCCGCTCTCCATGGCCTGCTGCAGGTCGGCCACCGTGAGCTCTTCGAGGTCGAATCTCCCCGACTGCGGCGGGGCAGCAAGGCACAACAGGGCGAGGCTGGCCATGAGCGCGCGCGTCATGGCGGCAAGCGTAGCACGCGGCGTCTGCGCGAGACCTCGCCGGAGCCCTGGCAGAGGCGGCCAGAGCCGGGGTGTGTCGGGGCAGAGCCCCGCCTGGATCAACCCTGGATCAGACGCTCAGGCGATCGACGATCTCGCGCCACGTGCGCGCGGCGGGGCTGGACTCGGACGAAAGCGCGGCGCCGCAGAGAATGGCGCCGGTCTGCGCGAGGGCCTGGGCCCAGACCGGCTCGACCTCCAGGTTGAGGCCGATGCCGGAGAGTTCGACGGAAAAGAACGGCGGAAGATCGGTGCCTGCAATCTCGAGCCGGAGCCCGCCGTACGAGACGTCGACGACGGCAGCGGGACGGCCGGCGGCCAGAACGCGGAAGCCCCCGACCACCGGGGTGCGCGGCCACCGGCGTTCGCGTCGCACGCTCTGCAGGCTCCTGGACACCGCCTCGAGGAACTCCGCAGGCCTGATTGGCTTGCGCACGAACTGCGCGCCGTAGCGGGCGGCTTCGATTTCGAGGAGCGGCTCGTCGTAGCCCGATATGATGATCACGGCGATGTCGGGCGCGTGCTCCCGCGTCTTCATCACCAGGTGCAGGCCGTTGAAGCCGCGGAGCCGCACGTCGGTGATCAGCAGATCGTACGGGCCCTCCTGAAGGAGCAGCTTGGCTTCGTCGTAGGCGGTCGACGGCGTGACGTCGTACGCGGATCCGCGCAGGAGCTCAACCATGCCGGCCAGGGCATTCTCGTCATCGTCGAGCACGAGCAGGCGGTAAGGCACCTTCATATCGAGATAACCCGGGCGCCAACGGCGCTTCCCTGTCCGCGGCAAACTGGATGCCCGGCGGGTCCTGCGGAAACGCTCGGAAAAGCGCCCCGGATCGCGGATACAGGCCGCGGCAGCCTGCGATTTCGTAAGCCGCTATACAACTCTGGCGGCCCCGGATGGCCGTCAGTGGACGCCCGGATGCGGCCCCCTGCCCGCGGCGAGCACCCGCGTGATCATCCCGTCGAGCCGGGACTGCTCGATTCGAAACGGTCCTGCGACCGCCGCTCCGCTCGGAATCTCGAGCGCGATGACGACGCCCTCGGGCGTGGGCTCGACAATCCAGCTGAAGCCCCGCAGGGCCACGGAGCGACCGGTGCTGTCCGGGTTCTTGACGCGGTCGATAGCCAGCAGCATCGATTTCAGCACCACCTCGACGTCGAGCTCGGTCCACTCGCCCGGGCCGTTGCCGTCGTGCGTGATCCGTTCGGTCACGGCGTAGTCCCGCTCACGCAGGACGATCTCCACGTCGAAGGTCATGGAAGGCTCAGCACTCCGCGCCGGCGCGGAGCCTCACCTGTCAAGGTCCCATGTCCTGCCGGATGCGTGTCTCGGCTCGGGCATACGCGTGCAGTATAGCGTCTGCGCCCCGGAGCCGCAGCGTTCACGTGGCGTTCGCCCCGCCGAGCTGCTCCGCGAGGGCCGCGGGCGTGGTCACGGGCTCGCGGCAGGTGAAGTCGTAGCAGACGTACGCCGTGGCGCGCCCCTGGCGGGCGGACATGCTGCCGATGAACGGCAGCTGCTCCGCGAGCGCGTGCGCGTTCACACCGGGCTGGACCGGGATCCGCACGGCGAACGGGAGGTAACGCCCGGCCAGCTCCGACTCGAGCGCCCGCGTGTCGGCGGCAGCCGGATCGCCGAGGATGACGATCTGGCTGTGCCGCGCGTGCCAGGCCGTGAGCGCCGCGAGCATCATCGGGATCACACGCGCCGCGGCTCCCGCCCGCGGACCATATCGGCCCAGGGTCTTCTCCGCCTTCGCGAGCATGTCCACCGATCCGAGGAGGTGCGCCAGCGTCAGCAGGTTCTGGACCGAGACCGAGCTCGGCGCCGGCTCCGCGCCGTCATAGTCTTCCTTCAGCCGCAGCAGCACGCTCGGGTCGTCGCCCGTCGTGCTGAACCATCCGCCGTCAGTGGCATCCCAGAACAGCGCATCCTGGCGCGCCTGCAATGCCTTCGCCCACTCCAGCCAGCCGGGGTCGCCGTCGGACTGGAACAGCTCGAGCAACCCGGCGATCAGGAAGGCGTAATCGTCGGCGTAGCCGTCGATGGCGGCGTCGCCGTCGCGGTAGCGCCGCAGCAGCACGCCCGTCCCCGCCTGCCACATCCTCTCCCGGATGAAGCCCGCGGCGCGCCGGGCCGCCAGGCGATACCGGGATGCCGATGCGCGATCCGGCACGACGCGAGCCGCGCGCGCGAACGCGGCAATCATCAGCCCGTTCCAGGCCGTCAGGATCTTGTCGTCGAGATGAGGACGAGGCCGGCGGGCGCGCGCCTCGTAGAGCACCCGCCGGGCCCTCGCCAGGACTTCGATCACCGCATCCGGGGACGTCGCGCTGCGCGCCGCCACGTCCTCGATCGACTGTGAGACGTAGAGAATGTTCTGCCCCCGGAACTCCCCCTGCGGATCCTGGGGGGCGTTGCCGCCGGGCTCGATGCCGAACCGGCGCCGCACGACTGGCGCGTCGTCTCCCAGCAGCCGGACGACCTCCTCGTCGCTCCAGACGTAGAAGGCCCCCTCGGTCTTGTGTGCGCCGGGCTGATCCGCCTGCGCCGCGGGAATGCTGTCGGCATCCTCCGCAGCATAGAAGCCGCCGTCGGGATGGGTCATGTCCCTGAGGACGTATTCGAGCGTGTCCTCGGCAACCGTGGCGTAGAAGTCATCGGCCGCCGCCTGGGCGGCCTCGAGATAGGCGAGTGCGAGCTGCGCCTGGTCGTAGAGCATCTTCTCGAAGTGCGGCACGCGCCACTCGGCATCCACCGAATACCGGTGGAACCCGCCGCCGACGTGATCGCGCATCCCGCCCAGCGCCATCGCGCGCAGCGTTTCCGTCGCCATGTGCAGGGCGGCATCGGCCACAGGCCCCTGCCCTCCCCGGCGTGCGTGCTCGCGAAGCAGAAGAAGCAGCTCCGACGGTCTGGGGAATTTCGGGGCCTCGCCGAACCCGCCTCGACGCGAGTCGAACGCCCCGCGATACTGCTCGAGCGCGAGGTCCAGGGCCTCCGTCCCCGCGACAGCGGCTTCGGCGCGGCCGCCGGACTGGTTGGTGACGAGCTTGAGGCGCTCGAACAGCTCGCCGGCCGCCTGCTCCACGCGAGGGCGATCTTCCTTCCAGACCCGGGCCAGCTCCGACAGCAGGTCCGCGAAGCCCGGCCGGCCCCAGCGGGAGGTCGGCGGGAAGTAGGTCCCCCCGTAGAACGGCTTCAGCTCCGGCGTGAGGAACACCGACATCGGCCAGCCGCCGGCGCCCGTCGTCGCCTGAACGAACGACATGTACACGCGATCGACGTCCGGGCGTTCCTCCCGATCGACCTTGATCGAGACGAACTCACGGTTCAGCAGATCGGCGATCGCGGGACTCTCGAACGACTCGTGCTCCATCACGTGGCACCAGTGGCAGGTGGAGTAGCCGATCGAGAGGAAGATGGGCTTGTCCTCCCGGCGCGCGCGGTCGAACGCCTCCGCGTTCCAGGGATACCAGTCGACCGGGTTGCCCGCGTGCTGAAGCAGGTAGGGGCTGCGCTCCTGGGCCAGGCGGTTCATCGGCTCATCGTATCAACTGGCAGCCGCCAGGGCACCGCAGATGCGGGGCAAGCTGAACTAACATTCCCGCATGCATCTGGCCGTCGAAACCCGGGGCCTCACCCGCGACTTCGGCGAGTTCCGCGCCGTGGCGGGCGTGGAACTGGCCGTGCCCGCCGGCAGCTTGTACGGCTTCCTGGGCCCCAATGGCGCCGGAAAATCCACGACGATCAAGTGTCTGACGGGACTCCTGAAGCCCACGGCGGGGACGATCCGGATCCTCGGCCTCGATCCGCTCGCCGACCCGATTGCGGTGAAGCGCCGGATCGGCGTCGTGCCCGAGGACCTCGCGCTGTTCGAGCGCCTGACGGCGGATGAAACTCTCACGTTCGTCGCGCAGGTGCACGGGATCGACGAAGCCACGGCGCGCAGCCGCGCGGGCGATCTGCTCGGCCTCATGGAGCTGGACTCGGCGCGCGGGACGCTCGTCGCCGATTTCTCGCACGGCATGCGCAAGAAGCTCTCCCTCGCGACTGCGCTCCTTCCGGCGCCCCGCCTCCTCTTCCTCGACGAGCCGTTCGAGGGGATCGACGCCGTCGCGTCGCGGCAGATCAAGGACCTGCTCGTGTCGTTCGTCTCGCGCGGCGGAACGGTGTTCCTGACCTCGCACATTCTCGAGATCGTCGAGCGGCTGTCCACCCACATCGGCGTGATCGATCATGGACGGCTCGTCGCGCAGGGACCCATAGACGAGCTGCGCGCCGGCCGCGCGGGGACCACGCTCGAAGAGCTGTTCATCGGGCTGGTGGGAGGCGGGGAAGAGGGCGCCACGCCGGTAAAGCTCGACTGGCTCTAGAGGGAACCGGGGGGCTTCGCCCCGCCGGCCCCCCCATCGCCGTCGCTCGCGGGGGCCCACGATCCCCGCTCCGCTCCGGCGGGGCGCGCCCTTGGCGCGCCTTTCATGACGTCGTGGGTCGGGCGCAGCCGGTTTAGGAACTGAAGTGAACTGTATGCTCCAGATGTCGAGTGGCCCGCTCCGCTGTCGCGGGCCAGTCACGCAGGTCAACTACCGGATGCCGCACGTAGAAAATCACCCAGACGCTCCAGCAGGAGGAAGCCGACCGCGCTGCCGGCACCGACCATGATCAGGATGCTCAAAGCGTTCGCGTGGATGCGCTGGCGGGTCCTGATGAACTCGCTGGAACGCACCGGCGCGCGCGACGTCGTCGAGCGCTTCTCGCTCGCCATCGAGCAGATCGCGCCGATCGCGGCCCTGCTGCTCCTCGTCCCGTCCGGGCTCGCGCTCGCCGGCCTCGGCGCGGCCGCCGGCTACGCGCTGACCCGGCAGGGCGACGCGCTGCTGTTCGAATTCGTCCGCTTCCTGCTGCTCGCCACGCTGGGGTTCGCGATCGCAGGCCCGCTCCTGCTCCCGGCGGCCGGACGCCCCGGTGCCGTTCGTCTGCTCCTCCTCCCGATCCCCCGCGGGACGCTGTATGTGGCGCAGGCGGCCAGTGCCGTGACGGATCCGTGGATTCTGCTCGCGCTGCCGATGCTCCTCGCGATTCCGGGCGGCCTTCTCGCCGGGGGGCAGCCGTCGGCTGCGCTCGTCGCTCTCGCGGCAGGCGTCCTGTTCGTAGTCGTCCTGCTCGGGATCTCGGTGCTCGTGGCGCTCCTGCTCCAGCTGCTGTTCCGGGATCGGCGGCGTGGCGAGCTGGCGGCGCTCCTGTTCATTCTCTTCATTCCGGTGATCAGCATGGTGCCCGCGCTGCTCGCGACGGGGGGTGGAAACGCCAGCGACCGCGAGCGCGACGTGGAGCGGCCCCCGCTGCCCGCGTGGGTGCGCGTGGCGACGACGGCGGCGCGCTACGTGCCCTCGGAGCTCGCCGCAACGGCAATCCGCGCGGCCGCGCGGAGCGAGACCGGGCTCGTGGCCGGCACGGGGCTGGCGCTCGCCGCGTTCGGCCTGCTCTGTCACGGCGGCGCGCTGCTCGTTTTCGGGCGTCTCCTCGATTCCCCGGAGGCGACCGGGGGGCGCCGCCGCGCGGGGAGCGGCGCCGCGGCGTGGCGGCTGCTGCCGGGCGTCACCCCCGCCGTCTCGGCCATCGCCACGACGCAGATGCGGCTTGCCGTCCGCACGCCGCGCGGCCGGTCGATTCTGCTCTCGCCGGTGCTCGTGTTCGTGGTCCTCGGCTTCGTCATGCGGCGGACCACGGAGGAGATGGACCTGGGGTTGTTCGCGCTCGACAGCGGGATCGGTCTCGCGACGTTCGGGGCGGCCGTGTGCCTGCTGGCGATCATCCCCTTCGCGATGAACCAGTTCGCGATCGACGGCGCCGGGCTGACGCTCGTGCTCCTGTCGCCGGTGCGCGACGAGGACTACCTGGCGGGCAAGGCGATCGCCAATGGCGCCATTGCCGGGGCGCCCGCGCTCTTCTGCGTCATCGCCGCGTACCTGCTCTTCCCGGCGGGTCATCCCGCGCTCTGGGCGTCGATTCCGCTCGGGATCGCGTCGACGTACCTGCTCGTGGCGCCCGCCGCTGCAGCGCTGTCGGCGCTGTTCCCGCGGCCGGTGAACCTCAACAGCATCGGACGGGACAGCAACGCCCAGGGGCTCGCCGGGCTGGCCGGCGTCCTGGCCACGATTGCCGCCGGCGTCCCGGCGCTGCTCATCTGGTTGGCCTGCGCGCGACTGCTGAACCGGCCCGCGCTGCTTCCCCTCTGCCTCGCCGTCTGGGTCGTGATCGCGTTCGGTCTTTCACGGCTCGCCTTCCGGGCCGTCAGCGCCTTGCTCCGCCGCCGGCGCGAGAACCTCGCGGTGTCTGTCGGATGATTCCGGGTTCCGGCTTCAAGATTCAGGGTTCAAGTTTCAGGGTTCAAGGTTCTGGTTCCTGGTTCGGGGTTCCCAGTTCGGTTCACGCTCCGAGTTGGGTTTCCGGTTCCGGGTTGCCGGTTGAGGATCAGGAATCGGAAACGAGATCGAGGTCCGGAACCCGGAGGTGGAACCCGGAACCTGCAACCGAACCTGGAACCGAACCCCGAACCCCGAACCCGAAGCGGGAACCCCGGGTCAGACCGACAACCTCCGCTCCGCCCACCACCACATCCCGAGCGCGGAGACGAGCAGCGCGGCGGCGGCCAGGTAGGTGACGAAGAGGGGAATCACGTGCCTGGCGGCCTCGCCGCCCAGGGAGGCCATGGCGGCCCACACCACACGGCCGGCGGCCAACAGGTCGTTCAGGTTCAGCAGTGCCACCACGCTCCCGGCGACCAGCACGAGGGCGCAGGCAATCGCCACGTTGAACACGCGATCGACGTTCTGTTCGGTGCGCCAGCGCTCGCGCCGGATGCGGCTCAGGATCGCCGGCGTGAACCGCGCAGGTGCGGCCGGCACGGCCAGCGCCCCGAGCGCCGCCTCGAGGCGTCGCGCGTCGGCCAGCGCCGCCGCGCACCGGGGGCAACTCTCCAGGTGCGCCCGGACCGGTGACTCGACCTCGACATCGCCGGCGGCGATCGGCTCGACCAGGTCCAGCACGTCCCGGCAGGTGAGCGTGGTCATGGCGTCCGTAGGAGTTCGCGAAGCTGCCGTTTGGCGCGATAGAGGTGCGTCTTCACCGTGCCGAGCGGGATGTCGAGCGCCTCGGCGAGCGCTTCGTACTGCACGCCCTGCAGGTAGTGCGCGGCAATCAGCATTCGATAGCGTTGCGGCAGCTGCGCCATGGCCTTGTCGAGCCGGTCGCGCAGCTCCAGGTCGGCAAAGGCGACATCGGCGGCGCCCGGCTCGCGCGGAGGGGGGCCATCGGGCCCAGACGCCAGCGGAACCTCGGGCGACCGTCGGCTGCGCGCGTGGCTGCAGACGTTCTGCACGATCCGGTAAATCCACGTCGAAAGCCTGGCTTCCCCCCGGAAGTACGGCAGCCCCCGGTGGACTTTCAGGAACACGTCCTGCGCCAGGTCATCCACGGTCGAACGGTCGGCGACCATGCGGTAGATGAGTCCGTACACGAGGTCCTTGTACAGATCCACGAGCTCGCCGAATGCCGAGTCGTCGCCCGTGCGGCAGCGGTCGATGAGCGCCCGTTCGTCGATCTCCGGCATCCGCGAGGAGCTGTCGGGCGGCGCAGGAACACCGCCCAACGGCCTTCCCTTTCCCTGCTCCGATCCAGGAAGCGCCGTCAGCATCCTGATTAGAGAGGCCGAAGCCCGGGATTGTTTCAGCCCGGCCTGAAACAATCGTGTCCGGCGCCCAGTCTAACAGCCTGACTACACCCTGCGCGCCCCGTGCCGGCCAATCGGGCGCCGACCCGACCGGCTCCCTCGCGGGCGGTGTGGAGGAGGACACGTGACAGAAGGAGAGGCCATCGTCCTGACCATGGCGCTCATCATCTTCGGGGCACTGGCGGTGCTCTGGATGGCGATGTACAGCCGCCGCCAGTTCCGCGAGATGGAACACCGGGAGCGGCTCGCGATGATCGAGCGGGGCCTCGTCCCCCCTCCCGAGCGGGACCCGGAGAGCTTCGAGCGCCAGTCCGGGGTGAGCCGCCCACCCGCGTCGACGGCGAGCACGCGCTCGCGCAGCGTCGGGATCATCATGATCGGACTCGGCCTCGCGTTCATGGTCCTCGTCAGTTTCGCCGCGGGCGCTCCCGAGGCCGGCGTTGGCATCGGCGGAGCCTTCGCCGTGCTGGGCGCAGCCTTCGTGTTCAACGCGGCGCTGATGGCTCGCCAGAACCCTTACGATTCGTTCTCACGCGGCTATCAGCTCCGGCGGACGCCCGAACCTCCGCACCCGACGCCGATCGAGCCCCCGACACCACCGGGCACGCCCCCGGCCTGACGGCTGTTGCGGTACGTGGACCGGCATCTCCCGGGCTCGAGCTGTGGCCATGGTCGTGAGCCAGGATCGGAGAAGCGGACGCCGACAGCGCCTGGCCAGCGTACATGACAAGACGGGGAGGTCCGAAGACACTCCCCGCAGCCTGTAGGCAGGCAGTCATGGCGTGGCGGTTGCCCCGGCGGAACGCCAGGGCGGCGGGCCGGAACGCCTTCCTTGCTCAGCGTCCCGACGCCCCTTTTAAGAGCAACGCACATGCCACGCGATCATGCGCGCTGGACGGCCGTTTTTGAGCCTTCGTGCGCAAATGACGTGTCTGGTTGTGTAGGCCGGCGCCTCCATGGCCGAGCCGGTGTGTAGCGGCCGACTCACTCGAACAGTTCAGGCATGGCTCGCAGGCGGGCGCCCTGCACGGCCCATCCGCGAGAGGAGTCTTCAAGCGTCCGCCGGACACGCCCTTCAGCTCGGCGCGGAGGAGGCTGACGCGCTCGGCGGGCGCCGGATGCGACGAGAGGAAGACCTCGACCGACCGCGGCCCGCGGCCCTGCTGTTTCCGCAGCACCTCCATGAACGCGACGAGCTCGCGCGGATCCCAGCCGGCCTGGCGCATGGTACGCGCGCCGACCCGATCCGCCTCGCGCTCGCGTCGCGGCTGAACTCCAGCATGGAGCGGCCCGCCAGAGGCCTCGACCCCTTGGACTTGTACAAAGGAGTCGCGCGATCTCCTCCTCGTCCAGGATGATCGCGGCAGCGTCGGCGGTCGCCGCGCCGAGCACGACGACGAAGGACGTCCGGAGCACCCGCGGCACGAGCATGCTCAGAGGCGCGGCGCCGGCGCCGCGGGAATCTCCTCCGGCCTGTGGCGCCGCAGGCGGGCGTACGCGGCGGTCACCTCGGCGCCGTACAGCAGGATGACCGCCGAGATGTAGACCCAGAGGAGGAAGGCGACGACGGCGGCAATCGAGCCGTGGACGCTGAAGCGTGACAGATCACGCAGGTAGAACGAGAAGCCGGCGAGCGCCCCTCGCCACAGCAGCCCCGTGAGGATCGCGCCGACCCAGACATCCCGGAAGCGCACGTTCGCGTTGGGCACGAAGTAGAAGACCAGGCCCACGACGAAGATGAACGTGAGCAGCGTTGCCCAGCGGAGTGCGAATCCCTGAAGGACGAGCAGCGCGGGCGTGCGTTGCATCACGCCGGCGAACCAGTGCGCCTCCGCCACGTTGATCGCGCTGACGAGCAGCAGGCCCAGCAGGAGGAGCAGACCGGCGGCGACGAGCATCACCAGCGAGATCAGCTTGTGCTTGAAGTAGCTCGGCTGCTTCTCGACGCCCCAGGCGTGGTTCACCGCGGAGGTGATCGCGCCGAACACGCCCATGGCGGCCCAGATCATCAGGGCGCTGCCGGCCAGCCCGAGCTGCAGGCGCGAGCGCTGGATCGCATCCAGCTGGTTCGTGACGAACTCGAACTGACGGGGAAAGTAGTCGAGCACGAACTTCTGAATCGCGGCGCGGTCGCCGTCGCTGCTCGCCACGCTGCCGATGATCGAGAACGCCAGCAGGAAGAAGGGGAAGAGCGACAGCAGCGAGTAATACGCGATGGACGCCGCGAAGGTGAGGTCGTCGCTCTGGTAGATGCCCGTCGTGCCCCGCCAGATCGCCAGGGCCGTGAGGCGGAGTTCGGCGTGAATGCGGGCGACGGCACGGCGCGCGGCGTGCCCGATCCGCGTGGCCGGCGCGGTCACGCGCGGATCATAGCGTGCGTCGACCGCTCTCGGCCCACGCGCGGCGCACCTCGCTTCCCAGCCACAGGGGGATCGTGCTCGTGACCGTCGTGACGGCCAGGCGCCAGGCGGCCCGGCGGAGCACGGGCGTACGCAGGACGACGTACGCCGCGCCAAGGGCTGCGGCGCCAAGCAGAACGTTGGCCACTCTCCGCGCCGCGTCGTCGGTCATCGGGCTGGGCCGAGCGTGCGGCCGGGGCCGCCGCTCAGCCGCTCCGCCGTGGTACTACATCCGGTTCGACGAGCCAGGTGTCGAGTAGCTCGGCGTCCCGGGCGTGTCCGCGCTCAGCGGGCTGGTGCCCGTGCCGCCGCGGGTAGTGCCCGACGCCATGTCGGCGACGCCGCCGCGCGCGCGGTCGTACGCTTCACGGCCGCGATCGACCATCCGGCCCACCCGGTCCGACGCCTGGTGATAGGTCTCGTTCGCGGTATGGCGCAGCCGTCCGGCCTGTTCGGTCAGCTGGTTCCTCAGCTCGGATCCCGGCTTCGGCGCGAACAGCATGCCGAGGCCTGCTCCCAGTACCGTTCCCGCGAGCAGGCCCATCAGGAACGAGCCACCACCCTCTTCACGCTCTACGCGCTCGAATTCGTACGCCATGCTGCTCCCTCCTGGTGTTGCCTTCACGCCCTCGGTCTCCATGAGTTCGTCCTCCGACCTCGTGGCGTTCAGCCACGGGTTCCGTGTTACCGATCCCGTCAGATGCGGCCGGCAGCCGGCGCCGGTGGTTCGTGGCGCGATCCGCCGGCCAGGATGGACGCGACGATGGCCCGCACCCCCCGCACGACGCCGGTAATGCGGCTCACCCGATAGCGCACCGAGTGCTTCACGCGCTCGGCCGTCTCGTCGACCCGCTCCATCGTCCCGGCGATCGCCTCGTCCACGCGTTCCGTCCGCTGGCTGACCGTCGCCGTGATCGTCCTGACGTCCGCGAGGATGCTATCGACACGCTCGCGGAGCGGCGCGATCTCGCGCGTCTGCAACTCCGCCACGACCTGCGTGACGCGGCGATACATGATCAGCCCCCCGATCGCCATCCCCAGGAACAGCAGGGCCTGGAGCACACTCGCCGCGGCGATCAGGGTCAACATCAGGTTCGTAGTCTGCAGATCCGGTGTCATGAGCCCTCCCGTCGAAGTCCCCTTGACCTCGGTGTTCCGAGCTTCGTCGTCGTCTGCCCCTCGCAGCCGCTCGCGGGCCCACCCGCCACGCGGCGACCGGGCACGGCCTGCGCGACGCCGGATCAATACCGCGCCTGGTTCGTGCCGGCGACTTCGTGGAATGTGCGCCAGCCCTCGTTGGCGGCGTTGCGCGCTTTGTCGACCGTGCCGCGCACGCGGTTCAACTCCCCCATGAAATCGTCGAGGCGCGGCTCGATCTGCTCGCGGAGTCTCCTACCGTTTTCGGTCAGATAGAGCCAGCCCCACACCCCTCCGATCACTGCCCCGATCATAGTCGCCATGAGGACCCGCGATCGCTCGTCCACAGCCCCTCCTCCGATACCGGATGTCCCGGTACTCATCTTTTCACCATCAAACCGCATGCCACAACGCCGAGCTCGCTCGCCAGCGGTCGAGCTTAGGCCCTCCTCCAATGCCCGCCTCCCCTTTCCCTAGGGGCCTACGAACAGCGCCAGGGCCACACCATCCCAGCCATCGCCACGCGGCGCCCCGGTGGCTTCACGGCCCATGGGCATGACGGCGACGACCTCCGGGCTGAGCTCGAAGCGCGCCAGCACGTAGTCCCTGACGAGTCGCCCGCGCCGGCGGCTCGCCAGAAACCGCTGGTCGGCCGTCGTGCCGTCCGCATAGCCCTCGATTATGAGCGGGCTCGTTCGGGGGTACTTGAGGAACTGCGACATGACGGAGTCGATTCGGCTCCGGCCGTCGGCCGTCAGCCGCTCAGTCCCCTCGTCGGTCCGCTCGAAGAGGAACTCTGCGCCGATCCAGATCCGCAACGGCCGCCGATCGGCCGATTCGAGGGCGCCCTTCCGGTAGTCCTCGACGGAGACATCGTCGAGATCGAAATAGCCGCGGCGGTTGAAGTAGCCCCGGAAGAAGAACGAGCGCTTCAGCGCCTCGGTGTTCTCGGCGAGGTCCGCCATGGCGTCGCGCGCGTACGCGAGCGTCTGGGCCAGCGTGCCGGTCAGGCCCTGGACCGCGCCGTTCTCCCCCCGCAGGTCTGCCAGCGCCGCCCGCGCTTCGTCGCTCGCCCGGCGCAGGTTGGCCACCGTCTGCTCGGCTTCGGTGGCGATGCCTCGCGCCCGCTCGTACAGCGCGTCGTCGGTCAGGAGCTTGCCCACGCTGCCGCGGCCGCTCCGGATTCCGGAGACGATCTCCTCCAGGTCCGACGCAACCTGCTCGGTCGAGCTGACCACCTCCCGGGCATCCTGGCCGATATCGGTGATGAGCTCCCGAGCCGACTGAGCCGTGACGGTGACCGCCTCGAGTGCCTCCTCGATGTCTGATTTGAGTACGGTGATGGTCGCATTGACCGTATCGACCGTATCGCTCATCTTCTCGAGGAGGTTCGTGATGTCGAAGGGCTCGCGGCTCGCGATCGTGCCGCCGTCCTCGACCGGAGGCGCGTCGGGGGTGCCCGGCTCGACCTGCACGAACTTGTTGCCGACGAGGCCGTCGTTCTGAATGGAGGCGACCGAGTCGGTCCGCAGCAGTGGCCGGAGCTCGCTTCGCACCCGCATGCGGACCCTGAAGCGGTCCGCCGGCCCTGGAGGCACCTGAATCTGCTCCACCTCGCCCGCCGTCATCCCGGCGACCCTCACGACGGCGCCATTCTCGAGCCCCGCGATCGTGGCGAACTCGGCGTGCACGCGGACGGTGTCGCTGAAGAGCATCCGCCGGTCGCCGATCAGGAACAGCCCGACGCCGAAGAGCAGGACGCCCGCGATGAGGAACACGCCGACGGCTGCCAGCCTGGATGGTCCCATCGCGCCCTAGCCCGAGTGGCGGGACGACATGAACGCCCGCACGATCGGGTTCGCACTCCGATCGAAGTGGTCGGCCGAACCGCGCTCGACCACCTGGCCCTCGTGCAGCATGATCAGCTCGTCGCCCAGCCGGCGCGCGCTGGGGATGTTATGGGTGACGATCACGAGCGTCCGCCCGCCGCGCTCCTTCAAGTCCAGCAGCAGCGAGTCGATCTCGTCCGCCGTGATGGGGTCGAGCCCTGCGCTGGGCTCGTCGACGAGCAGGAGCGGCGGATCGAGGGCGAGCGCCCGGGCAAGTCCAGCGCGCTTGCGCATTCCGCCCGAAAGGGCGCCGGGCATCTTGTCCTCCTCCCCTTCGAGCCCCACGGCCGCGAGCTTCTCGCGGACCCGCGCCCGGATCTCGTCCTGCGCCATGCTGGTGTGCCGGCGCACGGGGAACGCGACGTTCTCGCCGACGGTGATCGAGTCGAAGAGCGCGGCGTTCTGGAAGAGGAAGCCGATTCCCTGCCGGACGCGCGACAGCTCGCGCGTCCCCGCGTGCGCCACGTCCGTCCCGTCGACCAGCACGCGCCCGCGATCCGGCCGCACGAGACCGACGATGTGCCGGAGCGTGACGCTCTTGCCGGTGCCGCTGCGTCCGAGGATCACGAACCCCGTCCCGGCACGCACCTCGAACGACACGTTCGCCAGCACGTTCCTCCGGCCGAACGTCTTGGAGATGCCCTCGAGGCGCACGGCGTGCGCCGCGGTGCCGGACGTGGAGCCGGCCGGGCCCAGCGCCGCGCTCATCGGCCCGCGACCTCGGGGAAGAGAAAGAAGATGGCCCGGACGAGCAGGACGTTCGAAACGATGATCAGAATGGAGGACAGCACCACGGCCCGGGTCGAGGCGCGCCCCACACCCGCCGTGCCCGACTGCGTGTTGAACCCGAGATAGGACGAGACCGTCGCGATGATGAACCCGAACACGATTGTCTTGGCCGTGGCGGGGATGTAGTCGCTCATCCCGATCAGCGAGAAGGCGCGCTCGAAGTAGAGTGCGAGCGACATGCCGGAGATCGCGCGCTCGGCCAGGAATCCGCCCAGCATGCCCGAGAAGTTCATCACGGTCGTGAGGATGGGCACGGCGATCATGCACGCGGCCACCCGCGTGACGACGAGATAGCGGAACGCGTCCACCGCGCTCGCTTCCAGCGCGTCGATCTGCTCGGTGACGCGCATCGCGCCCAGCTCGGCACCGATGCCCGCCCCGATCCGCCCCGAGAGCAGCAGGCCGGCCGTGAGCGGGCCCGTTTCACGCACGAGCGCGATCGCGAGCCCCGCGGGAATCATCGACTCCGCCCCGAAGCGCTCGAGCGATGCCCGGGTGTGCATCGAGAGCACGACCCCGACGGCCAGCCCCGACACGGCGATCAGAGGCGCCGATCGGAAGCCCAGCTCGTAGAGCTGGCGGACGGTCTCGCGGACCTCGAAGGGAGGCACGACGAGCGCCCTCGCCGCCGCGAGGGCGAACAGCGCGGCCTCCCCGACCGTCGCCAGGAACGACAAGACAGCACCGGCAGCACGGTCGAGCATGCGGGCGTTCGAGCTGGGATGCACGAGACCGCTCAGACGGCCGCCATCCGCCGGCTGGCTTTGCCGCCGTCCTGGATTTCGTGCTTCTTCATCTTGCTGTAGAGCGTCGGGCGATAGAGGCCGAGGATCTGGGCCGCTTCCTGCTTGTTCCAGTTCGTGCGCTGGAGCGTCTGCAGGATGGCCATCTTCTCGATCTCCGCCAGGGTCCGGTGCGGCGGGATCACGAACTCCGTCGTGGTCGTCGTCTCCGTCCGGAGCGACTCGGGCAGATCGTTGACCGTGATCTCCGGGCCTTTCGCAACGAGCACGCCGCGCTCGATGACGTTCTCCAGCTCCCGGACGTTGCCGGGCCACCGGTGGCGGATGAGCACGTGGTACGCCGCCGGCGCAATCGACTTGACGTTCCGCTGGTGACGCTGCCGGTACTTCTCGAGGAAGTGCTCGCAGAGCAGCGGGATGTCCTCGGTGCGCTCCCGCAGCGGCGGCACCCGGAGCGTGATCGTGTTGATGCGGAAGTAGAGGTCCTCGCGCAGCTTGCCGTCGCGCAGGGCGGCGTCGAGGTCGATGTTCGTGGCGCAGATCAGGCGGAAGTCGACGCGCACGATCCGATCGCTCCCGATCGGCCGGTACTCGCGCTCCTGCAGGACCCGCAGGAGCTTCGTCTGCAGGTACGAGGGCATCTCGCCGATCTCGTCGAGCAGCAGCGAGCCCCCTTCGGCCATCTCGAAGAGCCCCTCCCTGTCGGTCTGGGCGCCGGTGAACGCGCCTTTCTTGTAGCCGAACAGCTCGGACTCGATCAGATCCTTCGGAATGGCGGCGCAGTTGATCTTGATGAACGGGCCCTTGGTGCGCTTGCTGTTGTAGTGGAGGGCGTTCGCGATGAGCTCCTTGCCTGTCCCGTTCTCCCCCTGGATCAGGATGTTCGCGTCGCTCCCGGCCACGCTCTCGACCAGCTCCAGCACTTCGTGCATCTTCTTGCTCTTGCCGATGATGTTCCCGAAGCGGAACTGCTGATCCAGCTTCTGCTTGAGCAGCAGGTTCTCCCCGACCAGGTCCCGGCGCTCGATCGCCTTCTCGAGCATCGCCAGCAGCGTGTCGGGCTCGATCGGTTTCTCGACGAAGCTGTGCGCGCCCGCCTTCATCGCCTCGACCGCCTTGGGAACGGTCCCGTGGCCCGTGATCACGATCACCTCGGTGTCGCCGAAGGTCTGCTTGAACTTCCGCAGAAGCTCGAGACCGTCCGCATCGGGCAGCATCATGTCGGTCACGACCACGTCGGGCTTCCAGGTCCTGAAGATTTCTTCCCCCCGCGTGCCGATCATCGCGGTGCGCACCTCGTAGCCTTCGTGCTCGAGCAGGATCTTCAGCCACTCGATCATGGACGGCTCGTCGTCGATGGCGAGCACGCGGTGTTTCTTTTTCATCGTCATGGCCCGATCCTCGTAGCTTTATGATGACTCGACAGAATACATCGACGTCCGGCGACGGCAGCGGAAATTATACACAAATCGGGTCGGAGTGTTCATTTTGAGACACGTGTATGATCGAGATGCAGCAGGTCTGCGGTTGGCCGCGCCGTGCCTGGCCGCGACGGCAGGGGTTGCAGGGACCAGGCGCTATAATCCCGCCCATGCCTCAGCCCGACGTGCCCCGCACGCCCGATCGCCCCCGCACGACCGACCGTCGGTGCGCTGACGACGACAGGGTGCTCTGCGAGCGCTGCGGCGCTGAGATGTTCCGCATGCACGCCGTCTGGCGCTGCCCCGCCTGCCGCTACAAGACCGACTGCTGCGGTTGGTGACTTGGAGATCCTCCACTCCCACATCGACACGAGCTCTGACGTGTTTCGGGCCAACCGGGCGCGCATGGAAGCGCTCGTCGACGAGCTCCGCCAGCGCCTCTCGGCGGTCCGCGAGGGCGGCGGACCGCGCTACGTGCAGCGCCATCGCGGGCAGGGCAAGCTCCCCGTGCGCGAGCGGCTCGAGCGACTGCTCGACCGCGCCTCGCCGTTCCTCGAGCTCTCGCCGCTGGCGGCATGGGGCGTCTACGAAAACGAAGCCCCCGCGGCAGGGCTGATAACCGGAATTGGCCGGGTGTCCGGGCGCGAGGTGCTCATTGTCGCCAACGACGCCACGGTCAAGGGCGGGACGTATTACCCGCTGACGGTGAAGAAGCACCTGCGCGCGCAGCAGGTAGCCCTCGAGAACCGGCTGCCCTGCCTGTACCTGGTCGACTCAGGGGGAGCGTTCCTCCCGCTGCAGGCCGAGGTCTTTCCCGATCGCGAACATTTCGGACGCATCTTCTTCAACCAGGCGCGCATGTCGGCCGAGCGCATCCCGCAGATTGCCGTCGTCATGGGGTCGTGCACCGCGGGAGGCGCCTACGTGCCGGCGATGTCGGACGAGACGATCATCGTCAAGGGCACGGGCACCATCTTCCTGGGAGGTCCGCCCCTCGTGAAAGCGGCGACCGGCGAGGAGGTCACGGCCGAGGAGCTCGGCGGCGCCGACGTGCACACCCGCCTCTCGGGGGTCGCCGACTACCTGGCCGAGGACGACGAGCATGCGCTGCAGCTCGCGCGGACGATCGTGGGCACGCTCAACACGGTGAAGCGCCTGCCGGCGGACGTCACGGCCCCCGAGGAGCCCGTGTACGATCCCGGCGAGATTTACGGCATCGTCAGTGCCGATACGCGGAAGGCCTACGACGTTCGCGAGATAGTCGCGCGTCTGGTCGACGGCTCGCGGTTCGACGAGTTCAAGGAGCGCTACGGCACGACGCTGGTGACCGGCTTCGCGCGGCTCCACGGCTTCCTGGTCGGGATCGTGGCGAACAACGGCGTGCTCTTCTCCGAGTCCGCCCTCAAGGCGACGCACTTCATCGAGCTGTGCAACCTGAGGGGCATCCCGCTCGTGTTCCTGCAGAACATCACCGGCTTCATCGTGGGCAGGCAGTACGAACGCGCGGGCATCGCGAAGGACGGCGCCAAGATGGTGCACGCCGTCGCGAACTCGGTAGTGCCGAAGTTCACCGTCATCGTCGGCGGCTCCTTCGGCGCGGGCAACTACGGGATGTGCGGCCGCGCGTACGAGCCGCGGCTCCTGTGGATGTGGCCCAACGCGCGCATTTCCGTCATGGGGGGCGAGCAGGCCGCGGCAGTGCTCGCGACCGTGAAGCGGGATCAGCTCGCGCGCGAGGGCCGGACGCTGTCGCCCGACGAGGAGGAGGCGATTCGCGCACCCATCCTGCAGAAATACGAGGAGGAGGGCTCTCCGTACTACTCCTCGGCCAGGCTCTGGGACGACGGCATCCTGGATCCGGTCGACACGCGTGCGGCGCTCGCGCTCGGGCTGTCGGCCGCGTTCAACGCGCCCATCCCTGACGCCAGGTTCGGCGTCTTCCGCATGTGACCGGACTGCCTCCATGCCCTCGACCCTGACGATTGCCACGGACGGCGGCGTCGCGCGAGTCACGCTGAACCGTCCCGACGTCCGCAACGCGTTCAACGAGACGCTCATCGCCGAGCTGACGGCATGGGCCGCGCGCGTGCGGCAGGCCGAGCCGATTCGAGCGGCCGTCCTCGCGGGCGCCGGCCGCGCGTTCTGCGCGGGGGCGGATCTGACGTGGATGTCGCGCATGGTGGGCTACTCGATGGAGGAGAACCTGGAGGACGCTCGGGCCGCGGCCCGCCTGTTCCAGATCCTGAACGCGCTGCCCGTGCCGCTCATCGGCCGCGTCCAGGGCGCGGCGCTCGGCGGGGGCGCCGGGCTCGCCGCGGTCTGCGATATCGTCGTCGCTGCCGACGACGCGGTGTTCGGCTTCACCGAGGCGAAGCTGGGGATCCTGCCGTCGATGATCGCGCCATTCGTGATCGCGAAGATCGGCCAGTCGGCGGCGCGGGACCTGTTCCTGACGGCATCGCGATTCCCCGCGGCGCGGGCGCGCGAGATCGGGCTGGTCCACTACGTCGTGCCCGCCGCGGACCTCGACGCGACCATCGAGCGTCTCCTGGCGGAGGTGCTGACGTCCGCCCCCGGCGCAGTGTCTGCGGCCAAGGCGCTGATACCGGCCGTGGCGGGACGGGCCCCGGAGGATGTTTTCGATCTGACGACGGCGACGATCGCGCGCCATCGCACGTCGCGCGAGGGACAGGACGGCATGCGCGCCTTTCTCGAGAAGCGCAAGGCGCCGTGGGTGCCCTGAAACCCATTCGCCGGCTGCTCATCGCGAACCGCGGAGAGATCGCGGTGCGCATCGCCAGGGCCTGCCGGGAGATGGAGATCGAGTCGGTCGCCGTCTACTCGGACGCCGATGCTGACGCGCTGCACGTCCGCGTCGCCGACCGGGCGGTGCGCATCGGACCGGCTCCGGCAGCCGAGAGCTATCTCTCGGTGGAGGCGATCCTCTCGGCCGCCCGCCAGACGCGCGCAGACGCCGTGCACCCGGGGTATGGCTTCCTGTCCGAGCGGGCGCCGCTGGCCCTCGGCTGCGAAGAGGCGGGGCTGGCCTTCGTCGGGCCCCCAGCGACGGTGATCGAGCGCCTGGGCTCGAAGATCGAGTCCCGACGGCTGATGGAAGCGGCCGGTGTCCCGATCGTCCCGGGCCTCACACCGGCGGATCAGACAGACAACGGCGTCCTCTCGGCGGCGCAGTCCCTCGGCTATCCCGTCCTGATCAAGGCGTCGGCCGGCGGCGGAGGCAAGGGGATGCGCGCGGCCCACGACGAGATCCAGGCGCGGGAGCTCATCGGTGCGGCACGGCGCGAGGCCGCCGCGGCGTTCGGCGACGGCACGCTGTACCTCGAGCGCCTCCTCGACCGGCCCCGGCACATCGAGATACAGATCCTGGCCGACGAGCACGGCCATGTGGTGCACCTCTTCGAGCGGGAGTGCTCGCTTCAGCGACGGCACCAGAAGGTGATCGAGGAGAGCCCGTCATCCATCCTGACCGACGCCGTGCGCGCGAGGATGGGCGAGGCCGCGGTCACTGCGGCGCGGGCCGCGGGCTACGTGAACGCCGGGACACTCGAGTTCCTGCTCGAGGGCACGGACCAGGAGGCCCGGTTCTACTTCCTCGAGATGAACACCAGGCTGCAGGTGGAGCATCCCGTCACCGAGCTGGTCACGGGCGTGGACCTCGTCCACGCGCAACTGGCTGTGGCCGCCGGTGAACGGCTCGCGTGGACCCAGTCGGACTTCTCGCAGCGCGGCCATGCCGTGGAATGCCGCATATATGCCGAGGATCCATCGACAGGGTTCCTGCCGCAGGCCGGCCGCGTGCTTCTCTATCGTGAGCCGCGCTTCCCCGGCGTCCGCGTGGATTCCGGCATCACCGAAGGCGACGTCGTCGGCATCAACTACGATCCCCTGCTCGCCAAGCTGGTCGCCTACGCGCCCACCCGCCGGCAGGCTCTGGCGCGTGCGGCCGCCGCCCTCCGGGAGTTCCCGATCCTCGGGCTCCGGACCAACATCCCGTTTCTGCTGCGGCTGCTCGAGCATCCGGCGGTCCTCGCGGGCGAGGTCCACACCGCGTTCATCGACGTCTCGCTCCCGGCGCTGATTCCGCCGCCGACGATTCCGGCCGCCGTGGTGGCTGCTGCCGCCGCCACGGACGGACACGGCGCCTCAGAAGAACACGGCGCCACCGAAAAACAGAGCGCCACCGAAAAACACGGAAGAACACTGACGCGGGCGGATCCGTGGTCCACGCTCGGCCGGTGGGGACGGTGACCGTGGCGGATCGTTCACTGGTGCTCCGGCACGGCGAGCGCGAGTTCCGGGTGACCCTGTACGAAGACGGGCGAGTGGGCGTCGACGGCGAGACCTTTCACGTCCGGCGCCGTGGCGATGGCGAGGTCCGTGTGAAAGGCGATCCGGGTCTGCACGCGTGGGTCGCCAGGGCAGGCGACGCGCGCTGGGTGTTTGCGCAGGGGAGCACGTTCGAGCTGTCGGCCGCACCGCCGTCCAGAGCCCGTGTCTCCCGAGCCGGCTATTCCGGGTCGCTCACGGCGCCCATGCCGGCCACGGTCCGGCGCGTCGAGGTCAGGGTCGGCCAGCTCGTCGCGCGTGGCGACACGCTGATCGTGCTGGAAGCGATGAAGATGGAGCTGCCGGTCAAGGCGGAGGGGGCCGGACGCGTCGAGGCCATCCGCTGTCGCGAGGGTGAGCTTGTCGAGCCGGGCGAACCGCTCGTGGAACTGAGCGATGCGTCTACCCGAAGCGAGCCCGTCGGCGGAGGCCAGGAGCCATGAGGTTCCCCGACGCGGTCACGCTGGTCGAGGTCGGACCGAGAGACGGACTGCAGAACGAGTCTGCGCCGGTGGCTACGGCCGACAAGGTCCGCTTCATCGAGCTGCTGGCGGACTGCGGGCTGCCCGTGATCGAATCGGCGGCGTTCGTCAGCCCCAGGTGGGTCCCGCAGATGGGAGATGCGGCGGAAGTGTTCGGGGCGCTCACCCGCCGCGAGGGCGTCAGGTATACCGCGCTCGTCCCGAACACGGCCGGGCTGGAACGCGCCGCGGCGGCAGGCCTGGCGGAGGTCGCGATTTTCGCGGCTGCATCCGACGCCTTCAGCCGCAGGAACATCAATCAGAGCGTCGACGAGTCGCTCGCGACCTACCGTGAGGTGTGCGCGCGGGCTGCGGCGCTCGGCATACGCGTACGCGCCTACATCTCGACCGCGTTC
>DASPFV010000334.1:0-2613 GCA_035620975.1 Vicinamibacterales bacterium
GGAGAAGCGGCATGAGCGTGCCTGGACTGACGCTCCGGGGACTCGAGCGGCTCCGCAGCCCGTTCGCCTTCCTGCGCGGCGTACCGCGGGCGGCGCTCTACGAAGTGGTCGATGTCGAGGATCCGGGCGGAGCCAGGGGCAGCGGCCGCGTGGTGGCGATTCATGGCGACGCGGCCGTGGTCGAGGTGTTCGGCCCGGCCGACGGGCTCGCGCTGGACCGGGTGTCCGTCCGCTTCACGGGACGGACGGCCCTGGTGGGCGTCGGCGTCGAGGTCCTCGGCCGCGTCCTCGACGCGCTCGGGCGTCCGCGCGATGGCTTTCCTCCACCGCTGTCGGCGGCGCAGCGTCCCGTCGACGGCGCGCCGATCAATCCCACGCGCCGGGAGTGTCCGCGGGCCTTCCTCGAGACTGGATTCTCCGCGATCGACGCGCTCAACACCCTGACGCTCGGGCAGAAGCTTCCCATCTTCACGGAATCCGGGCTCCCGCACGATCGCCTCGCACGCGACATCCTCCGGCAGGCGCACGCGCCGGGTGTCGAGCGGTTCGCGCTCGTCTTTGCGGGACTCGGGCTGCCGCGCGAGGTCGCCGCCGAGTACGAACAGGCGTTTCGCGACAGCGAAGCCCGCCGGCGGACCGTCATGGTGCTGAGCCTCGCAGGCGAGTCCGCGACCGAGCGCCTGCTCGCGCCGCGTACCGCGCTCACGTTCGCCGAGTACCTCGCGTTCGACGCCGGTATGCACGTGCTGGTCGTGCTGAGCGATGTGACCAACTACGGCGAAGCGCTGAGGGAGGTGGCAGCGGGGCGGTCGGAGGTGCCCAGCCGGAAGGGCTACCCGGGCTACCTCTACAGCGACCTGGCGTCAATCTTCGAGCGTGCGGGCCGACTCAGGGGCCGGCCGGGATCGATCACTCAGGTGCCGATCGTCACGATGCCCTCGGGCGACATGACGCATCCGATCCCGGATCTCACCGGCTACGTGACGGAAGGGCAGATCGTGCTCGATCGGCGGCTCCACGCGCGCGGCATCTACCCGCCGATCGCCGTGCTGCCGTCGCTGTCGCGGCTGATGCGCGGCGGGATCGGCCGGGGGCAGACGCGCGACGATCACGCGACGCTGGCCGGGCTGCTCTACGGCGGCTATGCGAACGTGGAGCGCGCCAGGGCTCTCGAAGCCATCGTCGGCCGCAGCGAGCTCACGCCGGCGGAGCAGCGCTACCTGGTGTTCGGCGAGCGCTTCGAGCGCGAGTTCCTGAGCCAGCAGCCCGGAGAGCGGCGGGCCATCGACGAGACCCTCGACCGGGGCTGGAGGGTGGCGGGCGACCTGCCCGCCGTCGATCTCGAGCGCATCAGTCCCGAAGAGCGGAGCAGGCACCTGCATGGCGGTGACCCCCGGCCGGTGGCGGCTGATCGAGCTGCGGCGCACGCGTGAGGCGGTCCGTGCGGGAATCGATCTGCTGGACCGCAAGCGCGAAGGGCTGACGCGCGAGCTGGCGCAGCGCGCCGGGCTGGCGGCGAGCGGGCGGGCGCGCGTGCAGGCCGCCCTCGGTCGCGCCCGTCGATCGCTCGAGCACGCCCTGGTCGACATCGGGCGCTATGCGGCGGAGGGGGCTGCGCTGGCCCAGCCGCCGGCGTCGGCGCTCTCCGTCACGCACGACGTGGTGATCGGGATCCGGGTGCCCCGGATCCGCGCGCCGAGTGCCCCCTTCCGTCCGTCCTACGGGCCCGTCGGCACGTCGTGGGCGCTCGACGTCGCCGCCGGACGCTTCGCAGCCGTGCTTCCCATCGTGATGGATCTCGCGGCAGAAGAGACGACCGTCGTCCGGCTGCGGGCGGCGCTCCGGCGAACGACGCGCACGCTCAACGCGCTCGAGCAGGTGATGCTGCCGGAGCTCGACGCGGAGATTGCGGCTGTGTCGGCCGGGTTGGACGAGGACGAGCGCGACGAGCGGATCAGGCGGCTGCGCGCCACTCGCCGGGAAGCATGGCCGGCGCGCGGAGAAACCACTGCTCGATGACGCGCCTGGTGAACCGCGGCGACGTGAGGCACCAGCGACCGACGGCAGCCGGAACCCGTACACGAAGCCGCCGCGTAATCGAATCCGCCGGGCACAGGGTCTCGACGGCCCGGCTGTACGCGGCGAACGCATCCACCGTGTACCGGCCGCCCGCGGCCAGGATCGTGCTGGCCGCAACCGCGCCCGACTGGATCGCCGGCGCGATGCCTTCGCCGCTCTCGGGCGCGGCAAGACCGGCCGCGTCGCCCACGAGCAGGACGCCGTCGGCAGCGGGCGGCTGCTGACGGCTGCCCGCGAGCAGATAGGCGTGCCCGCGCCAGCGGCGCCACTCAGGCGCGTCGGGCAGCTTCCCGGCGTCGGTGAGCCACGACGCGAACCTGCGGACGTGCGTCTCGAACGCGTCCTTGCTCCGTCGTCCGAGCCCCACGTTCAGGTACTCCCCCTTCCGCACGCACCAGCCGTAGCCGTCGAGGTCGCGGCAGAAGAACAGCTCGGGGATCCGCCCCTCGATCGCGCACGAGTCAGGCCGGGGAAGACGCAGCTCGATCTCCTGCGCGACCACCAGGCCGCGCGCAGGTTTCGGCCAGAGCCGTT
>DASPFV010000335.1:0-4653 GCA_035620975.1 Vicinamibacterales bacterium
GTCGCCCGCCAGCAGCAACCAGAGCGCGGCTGGCAGCCACACGAGCGCGGAGCCCACCACGGGGATCAGCGAGCAGAACGCGAGCGCCACGCCCCAGAGCACCGGCGCACCGAGCCCCAGGAGCCAGAACGCCACGCCCCCGATCATGCCTTGCGCCGCCGCGACGAGCAGGCCCGAGACGACGCTGGCGATCACCAGGTCGCGCGTTTCGCGCAGCAGGCGCTCGGACTCCTGTTCGGAAAGCGGCAGCAGGGCGCGCAGCTCGCCGCTCCAGGCGTCGCCGTCCCGCAGCATGAAGAAGAGCGCGAACAGCATCGCGGCGAGGGCACCCAGCGTCGCGAAGAAGTCGGCGACGACCGCGCCAGCGCGCGGCACCAGGAACGTGAGCGCGCGTCGAGCGGCCTCGGTCGCGAACTGGGTCGGATCCTCCGGCAATTCGAAGGGGCTCCTGGCCCGCACGGCATCCCAGATCTGCTCGATCTGATCTGGGGCCGTGCGCGACACCTCTTGCAGGTAGGCGGCCGCCTGCGGCACTTCGCGTACCAGAGCCGACACCAGCAGCACGGCCGGCACGACGATCGCGATGCTGACCAGCAGTGTCGTGACGAGCGCCGCGCGCGTGCCCCCCATCCGCGCGGCGAGCGCCGCCTGCACTCGATGAAACAGGACCGCGAGGATCGCCGCCCACCCGAGCGTCGCCAGGAAGGGGCCGAGGATCAGATAGGTGAGGTATCCCCCGAGCAGCACGAGGGCGTAGAAGACGGGGCGCTGCAGCGCCGCTCGAGTCGTCTCAGTCATGGCCGGCGTCCGCTACCTTTCGCGACGGTCTCGTCTGGCGCCCAGAGGGTAGCGCCCACCCGCCCGGCCAGGCAAGGTACGCGACGTACTCGCTCTCCCGCCCCGGCTGCCCGGGGACGTGCTATCCTCAGCCGGACACCCTGCCGGATTCGAACGCGAATCCAGCCTCGCCGCCGACAGCACCTCCGCGTGTTCGGGGCGTGAACCGAGGTCGCGGAACCGGTTGACCCCGCGGCTCGGGGTCCAGTGGGGGAGGCCGTGAATCTGGCCACCGAGACCCGGAGCGCCAGCGACGGTTGCGCGCGTCGGCCTCGCCCCGGCCGGCGGTGACCGGGATGGGCATGCGCACGGCGCGCCCCCGCGAGTTCTGGTGCCCGGTCGTGTCCGAGCCCGTCCTCATCCGGCTCAGGCGTCCGAGCGGCCTCACGCGGCCCACCGGGTATTTCGTCCAGTGCAATCAGACGGAGTGCCAGTACGTCGAGGTCAACGCGCCGCCGTGTCCGCTTCACGTGGACATGTTCGCCGACGAGATCAAGGCGGCCGAGGCGCTGCGGGCCGCGCGGCGCGAAGGATACTGAAGCGCCCCGTCGGAGCTGACACGCGCAACGTGGAGGGAGGACTCTAGCCATTCCAGCCCGCATCTTCGTCGGTAATCTGAACCTCGGCATGACGGCGGATTCCCTAACCCAGCTCCTCTCCGAGGCCGGCAGCGTCGTGGAGGTGTATCTTCCCGCCGATCGGGAGACCGGTCGGCCGCGCGGGTTCGCATTCGTCCAGTTCGCCACCGAAGGCGAGGCCGCCGAGGCGATCCGGCTCTTCCACGACCGTGAGGTCGAGGGACGGAAGCTCACCGTCAATGCTGCCGAGGACCGACCGCCGCGCCGGGAGGGCCCGCGACCCTTCAGCCCGGGTCGCCCCGGCGGGGGTGGCGACCGGCCCCCGCCCGGCCGGACCTTCAAGCGCAAGGGCAGCCGCCGAGGCCTTCGGGGGCGGAAGCGGAGCCTCTGACCTGATATGGAAGGACCGACCGTCAAGTGAGTTCTTCACGGCGCAGGTCCTCGTGATCGCGGAGTGATCCTGAGGGCGCCGGCTCGCACTCGAGTGGGCGGCGTCGACGACGAATCAGGCTGATATCCGCGGGTTGCCAGGGGCAGAGCCGCATGACCGTGGTTCGTCGGGAGCTGCCTCCGTCTAGGAGCGCGAGTCGTCCGGATCGGCTGATCTGGCGTCGCATAGGTCAGACGAGGACTCTCCAATCGTGCCCGCGTCAAGCCGGGGCCGACGCCGCTCAGGATGGTGAACTCCACCCGAGGGATCCCCTCTTTAGGCGGCAGCGGGCCGCCGCGTCATGGCCGCCCAGATGAAGCCGACCAGTTCGCGCGCGACCGCCGCCACGGCCACCGGCGGGCGTTTGCCGTGGCCGACGAGATGGCGATAGCGCTGGTGCAACCGTTGCTGTGCCCGCCAGGCATGACTGACGACGACCGCGGGCTGACTGTCACTCCGCTGAGTCAGGGCGCGGCTGACGCTGGGTCGATGGCGATAGTGCCAGGCGGCCTCGACGAGCACACGGCGGGCATGGGTATTGCCCGCCTTCGTGATCGCCCCGCGCCGTTCCGTTGCGCCGGACGAGTATTCGCTCGGAACGAGTCCCAGATAGGCCATGAGCTCGCGGGGACGCTGGAAGCGTTGGAAGTCCACGATCTCCGCCAGCAGGATCATGGCCGAGAGCGTATCGATGCCGCGGAAGCAGCGGAGCCAGCCGATCGGCTCCCGATAAGGGGCCGTCTCGGCCAGGGTCGCGATGACCTTGTCCAGTTCGGCCTGGTGCGCCAAGGCTTGCTCGAGCGCGAAGAGGGTGGCATCCAGGGTGCGCTGCACGGCGGAGTGCTCGAACTGTTGCCGGCGGAGCCAGGTCCAATGCCGGTGCGTCCAGTTCTTGCCAGTGAGGTAGCGGCGGCCGTGGCGGTCCAGAAACTTGACGACGCGATGCCGCCAGCGCAGGACGTCGCGACGAACCGCCTCGCGGCAGCGCAGCAGATCGCGGACGCCTTCCTCGGCGTCGTCGGGCACATGAATGGCGGTCAGCTCCCCCGCGCGGAACAACCGGACCAGCTTCCGGGCGTCCCGCTTGTCAGTCTTGATGCGCTGGCCCGGGCGCCGCGGGGTCAACGCCGGCGCGATCACCTGACAGGGCACGCCGAGCCCCGTGATCTGGCGATAGAGGTCATAGCCCGACACGCCGGCCTCGTAGCAGACCTCGACGGGGCCTTCGCGCTTCAACCGCTCGATCAGGCGCCGCACCAGCTTGGGCTCGTTCGGGATCTCGCGCAGCTCGGGCTCCGTCGCCCCCGGCCGCAGGATCCCCGCAACGATCTTCCGCTTGCTGTCATCCAGCGCCACCGACGTAGTACCCTTACCCATGACCGGCCTCCTTTCGCATGTGGCTCTGTCCCTCACCGGGAACAACCCACGCTAATGTGCGATAGGTAGGCCGGTCCTTCCATATGGTCTAGGTCTCTCGACGTTGTGACCGTGATCACGGCAGATGGGTTCGCGGCGTTGCCCTTCGTACGACGTCGTCCCGGATAGGGTCGAGTGTGCGACCGAGCCCGGTTCTCGAGACGACCCGCGCGCCCCGGCACGCTCTCGAGCGACGCACGATCCGGACACGCTCCCAACCGGGACCGCTACTTCAGGGCCGTCGCGACGACGATGCGCACCTCGAACTTCAGGGCGCCATCCTTCACCAGCTCCCGCGACTTCGCGACCACTTCACGCGCCAGCGCACCGCGGCGCTCGTCGTCCACCTGTGCCACGGACCCCGCGAGCGGGGTGCTGTGCACGTACTGCCAGAGGAACTCCGGCGGGGCGGGGAGGCGGAGCGGCCTGGTGGCGGCCCGCGTGGCGACCTCACGGAAGCCGGCGCCGCTGATCAGGCTCTGGAGCTCGGCCGTATCGTGGAGCGAGAAGACGCGGTTCACGAACCCGGCAGCCTGCGGGCCGATGTGGCGCGCGAGCGCCTCCGCCATGATCACGAACGGCGGGGGCGCGGGTCCGGGCACGTTGAGAATCAAGCGGCTGCCGGGCGCCAGGACACGCCGCATCTCGCGCAGGGCCGCGGGTCGGTCCGGCACGAATTGGAGGCCCATCTGGCACAGCACGACATCGAACGCTGCGTCCGGGAACGGCATCGCCTCGGCGCTCGCCTCGTGCCACTCGATTGACACCCCGGGCGGAGAGGTGGAGCGCGCCACCGCCAGCATCCCGGGATTGACGTCCAGCCCGGTGACTCTCCCCCCCGTGCCGACCCGCTGGGCCGCGAGGCGCGCCACCACCCCGGTCCCGCAGGCGACGTCCAGGACCCGCTCGCCCGGACGCAGCGCGGCGATTTCCACGAGGTCCTGGGCCAGCGGTGCGCCGATCGCCGGGACGAAGTAGCGCTCGTAGTTCTCCGGCGCATTGCCGCCATACGCCTTGCCATAGTGTGGCTGCGTCATTGCCCCCTCGACTCCCGAGTCGCTGGGAGACACGTCATGTCGGTCCCGAACGCGACTCGTGCTGATCCCCCTGTCCGAAATGGAGTCCCGGATCGGGGATCCGATCTCCCGCGCCACGGCCGTGCTGGAGCTTCCGCGCTCACGTAAGGATGCTGATGACCACGGCGATCACCACCACGGTGAGCCCAAGCGTGCCTGCAACCATGAGGCCCTGGGCGGTCTCGTTCTGTGCGCGGACCCAGTTCACCAGTCTGACGATCATGGGACTCTCCTTCAGCGCGTAGCGCGGGTGTCAGCGGCTACACGGCACTACCGTCGCGTGTTGGCGTCCCGGTCTGGGTCCAATGCCCTCAGG
>DASPFV010000336.1:0-46521 GCA_035620975.1 Vicinamibacterales bacterium
CCTACGTGTTCAACCTCGAGTACCCCATCACCACGAGGGTCCGCGGCTGGCCCGGCAAGGTCAATTTGAAGGCCACCCGGAGCTACATCGAGCAGACGTTCGGGCGGGTTCCGATTGCGGTCTGCCAGGCCAACAACCACACCATGGACTACGGGGAGGACGGGTTCACGGACACGCAACGCGAGCTGCGGCGTCTGGGTGTTCCGGGATTCGGCGCGGGGCGGCTCGACGCCAACGCCGGGAATCCGCTGTTCCTCGCGGAATGGGGCGTTGCGTTGCTCGGGTACGCGTGCCCTTCGACGTCCGCCGTACTGGCAGCACCGGAGCAGGCGGGCGCCGGCGCGCTCGAGCTGGATCGCATCGCGCGGGACATCGGGGCGGCCCGCGCCTCGGGCGCCCGACGCGTTGTCGTTTCGCTGCACTGGGGGGAAGAGGAAGTACCCCTCCCCAAGCCCTCCGATGTGGCGACGGCGCGGGCGATCGTCGAGGCGGGCGCGGACCTGGTGGTCGGCCATCACGCGCACTGCGTCCAGTCCTTCGAGCAGTATCAGGGGCGGCACATCTTTTACGGTCTCGGGAACTGCATCATGCCGGATCTCGACCAGCCGTCCTACTTCGACGAAGCCGGGCAGCCGACGCGTCGGTTCATCAAGTCGCAGCACTGGTGGAACCGCCGCTCGCTGGCGGTCCGCTACGACGTCGAGACGTCCGATGTAACGATCCGGGAATTGTTCTTCGACGGTGCCTCCCTGCGCGCGCAGGATGGACGGAGCCGGCGATACGAGCTGAGAGCGCAGCCTCCGGCTCAGTACGCCGCGAGCTACCGTCGTGCCTTCTCGATTGGCAAGCTGCGAACCAAGGTGATGACCTACCTGAGTCACCCGCGCCGGCCGCAGGTGCGCCACCTCCGATCTCTCGTGGCGATCGCCAGGGAGGTCAGGGTTCCGCGCGGCGGAGCCGACCCGCGATGAAATTTCTCGTCGTCCGCACCGGCGCCATGGCCTCGATGGCGGCCGTCGTCGTGGTCGTGTTCTGGACGGGTCTCGCCAGCCGGGCGTCCGCTCCCAGCGAAGGACGAACGATCCACGTGGCGGCCGGAGGAGATCTTCAGAAGGCGCTCGACCAGGCGAATCCCGGCGACACGATTCTGCTGGCAGCCGGAGCGACGTTCGTCGGCAACTTCGTGCTGCCGGCGAAGACGGGCGCCGAGTACGTGACGCTGCGCACGGCGGCCTCCTCCGAGCCCGCGCAAGGCACGCGGGTCGGCCCCCAGGCGTCTGGCAGCCTCGCCCGGCTCCGCTCGCCCGGTACCGCTCCGGCGCTCGCCACGGCTCCGGGCGCGCATCATTGGCGGATCCAGGATCTGGAGTTCCTCGCCAACCGCAACGGCGAGGGGGAAATCATCCGGCTCGGCACCGGCAGCCAGTCCGCCGCTGATACGCCGCGTGAGCTCGTGCTGGAGCGTCTGCTGATTCGGGGAGACGACACGGCGGGCCAGAAGCGGGGAATCGCGCTGAACAGCGGGACTGCGACCGTGCGCGACTCGTACATCTCGGGGATCGGCGCGCGGGGGCAGGACAGCCAGGCGATCTGCGGATGGAACGGTCCCGGCCCGTTCACGATCGAGAACAACTTTCTCGAGGCGGCGGGGGAGAACGTGATGTTCGGCGGCGCGGATCCGTCCGTGCCCGGACTCGTTCCCGGCGACATCGTCATCCGCGGCAACCACCTGACGAAGCGCCCGGACTGGTACCGAGGTCGCAGGGCCGTCTGGGTGGTGAAGAACCTGCTGGAGTTGAAGAATGCCAGGCGAGTCCTCGTCGAGCACAACGTCCTCGAGCACAGCTGGCGATCGGGGCAGTCCGGCTTCGCCGTGCTGTTCCACGTCAGGAATCAGGACGGGCGTTCGCCCTGGTCCGTGGTGGAGGACATCACATTCCAGTACAACCTCGTTCGGCACGCCGGAGCCGCCATCAGCATCCACGGCCGCGACGACAGCCACCCGAGCGGCCAGACGAAGGATCTTCGTATCCGGCACAATCTCATCTACGACATCGACGCGGAGCGCTGGGGCGGCAACGGCCGCTTCCTGCAGATCGGGGATGCTCCCCGCGACATCCTGATCGATCACAACACCGTCCTCCAGACCGGAACCGCTCTGTACATCTATGGCCTGGACCGCGATCCGTCGGCCGTGGTTCCCGGTTTCACTTTCACCAACAACATCGTGCTGCACGGCGAGTACGGCCTGATCGGGGAGAAGGGCGGCGGAATGGGGCATCCGACCATCGAGCGCTATTTCCCCGGCGGCGTGGTGGAGCGCAACGTGCTCGCCGGCGGCAGCCCCAGTCACTACAGCGGCGAGAACTATTTCCCCTCGGTGCCGGAACTGCTTTCAGCGTTCGTGAACGCCGGGCAGCACGACTACCGGCTCCGCGACGGGAGTCCGTTTCTCAGGCGGGGCCGGGACGGCGCGCGCCTGGGTGCTGACGTTTCTACGATCATGAGCCGCGCAGCCGCCGTAATCGACCCTGCCGCCGAAGCCGCCTGGCTCGAAGCCCGGATCCCGCAGTAAACAAATTTCAAACGGTTCAGTTGTCCGACAGGACACGCCACCCGGCCGTGCATGCCCGGCACTCGCAAGTACCTGGCCGCGCGAAAGATCGCGCTGTGGCAGCAGGATTGCCGGCTGCGCGTCTGCCGTGCCTGCGGCACGCCAATCCAGGTTCTTCCGACTCCTAATCGCTTGCTTCTTCTCGAGTGGACGATGCCATTGATGAGGTGTGAGTCCCGCGTCGATCTGCGGCTGCGGCCGCTTGTCCTGCCTTGCATGATCGTTCTTCTCGGCCTGCTGTCGACCGGGCCCGCCACGGCCGCAACGCTGACCGTCTGCGCCAGCGGCTGCATGTACACGTCGGTCCAGGCTGCCGTGGACGCAGCGAGCCCTGGCGACACCGTGCTGCTGAGGGCCGGGGAGACCTTCACCGGGCATCTCCGGCTTCCGGTGAAGACCAACACGACGGGTGCGTACATCGTGATTCGCTCCGATGCTTCCGATTCGTCCCTGCCCTCGGCAAGTACGCGCCTGATTCCGCTGGGGAAAGCCGGCGGCAACACGGACCGCCGCCTCCTCGCGCGGCTCGTCGGGCTCGGAGGGCAGTGGAAGACGACCCCCGTCGTCTCGGCCGAACCGGGTGCCCATCACTACCGGCTGCAGTTTCTGGACATCGACGGCGTGAACCAGGAGGGGTGGGGCACGCTCGTATCACTGGGCACCAACGGATCCGAGCAGTCGACACTGTCGGCCGTGCCGTGGCAGATCGTCCTCGACCGCGTGTACGTTCACGGCCACGCCGTCCGGGGACAGCAGCGCTGCATCTCGCTGAACGGACGGCAGGTGGACATTTTCAACAGCTACATCACCGACTGCTTCAACTTCGCCGTGGACGCGCAGGCGATTGGCGGCTTCAACGGGCCGGGTCCGTTCCGGATCATCAACAACTACCTCGAGGCCAGCAGTGAGAACGTCATGTTCGGCGGCGCCGATCCGCGCATCATCGGCCTGGTACCGAGCGATATCGAAATCAGACGCAATCACTTCTACAAGCCGCTGGCCTGGCGCGACCCCATCCTCAAGCCGCCGTCACAGCCCAGGGCGACGGCGCAGTCCGGCGGGTCGCTCGCGGCCGGCACTTACTACTTCAAGGTCGTCGCCATAATCGAGATCGCGTGGGATGTCGCCGTGTCCGCACCGTCGACCGAGGTTTCGGCCACCGTCGGTTCGAACGGCGCCGTGGCTCTGAGCTGGACCGGAGTGAGCAACGCGGACCGGTACCGCGTCTACGCCGGGAACTCCACCGGCGGCCAGAGCCGGTACATGGAAACGTCAGGGCCGACCACGTCCTTCCTGTACACCGGCTCGGGACAGGTGCAGAAGACTCCGGCGAGCTCCGGGACCCGCTGGAACGTCAAGAACCTGCTGGAGCTGAAGAACGCGCAGCGTGTGACCGTCGACGGCAACGTTTTCGAGCACTCGTGGGCCGCGTCTCAGCGCGGTTTTGCAATCGTGCTGACTCCTCGCAATCAGGACGGCACGGCGCCCTGGTCCGTCGTCCGTGATGTGACCATTTCGAACAACATCGTCCGACACGCGGCATCGGGCATCAGCGTCCTCGGTCAGGATTACGTCAATCCCAGTGAGCGCACGGAGCGGATCACGATCCGCAACAACCTCTTCTACGACATTTCCCCCACGTGGGGCGAAACCGGCGACTTCATCGTCATGACACAGTCGCCCCAGGACATCGTCATCGACCGCAACACCATCTTCCATTCCGGCATCATCGTGCTGGCCGACGACGGCCAGATACCCGGATTCGTGTTCACGAACACGGTGGTGCCGCACAACACCTACGGCATCATGGGCATCGGAGGGGGGTTCGGGAAGGACGCGCTCGCCAGCTACTTCCCCGGATCGATCTTCCGGCGCAACGGCATCGGCGGCGGCAACCCTGCGCAATACCCGGCCGACAACTACGTGCTGGACCTGGCGACCTTCAAGGCGCAGTTCGTGAACGCGGCCGAGCGCGATTACCGGCTCGTCGACGGCAGCGACTTCAAGAACGCCGGGACGGACGGCCGCGACATCGGCGTCGATTTCGGCGCGCTGAGTGCGGTCGTCAACGGCGTCATCGGCGGCATCGCGAGTCCAATCCCGACGAGCGGCAGCACTGGCGGCGGGAGTGGCGGCGGCGGGGGCGGTGGGACGGGCAGTCCGTTCGGCGGAACTCCCAGAACACTACCGGGGGTGTTCGAGGCAGAGGACTTCGACGACGGCGGCGAGGGCGTCGCATACCACGACCTGACCGCCGAGAATCAGGGAGGGCTCTACCGCAACACGGGCGTCGACATCGTGGCCTCTGGCGACTCGAACGGCGGTTACGCGCTGGGGTGGGTCAAGGCGAGCGAGTGGCTGCGTTACTCGGTGAACGTCAGCGCGGCGGGCACCTATGACATCGAGGTCAGGGTGGCATCGTCGGGCTACGGCGGCACGTTCCGCCTCGAGGTCAACGGCGTCGACAAGACCGGTCCCATGAGCATCCCCGACACGGGTGGATGGGAGCGCTGGCAGACGATCCGGAAGACGGGCGTCAGCCTGACCGCGGGCCAGCAGGAGTGGCGGCTCGTCATGTTGACGAATGCGACATCGACGCGCGGCGTGGGCAACATCAACTACGTCCGCCTCGTGGCCCCCGCCTCGGGCGGTGCGAGCGGCTCGATCTCCTACACCGGCAGTCCCGTCGCGTTGCCCGGCGTGATACAGGCGGAGAACTTCGATAACGGCGGCTCCGGCATCGCGTATCGGGACAACTCCCCGGGGAATGCCGGGGGCGTGTACCGGGCCACGGACGTCGACATCGCCACGACCTCGGATACCAATGGCGGCTATACGCTGGGCTGGGTCGGCGCCGGCGAGTGGCTGAACTACACCGTCAGCGTGGCGAGCGCAGGCACGTACGATATCGAGTTGCGCGTCGCGTCGGCCGGGGCGGGCGGCTCGCTCCACCTCGAGGTGAACGGCGTCGATCGCACGGGGCCCTTCGTCGTGCCGAATACCGGCGGCTGGCAGCAATGGACCACGATCCGGAGGCGGGGCGTGAGCCTCGCGGCAGGCTCGCAGGTCTGGCGCCTCGTGATGGACACGAACGGCAGCTCCACGAGTGCGGTCGGGAACATCAACTATATCCGCGCCGTGGCCTCGAGCTCGTCACCCTATCTGGGGACCGCCGTCACCCTGCCGGGCACGATCCAGGCGGAGGACTTCGATGCCGGCGGCTCCGGCGCGGCATACTCCGACCTGACGGCCGGCAACGAGGGGGGCGCCTACCGATCCGGCAACGTGGACATCGCCTCCGCGTCGGACACGGGCGGCGGCTACACGCTCGGGTGGGTGGGCGCGGGCGAGTGGCTCAAATACACCGTCAACGTGGGCGCGTCGGGCACCTACGACCTGGAGATCCGCGTCGCCTCGGCGGGGACGGGCGGAACCTTCTACATCGAGGTGGACGGCGTGGACAGGACCGGATCGATCAGCGTCCCGAACACGGGCGGCTGGCAGACCTGGACGACCATCCGCAAGACAGGCGTGAGCCTCCTCGCCGGACCGCAGGTCTGGCGCGTCGTCATGAGCTCGAACGGCGCCTCGACCGCCGCAGTCGGCAACATCAACTGGATTCGGGCCTCTCGAGTTCAGTAGCCGTTTGCAGGTTCAAGGTTCCAGGTTCAGGGTTCCAGGTTCCGATTCCTGGTTCCGGTTCCCTCCGGGTTCCTGGTTCATCGATGAACCCGGAGGAGGGCGGACGGCCACGGATTCACAGAACGGATGAACGCGGAGCTGGTGGCGCGCCGTGAGGCAGCTCCATTCGGCACTTGCTGGGTCCTCGACGCCCAAGATCCGTGTAGCCCGTGTTCTCCCGCGGCCCGGCCTGACCTGACGATCCGTGTTCGTCCGTGTCCGTCCGCGGCGAGGAGATGATCCGTGTTCGTCCGTGGCGAGGAGACGATCCGTGTTCGTCCGTGTCCGTCCGTGGCGAGGAGATGATCCGTGTTCGTCCGTGTCCGTCCGTGGCGAGCCGGTCCGTGTGTCAGTCCGTGGCGCCAGAGGCGCGGCAGAAAACAAACTGGTTGCATCCGAGGCCGATCCGGCCGCAGTTCAGGTTGAACAGCGTGAAGCCGCGGTCCCGGTAGAACTCGAACACCTCATCCGGCGTCGCGAACTCATACGGGTAGCCGCCGACCCAGTCGAGGATGTCGTGCCACTTGCTCATGCCGCGGCGCTCGCCGTAGCCGGTCCACGTCCGAACGTATCCGGCCGGACTGCCCGCGAGGGTGGCACGTGCAAGTGTTTTGATTTCCTGGGGAAGGGTGACAGCCATGGCAAATGGCGCGCGCGCGACCCGCGGCAGCCTGTTGTAGGTCCGCTTGATGCGGAGCCAGCGGCGGCTCTGCGTGCCGGTGTCGTTGTAGAGAGCCACGAAGCACTTTCCCCCGGGAGCCACGAGCTTCGACGCCAGATCGAGTGCTTCCCACATTCGGCCGGTGTGGTGCAGCACGCCCCAGGAATAGACGATGTCGAACTCGCCGAGCGACGCCAGATAGTTCCCGTCCAGCGCCGATCCCCGTTCGACGCGCCAGTCCGCATCGTCGGGGAAGTACCGCCGCCGCAGCTCCGCCGTGCAGGCCACCGAGCTCGGGTCGTAGTCGAACGAGTGGACGCGCGCCCCGCGACGGCGGGCGGCCAGGCTCGAGAGCCCGCTGCCCGAGCCGATGTCGACGAACCGCAGTCCGTCGAGCCGCTCCGCCCGGAGCATCCCGAGCATCGCACGCTCGGCCGCCTGGATTCGGTTCTCGTCGAGCACGGAGAGAAAGCGCGTCCAGTTGCGGCCGAACTCGAACCGCTCGCCGCGCGCGACTTCGGCCGCGTGCGCGTCCGATCCAATCAGACGACCACCAATCGTGTCGGAAGTCATCGCGTCCTCATTCGCTCGACACACCCGGGTTCGAGCTGCCGAGCGCGGGCACCGGGGAGCGCTCCGTCGCGCGGCGGACGTGCGCCAGGTACCGGAGCCGGTACGCCAGACGTCCGAGGGCGAAGGCCGAGTCGGTCGCCCGCTCCGCGGCCGCGGGACGGGCGGTCAACGCCAGAGCGCCGGCTTTGCCAGCCGCCACGATGGCTTCGCGAACCCAGTAGAGCACCGGACGGACGGCGCGGCTGTCGCGGCCGTGCTCCTGCGTCTCGACCACCGCGTGGGTGATCCCGCACCAGAAGAACCACCTCAGGTAGTACGACAACCGGACCCGGGCCGACGGCACCCAGTGCCGGACGCGGACGTCGGGGTGGTACTCGCAGCGGTAGCCGGCGGCCACCGCGCGCTGGCACAGCTCGTGATCCTCTCCGCCGAGCAGCGTTCCGCGCCGTCGTCCCAGGTGCGATGCGAAGCCGCCCAGCGCGCGCAGAACATCCGCCCGCACCGCCATGTTCGCGCCGACGGCGGTTCGTGATCCGAGAGGCTGCCGCGCGCTGCCATAGTGCAGCAGGGCCAGCGGCGCGCACATCCGCGTATACCGGCCGTCTCCCTCGATCCGCAGCCAGCCCGGGGGCGATTGCTCCCACCGTGGATCGACGCGGCCGCCGATCAGGCCGAGCGTGGGATCGGCGAACGCCCTGCGGATGGCTTCGATCCAGTCTTCCGCCACCAGCACATCGTCGTCGGTCAGCGCCATCACGTCGCCGTGCGCCGCGGCCAGGCCGTGGATGAGAGCCGGCGTCTTCCCTGGAGACTGCTCACGACGGAGGCGCAGCGGTGCAGGAAAGATCCGGGAGAACTCCCGCACCACGCCGGCCGTGCCGTCGGTCGAGGCATTGTCGACGACGATGACCTCGTCGCCGGGCTCGAACCGCTGGACGAGCAGCGACTGGAGCGTTTCGCGGAGCAGGTGCGCGCGGTTGAACGTGGCGATCACGACGCTGATGGCCGACACGTCAGCTCCGGCGCAGGACTACGGGTTGAGCCTCGACAGCAGCGGTGGCGCGTCGAGTCCAGCGGGCCCGAACGTAGCCGCCGAACCAGAAGAGGCGCATGGCACTGGCGACCCCGGCCGCGACGTTCAGCCGAACCGCCGCGCCCGTCGCGCCGAGCACGTCTGCCGCCGCGCGGCGCCAGAGATACCGCGGGACACCGAGCAGCTCCCTGGCGCCCGGGGCGTATTCCTGGTCCAGCCCCGCCACGATGGCGCCATTGTCGATGTACCAGCGGCTGAAGTAGGGCAGACGCAGACGGTCGGCTGGCACGCGGTGGCGAACCCAGGCCTCCGGCACGTAGAGGCCCTTGCATCCGGCGCGGGCCATTCTCAGTGCGAACTCGTGATCCTCGCCGGTGCGCAGCGTGCCTTGCAGCTTTCCGAGCCCCGCATTCCAGCCGCCGATCCGATCCAGCACGTGGCGGCGGACCGCCATGTTCGCCCCGATAGGCATGATCTGCTGGTTGAGGCCGCCGCCGAGCTCGAGCCGGAAGGGGCCACCGTCGGCGACGGCAAGGACGCCGTAGAGGCGGGGCGACAGCCAGCGCGGGGGAGCGGCCTCCCACAGCGGGAAGATCCGCCCCGCGGCGTAGTCCGCCTGGTCCTCGCGAAACGCCGCGAGGTAGGCGTTCAACCAGCCCGGCGACGGCAGCACGTCGTCGTCGGTGAGCACGATCAGCTCCCCGCGCGCGCGCGGCATGGCCGTGTTCAGCGCATGGGACTTGCCGGATCTCGTCTCGCGCAGGTACACCACCGGCACAGGCGCGCGCGAGGCCGCTGTCCGCACGACCTCGGCCGTCTCGTCGGTCGAGCCGTTGTCGACGACCACGATTTCCCACCAGACCGAGGGCGACTCCTGGGCCGCGACGGCCTCGAGCGTCGATGCCAGCAGCCGTGCGCGATTGTGTGTGGCGATGACGACGCTGATGGTCACGCGGCCTCCGCCTGCACGGGCCTGGGCAGCGCGTTCGTCGCCTGGCTCAGCGTGATCTCGCGCAGCGAGCCTGCCAGCGCGAGCACGACGTAGAGCGTCCAGTAGTACGCGACGGACGCGAACATCGCGGCGACGAACCATCCGGTGAGGCTCGCGGCCATGCCCGTCGCGTACAGGTCGAACCACTCACGGCGCCCGCGCGCCGGGCCCGCTCGCTGCCCACGCCCCGTCTGCCACGCCGTCCGTATCGACCGATGCACGGTGGATACGCCGCTGAAGCCGACAACGATCATGCCGCCGAAGATGAGCAGGCCGCCGATCCCGAGCTCCGCCGCCACCTGGAGCACCGCGTTATGGGTCTCGCGCCAGGCTTCTTCCCGGTACTCCGGCCGGTAGTTCTTGAACTGTCCCGCGCCGACGCCCAGGACGGGGTTCTCGAAGAAGGCCTGGAGCCCTTCCCGCATCAGGGTCTTCCGGGCCTCGCGCGAGCCGGTCGGATCCTCGTCGGCGTTGACGATGCTCGACATGCGCGAGACGAAGGTGGACGGCAGCAGCGGGAGGGCAGCCAGCGAGGCCGCCACCACCAGGCCCGCGACACCGGGCCGGATTTTTCGCAGGCGATAGAGCAGCACGGCGAGCATCACGACGAGGCCCACGGTTCCGCCGCGACTCTTGCTGAAGACGATGGCCGCGGCGATCGCAGGAGCGCCGATGAGCGCGAGTGTGCGGACGACGGGCCGGCTGCGGTCGAGCGCCAGGACCAGCGCGAGCGGCAGGAACGCCACCATGTTCAGCGCCATGTCGTTGGGGTTGCCGAACAGCCCGCCGACGGCTCCCGTCACGCGACCACCCTCGACGAGATTCACGCCGCGCGCGTAGTCGATGACCGCTCGCACGCCGATGTACGCCGTGCCGAGCACCACCACCTGCGTGAGACGCTCGAACCGCGCGCGCGTCGTCACCGTGTTCACGATGAGCAGGAAGACGAGGATGACCTTGCTGTACAGATCGGTGAAGACGCCGACGGCCCCTCCGGGCCAGACCGAGAACGGCGCCGTGAGAATCATCATGGCCCCGAGACCGAGCACGAGGATCAGCTCGGGCGTCAGGCGAATGACGGGGGCGCCACGGCCGAGGCGCCCGCCGACGAGCGCCACGAGGGCGAAGATGGCCGTGAGATCCGCGAGATGGAGCACCTGCAGGAAGGGCAGCTGATCCTGCGGCCGGACGAACAGCACGAACGTGAATGCCAGGAGTCCGCGGAACGCCACGATGTCGCGATCGTGCTCGTCGGCGACCGGCTCGCCCGCCGGGGAGGCTGCAGAATCTCCCGCCTGGTGGGCGGCCCGTACCGACCCGGACGCTGCGGCGCACGTGAAGGCGAGGCGCTCGGTCCCGTGGTTTTCCCTTTTTGGCGCTCCGGATTCTCCTGTGTGGAACACGCTATCTCCACACTTCGCGGCCGCGCCGCACCGACAGGAGGCCGGCCACGGCGGAATAGTTCATCAGGACGAACGCGTAGGCCACCCGTGCCAGTCGCCGAACCCTGCTCATGCAGCCTCCCCGCGTGAACCGACGGGGGCTGCGGGAGCAAATGGACCGCTATCCCGCTTTGACCCGGGTTCCGCCGGACATGTGTGGAAGGCCAGCTCTGTCGTATGCGGCGCGGTCGGGCTGGTTCCCCCCCGCGGGCTCATCCACGGGCCTTGCGCGCGTCCGTTCCGTCCATGCGCCGAACGCGGCGAGACCGTAGAAGCCGAGCTGCACTATCAGTGCCAGCAGGTAGAACCATGACTGCGGCGCCAGCACGGCCGAGGCGACGAGCGCCGCGAGGAGCGCCCAGGGCACGATCAGGCGCCCCAGTTTGTGGGAACAGTACTGCCACCAGACCGGGTTCACGAGCGGCACGAGCAGCCGGGGCTCCAGGGCCAGGATCTGGTAGTTGCCCGCGAGCGTTCGGGTCTTGCGGCGCGCCTCGGACGGGCCGTCCGCGGAAACGCGATCGTATGCGCGGGCCCGATCGTCGAACACGACCCGTTTGCCGCCGAGCACGATGCGCATCGGCGCCAGCACGTCGTCGAGCAGCGTTTCCTCGGGCAGCGGCCGCCACAGCTCGCGTCTGACGGCGTAGAGCGCGCCGGTGGCCCCGAGCGTCGATCCAATCCGGCTCTCGTGGCGCCGCAGCCATTTCTCGTACTTCCAATACAGGCCCAGGCCGTCCGCCATTGTCGAGTCCAGGTCGTCGGCGCGGTCCTCGCAGTCGAGCACGAGCTCGCCGGTGACGCCGCCGACCGCGGGGTCGGTGAAGTTTGCGGCCAGGTGTGAAATGGCGTCGGGCGCGAAGCGCTGTCTGGCGTCGGCGAACACCACGAGCTCGCCGCGCGCCGCCGCGACGCCCGCGTTCAGCGCCCGCGGCTTTCCCCCGCGCGGCAGCTCGATCAGCCGTACGCGATCTCCGAACGACGCGACGGCGGCCGCCGTGTCGTCGGACGATCCGTCCGACACGACGATGATCTCGAGATGCCCGGGGTAATCCTGCCCGAGGAGGTTGGTCAGGCGGTCGCGCAGCCTCGCGGCCTCATTGCGCGCGGCCAGGACGACCGAGACGTCCGGCCAGGCGGCGCCGGCCTCCCGGGGCCGCTGTTTCCGCACGATCCGGCCCGCGACGACGGACCAGGCGGCCAGCAGCAGGGGATAGCCCACATAGACATACGCGACGCAGAAGACGGACGCCCAGAAGACGAGCTCCATGGATCGGGCGGCACCCCGGACCGCCTGGCGCAGCGCGGCTGACGCGCTGGCCCAAACGACCCATGCTATGCAAGGGACACGCCCTGTCCGACGGCCTCCGGGCGCGGCGAGCCGAGCTTGAAGACGTTCGGCGCCGGCTTCTTGATTGCGTTGCGCGTGTCGACGATGAGATCGGCCTCGGCGACCATCGCGTCGTAGTCGAACACCTTGTGATCGGTGACGATGACGACGCAGTCGTACCGCGAGAACCCGCCTCGGGGGACCTCGACCGACTTGATGTCCATCCGTCCCGACCACTCGCGGCCGTGCACCTCGGCGACGTAAGGGTCCACGTAGGCGACGCTGGCACCCTTTTCGTGCAGGAGGCCCATCACGTCGAGCGCGGGCGATTCGCGCATGTCGTCGATGTCGCGCTTGTAGGCCACGCCCGCAATCAGGATTCGCGCGCCGTTCACGGCCTTCCGTCGCGTGTTCAGGGCGTCGCCGACCTTCTCGACCACGTAGTGCGGCATGGCGCCGTTGATGTGTCCCGCGAGCTCGATGAACCGCGGATCGAACCCGCTCTGCTTCGCCTTCCAGGACAGGTAGAAGGGATCGATCGGAATGCAGTGGCCGCCCAGGCCGGGGCCGGGGTAGAAGGCCATGAAGCCGAACGGCTTCGTCCGCGCCGCATCGACCACCTCCCACACATCGATGTTCATCCGGTCGCACATGAGCGCGAGCTCGTTCACGAGGCCGATGTTCACCGCGCGGAACGTGTTCTCCAGCAGTTTGACCATCTCGGCGACGCGCGTCGAGCTCACCGGCACGATCGTCCGGATGGCGGTGCCGTACAGGGCCGACGCGAGCCGCAGGCAGTCCGGCGTCAGGCCGCCGACCACCTTGGGGACGTTGTGTGTCTGAAAAGTCTGGTTGCCGGGATCCACGCGCTCGGGCGAGAACGAGAGAAAGAAATCACGGCCCGCCTTCAGCCCGCTGGCCTCGAGCAGTGGCTGCACGACCTCGTCGGTGGTCCCTGGATACGTCGTCGACTCGAGGCTGATGAGCAGCCCGGGGTGGAGGTGCGCCGCGATGGCCTCGACCGCGTTGACGATGTAGGACATGTCGGGGTCCTTCGTCTTCCGCAGCGGCGTGGGGACGCAGATGTTGATGGTGTCGAGCTCGCGGACGACCGAGAAATCCGTCGTCGCGTCCAGCTTGCCGGCCTCCCGCAGCGCCCCGACATCGTCGGTGGTCACGTCCGGGATGTACGAGCGGCCGGCGGAGATGGCGTCGACCTTCCGCTCGTCGAGATCGATGCCGGTGGTGTGGAATCCCGCCTTCGCGAGCTCCACGGCCAGCGGCAGGCCGACGTAGCCGAGCCCGACGACGCCCGCGCGGGCGCGGCGGGACTCGATTTTCTCGAGAAGAGCGGCGGCGATTGCTGACATCGACTGGGTTCCTCGAAGGACGGCGGAGTGCCTGGATCGACTGAATCCGGAGACGCGGCCGTCCGTCCCGGGCGCCCGGACGCCTGACGAGCCGTCGGCTCGAATCAGGCGCTCCATTCTACCCGCTAATTCTCCTCGAGCGCCCGCTGCGAGGGTCCCAGCAGCCGCTTGAGCCACCCGCGGAAGCCTTCCTGCCGGGAAGCAACGAACCGGGAAGGGTGGGTCTCGGCGCGCGGCCTGGCGCGGCCGCGCGACACCGCGGCGGGCGGGCCGGCGACGTGACTGCGCTGGACGCGGAGCAGCCGATACTCCTCGGCAAGGATCCGCCGCTGCTCGGAGAGCTCGCGCTCGCGCTGCGCGAGCGCCCGTTCGCGGGCGTCGAGCCGGGCGGCGACGTCACTGGCCTCGCGGATGGCGCGCGCGAGCGCCTGCTCCTGCACGGCGGTCGGCACGACGGCTGGTTCGTCAGGATAAGGATCTGCGGCCGGTGCGGCGGCGGGTCCGGGGATCGGCCGGGGCGCTGCGGCTTGCGCGGGCTCGGGCACGGGCGCGCGTTCCGGCCGGCTGTCGTGACGGGCGGGCAGCACGCCGGTCGCCTCGAGCTCCGCGAGCACTTCCCGGACGAGCGCGAGATCGATGTGGCGCCGCTCTTCCGCGTAACCGAACACGAGGGTGGCATCGCAGATCACGTTGATGATGCGGGGCACGCCGCCACTGCGGCGGTAGATCAGCTCCGCGGCGTCGGCGGGGAACCGCATCGGCTCTCCCAGCGCGGCGTGCTTGAGGCGGTAATTGATGTAGGCTGCCGCATCCGACGAGTCCAGCGGCGTGAGGTGGTAGCTCACGGCGACGCGCTGGCGGAACTGCTCCAGCTCCGGAGACGCGATCGTCTGGCGGAGGTTGGGCTGACCCACCAGGAAGATCTGCAGCAGCTTCGATTTCTCGGTCTCGAAGTTCGAGAGCAGCCGGATCTCTTCCAGACCGGCGGGACTCAGGTTCTGCGCCTCGTCGACAACGAGGAGCGGCCGGCGTTCCTGGGCGCGCTGCTGGACCAGGAACACGCCGAGATCCCGCAGCAGTGACGGCTTCGATTTGCCAGCCGTGTCGAGACCGAAGTCGATGGCCACGGCCTCGAGCAGCTCGCGCGGTTCGAGGGTCGTGTTGACCAGCCGCGCGACCACCGTCCGATCGTCGAGGCGCCGCAGGAGGGTCTGGAGCAGCGTAGTTTTGCCCGCGCCGATCTCGCCGGTCACGACGATGAAGCCGGCGCGTGTTTCCAGTCCGTAGCGCAGGGAGTCGAGCGCCTCGCGATGAACCCGGCTCAGGTAGAGGTACTCGGGGTCCGGAGTCAGGGCGAACGGCCGCTCGCGGAGGTTGTAAAAGCGTTCGTACATCAGCGAAGTCCTCGTTGAGCCGCGGCGGCGCGCTGCGGTGAGAACCGGGCGCACGCCGCGATGGCTGCGGCAAGGCGGCCGGGATGGTGGCGGATGCGCCCCGCCGGCCCCTCGGAGGCCAGCGGCGCGCCGATTGGCTCCACGCCCAGCGCGCGGAGCGCCTCGATATCGCGGGTCGTGACCGTGATGGGTACCGAGCCGCGCGACGCGTAAGGCTGCCGGAGCGACTCCGGCACAGGGCTGGTGTTGAACACCACGAAATCGAACGGCTGGGACCCGACGTGCTCGTGCACGACGGCCAGGTGCCGGACGGCGCCGAACCCGTCAGTCTCGCCTGGTTCGGTCATCAGGTTCAGCACGAACACCCGGACGGCATCGGCGAGCCGAATCGCCTCGCGCAGCTCGGGGATGAGCAGCGCCGGCAGGATGCTCGTGTAGAGGCTTCCCGGGCCGGCGATGATCACGTGCGCTCGCCGGAGCGCATCGAGCGCCACGTCGACGCAGGGCGGTTCGGCCGGGATCAGCGTGAGGCGGCGGATTCCGCAGCCCGCGGTGACGATCGCGGTCTCGCCGGAGACCGCGCGGCCGTCGGCGAGCTCGGCCGACAGCGTCACGGGTGCGGCCGTGGCCGGCACGACGCGGCCCCGCGCGCCCACGACCTGGCCCGCGATCTCGACGGCCTTCGTGAAGTCGCCTGTGACCTCGGTCAGGGCCGTCAGCATCAGGTTGCCGACCGAGTGACCGTTGAGGCCGTCGCCGGCCTCGAAGCGGAACTGGAAGAGCGCCGTCAGATCGGACTCGCGTTCCGCGAGCGCCGCCAGACAGTTCCGGATGTCGCCCGGCGGGATGATGCCGAACTCCCGCCGGAGTCGCCCCGAACTCCCCCCGTCGTCGGTCGTGGTGACGATCGCGACCAGCCGATCGTCCCCGGGGTCTTGTCCGGGTATCCCCTCGGGGTAGACCAGCGGCCGAAGCCCGCGCAGCACGTTGGGCAGGCCGGTCCCGCCGCCGACCGCCGCCACGCGCAGCGCGCCCGCCACGGCCGCGGCCTCGCGGGTTTCGGGCGCCGGTGAGCCGGACGGCAACGCCATCGGCGTCACGCTCCCCGCCGCAGCGCAGGCGTGACGTCCCGCAGCGCGGCTTCGATGGCCGGGTAGATCTCGCGGACCGCGTACGCGTAGTCCTCGGGCGTATCGATTTCGGTCCAGGGCAGGCCGCGCGTGCCGAGCGCGTACAGGGGTTCCTCGCGTGCGAAATCGGCGAACGCCCGGGGCGCCCAGTCGCGCAACCGGCCCGCGCTCACGATCCGATCCAGGACCCCGACGAGACGAGTCGCGCCGCGCGCGCCGAACCTGACGATCCCGACGTTCTCTCCATCGGTCTGCTCCGCCGTCAGATCCTTGCGGATGTCGACGACGCAGCCGCGACGGATGCACACCTTCATCTCCTCGTCGCCGAATTCCGGATCGCCCGGCCGGGGATGCGAGACCAGCAGCGCATTCTCGTGGCGGGCGGTCAGGAGGTCTACCAGCATCGAGGGATGGAACAGCACATCGCAGTTCAGCACGACGAAGCCGCCTGCGAGCAGCCGTCGCGCGAGCCAGAGCGAGTAGAGGCTGTTGGTTTCCGCGAATCGCGCGTTCTCGACGAACTGGACACCGGGACCGGAGGCGCGCCGGACCCGGTCCGCCTCGAACCCGACGACGATGGCGACGTCGCGGATGCCGCACCCCCGCAAGGCGCGCAGCTGCAGCTCGAGCAGCGGTGTGCCGCCGAAAGGGGCCAGACACTTCGGGCGGACGATCCGGCTGCCATTCAGCCGGGTTCCTGCGCCTGCAGCGAGAATCACACCGATCACGGTTCTCCTCTCCGAGTTCAGGCAGCCTCGAGATCGAGCGCCGGCCGGCCAGCCAGGCTGCGCAGCTTGCCGACGTAGCGATGCCGATCGCGGCGGCCGATAGCAATGCCGAGAAACAGCGCGAGATAGATACCCCCGGCGACCGCCCCGAGGCCGAGCGCCGTCAGGAGCGACGTGGCGTCGTGGCGGACGAGAGCCAGGCCGGCGAGCACGATCAGGCCCGGCCACAGCGCAGGCCAGATCGCCAGGGCCGCGTACCGCCAGATGGAGATCCCCACGCGCCGGCACGCGACGGGCACGGTCACGGTGACCGCCCGGACCGTGGCAGGCACGGCCGTGGCCAGAGCCACGCCCGGCAGGCCGAAGCGCCGTATCAGCAGGATACTCAAGCCGACGTTCACCGCCGCGGCGATGAGGTTCGAGATGGCGAGCAGCCGATGGTGTCCGGCGCCCTGCAGCACCGTGCCCGACGTCCACGCCGTGACGCGGAGGATGACCACGACAGCCAGGATTTCCACCAGCCTCGCCGACGCGACGAAGTCGGGCCCCGTCCACCCGACCACCACCGGCTCGGCCAGCAGCGCGAGCGCGCCCGCCACCGGCAGGACCGTCGCGAGGGAGAGCCGGGTGCCCTGCACGAGGAGCTCCCGCAGCCGGTCCTCGCGCTGGGCACTGTCGCAGTCCACCACGATCGGGAAGAGGACCTCGTTGAGCTGATTGGCCAGCCGCATCACGACGTCGGTCAACCGCTGGGCGACGGTCCACACCGCTACGGCGCCGGTGGAGAGCACGGCGGCGATCACGATGGGGTCGCTGGCGTAGTTGGTCTTGTTCGCCAGGTCCTGCATCAGCACGTAGAGGCTGAACTCCGTGACTTCCCGGAGACGCGCGAAGCGGAACAGCGATGGCCTGATGCGGAGCAGCGGGAAGACGCGGTAGGCGTTGCGGCGGTACAGCGCGTAACCGACGAGCCGAGTCGCGGTCGTTGCCGCGATGAGCTGCACGAGCGTGCCGCCGGCAAGGAGCACCCCCACGTTGACCGCGGTCACGGCGAGAGCGACCCCGAATCCCACGGCGCTGTTGAGGAACATGCGCTGGAAGCCGTTGACGATCGCCCCGAACACCGCGAAGGGGAGGCCGACCGCGTACTGCGAGGCGACGAGCAGCAGCACCAGGCCCCCGGTGCGCGCCATCCGCGCCTCGAGCTCGAACAGCGCTCCCAGGTGCCACGCAATCACGGCCACGGCCAGAAAGGCCAGGGCGCCGACGGCCAGGAACACCAGGACCAGCGTGCTGGCGATCTCGTTGATGGCGGCAGCGTCCTTTCGCGCCCGGTAGTGCGCGACGAAGCGGTCCATGGCGCCGCCGTACCCGAGCTGGAGCACGGGGAAATACACGACGATCGACGCAGCCAGCATCCAGAGCCCGTAGTCCTCGGCGCCGAGGAACCGGATGTTGAAGGGCAGCATCACCATGCCCAGCAACAGCTCGGTCGTCAGCGTCAGGTACCGGCCGCCGACGTTCAGCGCGACTGTCCGGGTCTGATGCGGCTCGTGCCACGCCACCGCCGCGGGGGATGCGCTCATCGCGCTCCTTTCGCGAAGAGCACCACCTTGACGGTGTCGAACAGGATGGTCAGATCGAACGGCAGCGACATGTGCTTGACGTAGTAGAGGTCGTAGCGCAGCTTCTCCAGGGCATCCTCGAGCGATGCGCCATAGCGGTACTTGACCTGGGCCCAGCCGGTGATCCCGGGCTTGACCGCGTGGCGCTGGTCGTAGAACGGGAACTGCGCCGCCAGCTGCCCGACGAAATAGGGGCGCTCCGGCCGCGGGCCGACGAAGCTCATGTCGCCGCGGAGCACGTTCCACAGCTGCGGCAGCTCGTCGAGCCGTGTCCGGCGGATGAAGCGCCCGATGCGCGTCACGCGATCGTCGCCGGCGCTGGCCCAGACGGGCGTACCCTGTTCGGCATCCGGGCGCATCGAGCGGAATTTGTAGAGCGTGAACACGCGCCCGTTCTCGCCCACGCGATCCTGCCGGTAGAGCACGGGAACCCCCGACTCGAGCCGGACGGCCAGCGCCGTGATCACCATCAGCGGCAGCGACAGCACCAGCGCCGTCAGGGCCAGCAGCAGATCAAAGGCCCGCTTCGCCTGGCGGGTCAGGCGCGACACGCGGAAGCCATCCGAGAAGATCAGCCAGCTGGGCCGGAGGTCCTCGACGAGCAGCCTGCCGCTCAGCCGCTCGTAGACGGTCCCCACGTCCTCCACGCGCACGCCCTGCAGCTTGGCCTGCAGCAGCTCGCGGACCGGAAGGCGGCCGCGGCGGTCCGCCAGGCCGACGAAGATCCGATCGATCCCGCGTGTCGTGACGAGCCGCTCGATGTCGTCGGGCGTGCCGACGATGCCGGGGTTGACCAGCCGCGTGCCCACCTTCTTCGGGTCGTCGCCGATGAAGCCCACGACCTCGTACGGGAAGTCCTGCTGCGCCAGGATGAGGCGGGCCACGGTCTGCGCGGTCGGGTCCGTGCCGACGATGAGCACGCGCTCGCCGAACGGCTGCAGCCGCGCCAGCCGGTTGAACGCGAGGCGCCAGACGAGCACGCCGGTCAGGAAGATTGCCGCGGCCGGCAGAAACGCGCCGTCGGCGACGGCCAGCCCGGGCAGCGCCACGTACAGCAGCGCGATCAGGATCAGGGCGGTGCCGATCGCCTGGAGCAGCCGGATCACCACTTCCCGGCTCGTGCGGACGACCGTGAGGTCGTAGAGGTCGTTGTAGTACAGGCAGAGCAGGCACAGCGCCGTGACGACGGCGCCTTTCCACGTCGCGCTCAGCAGCTCGTCACCCGGGAGGTAGCGGTGGGCGACGAGGGTCATCGAGCCGAAGATCACCAGCAACTCGCCGGTGAAGACGGTCAGATGACGCCGCGAGACGTAACGGTTGAACACCCGCATCCAGTCCTACTCCCCCGCAACCCGCCCGGCGTACGCGTACTCGTCTGCCGTCTCGTCCACCTCGTTGAGGACGATTCCCATCAGGCGGTCGCGGTCCACGCCCGCCAGCGCGCGTTCCACCGCCGGCTTCGGCGTCACGCCGGCCCTCACGACCACGAGCACGCCGTCTGCCAACCGGGCCAGCACGTGCGTGTCAGCCAGCGCGACGGGCGGCGTGTCGATCACGATCCGGGTGAACCGCCCGCGCAGCGCGGTCAGCGTCCGCTGCATCATCGTCGACGCGAGCAGCTCCGATGATCGCGCGGCCGGGAGGCCGGCTGAAAGGAGCGAGATCTGGTGATCCGGCACATTGACGAGCGCCTCGTCGAGCGTGGCGGCGCCCACGAGCACGTCGACGAGACCGGGCTCGGACCGCACGCCGAACTGCGCGGCCAGCGTGGGCCGGCGCAGGTCGGCCTCGACGAGCACGACCCGCTGCTGGAACTCCTGGGCCATCGTGAGGGCCAGGTTCGCGCTCGTGGTCGTCTTGCCGTCGCCGATCCGGGGGCTCGTGACCAGCAGGATCTGCGTGCGCCGACCCTGCTCGTGGCTCTCGATGCGCGTCCGGAGCAGGCGGTACTGCTCGGCCGCCAGCGACCCTGGGGCCGTCACTGCCACGAAGAGCGGATCCATCCCGAGGTCGCCGTCGGCAGGCTGCGAGGGCATGGCGACGGGATCGGCCAGTGCGAACGCGTCCGCGTCGGGAGGCGCGGCGGTGGCCGGCGGATCCAGCGGCTCGGGCTCCTGCGGCTGCGCAGGCGGCCGCGTTTCGGGCAGGGTCCAGCTCAGGCGGCCCTCCCGCTCGGCTTTCTCCACGGCTCGGTGCAGTCGCGTCATCGGTCTGTCCTCGTTCGCATAGGTCGCAAGCTTCGCCTTTTCGTTGAACTCTCCTACTGCGCGCTCCGGATACGCGGGATCTCCGCCAGCACCGGCACGTCGAATTCGTCCTGCAAGACGCGGGCATCGCGGATCGACCAGTCCAGGTACTCGCGGGCGAAGGCGAGCGCCCCGCCGAGCGCCAGGCCGGCGCCGAGGGCCATCAGCAGGAGCCTGAGGCGGTTCGGGCTTTCCGGACTCCCGGGCAGGTAGGCGGCGTACAACACGCTGAACCGCTCGCCGCCGCGGCTGTGCGCTATCTGCTCCTGCAGGAGCGCTGCCGCATGCTTGGCCGACAGCTGCTTGTAGTTCTCCCGTTCGAAGTCGAACTCGCGCTGCAGCGACGCCATCTCCTGCTCGACCATGGGCGCGGCCTCGACGCGCTGCTGGTAGCGGGCGATATCGGCGTGCAGCCGGGCCTCCGTGCGCTGGAGGCTGCGGACGCGGAGCTGCGTCAGGTTGCGTTCGGCCACCAGCTGCTGATAGGCGGGATCGGACGAGAGCAGCTCCTCCCGGATGCTCTCGGGCTGCTGCGCCATGGCGGCGAGCTGGGCCCGCGCGCTCTTCAGCTCCTCCTCGAGGTACTGGATCTCGGGGTGCTTCTCCGTGTACTTCGCGCGTGCCAGCGCGAGCTCCCGCTGCAGCGCGGCGACGCGCTGCTGCGGCGACGACGGCGCGCTCCCGGCGGCGCCCGGCACGCTGTAGATCCCCTGCCTCATGCTCTGCATCTGTCGCTCGATGAGGCCGAGCCGATCCTGCTCGGAACGCAGGCTGGTGCTCGTGGACTCCAGCTGCTGCCGCAGCCCGGTGAGCGTCTGCAGGTTTGCCGTGGTCTGCTCGGGCAGCTTGCCCATGTGGATCTCTTTCGCGGTCCGGAGCCGGGTTTCGAGGGTCGAGATGCGATCCTGGCTCGCCCGCAGCTGCCGCGCCAGGAATTCGGCGGTGCCCTCCGCCTGCTTCTCGCGGCTGCGCGAGTGCTCGTCGACGAAGACCTGCGCCAGCCGGTTCGCGATCCGGTGCGTGCGCTGCGGGGTCCGGTCGCGGTACACGATGTCGAAGGCGTTCAGCTCCGCGTTGCCCTCGGTGCGGGCGATCGGCCGCGGAATCTCGACGCTGATGCGCCCGAGCATGCTCTGGGTAATGTCCTCGATCGGTCCTTCGGCCGTGAGCCCTTCCTCCCGCGCGACGCGCTCGAGCACCGCCGGACTGCGCAGCTGTTGCGAGAGCGCGCGCAGCCGCTCCGTCTGATCGAGCCCGGCGCGCGCCGGCACGAGCTCGGGCGCGACAGCCGGAGCCTGGACGGCGATGGTCGCGTTCGTGCGGTAGGTGGGCGGGAGGAAGAGCGCCAGTGCCGCGCCGACCAGCAGACATACCGCGAACGGCACGATGAACCAGAGGCGGCGGCGCTTGAGAATGCCGAGGTACTCGACCGGATGGAGACGTCGTTCGCTCATGACAGGTCCCTGTCGCGGAAAAGGCGTCACGCTCATGGAACGATGACCGTGTCGCCCGGTTGCAGGAACACCGGACGGCCGGGCCCCTCGACCGCGTCCTTGTAGTTGAACTGGATCGTCTGGACGGTGCCGTTGCCGGTCCGCCGGAGGATCCGGATCTTCTTGGGGTTGGCGAAGTCCTTGAACCCGCCCGCGACCGCCAGCGCCTGCAGCACCGTGATCGGCTCGCCCATCGGCTGCGCGCCGGGCGAGTTGACCTCGCCCATCACGTAGACCATCGGCGGCATCGCCTCGGCGACGATGACCGTGACGACGGGTGCCGTGACGTACTCGCGCAGCCGTTCGGTGAGCTGCTGCGCCAGCTCGCGTGGCGTCGCGCCCGCGGCCGGCACGTCGCCGACCAGGGGAAGCGTGATCTTGCCGTCGGGCCGGATCTGCAGCGACTGCGACAACTGCGGATCCTTGTAGACCTCGATGCGGAGCTTGTCCCCCGGGACGAGCCGGTAGTCGACAGCGTCCGCCGGCCCCCGGACCGACGTGGTGCGGGATGCCGGGGGCGACCCGTTGTCGGCTCCGGCGGAGCTCCCCTGCGCCGCCGCCGGAGCCGCGGTCGCGAGGGCGAGGGCGCACGACACGAGGATTGCACTCTTCATGACAGCTCCTTCACCTCACTGGGAATGGGACGCGCTGCCGCGTTGCCGCCCCGGGTGGACCGTGCGGCTCTCGGCGGCGCGCCTCAACGAATCGACATCGGCTCCATGGGTCGGACAGCACGCCGCGCCCACCGAGATCGCCGTCGGCGTGGTGAACTCGTACTGCTCGAACCGCGTGACCAGCCGCTCGACCACGCCCATCGAGTGTTCGAGGTCGGCATCCAGCAGAACGACCGACAGGCGGCCGTCCGGCGTGTGGGACAGCAGATCCGTCTCGCGCACTTCCCGACTGATCACCCGCGCGATCTCCCGCGCGACCTGGAGCCGCTCGAGGTGGGCCGCGCGCGGCGTCGCGTGAATCGCGAGCAGCGTGAGGAAGTTCTGCGACCGCATGGCGCGCTTCAGCTCGTTCTGGAGCATGAAATCGAACGCTTGGGGAGTCAGCACGCGCGAGTCCTCGTCCAGGAATGGATCGGTAGCCATCACGAGGCTCTGTCCAGCTCCGCTTCCTTGATCTTGTAGAGCAGGGCCTTGTAGCTGATCCCGAGCAGCTCCGCGGCTTCCCGCCGGTTCCAGCGCGTGTGCTGCAGCGTGCGGAAGATCAGCTCCCGCTCGGCCTCCCGCGCAGCCTGGCGCGCGATCTCCTTCAGCGATCCAATCGGCGGCATGGGCACTGCCGGCGCGGCGGGCGCGGACGACGCCGCCGGCGCCGCCGCCGCGTTGGGGCCGCCCGTCCGCTCGGGCCGGGCGGGCTCGCCGGCGCTGAGCGCCGGGATCGGCCCCGGCACGCGACGCCGGCCGGCGAGGGCCTCGGCCAGTTCGCGGCGCACCGGCTCATCGCTGCCCAGGATCACCATCCGCTTCATCAGGTTCTCGAGCTCGCGGACGTTCCCGGGCCAGTCGTACTCGTGCAGGAGTCGAACCGTTTCGGCATCCGGGACGGGGGCCGGACGGTTGTACTGCTCGCTGTACTGCTTCAGGAAGAAGTCGGTCAGCGCAGGAATCTCGTCGCGGCGCTGGCGCAGCGGCGGCATCGTGATGCACACCACGTTGAGCCGGAAGAAGAGATCCTCGCGGAACTGGGCATCCGCGACCGCCTGTTCGAGGTCGCGGTTGGTGGCCGCGAGCACGCGGACGTCCACACGGACATCCTCGCGGCTGCCGAGGCGGGCGAACTCGCCGTCCTGCAGGACCTGCAGCAGCTTGGACTGGAGCGGGGGGTGGATCTCTCCGATTTCGTCCAGGAACATCGTGCCGTGGTTCGCGAACTCGAACTTGCCGGGCTTGTTCTGAATGGCCCCGGTGAACGCGCCCCGCTCGAACCCGAAGAGCTCGGACTCGAGGAGTTCCGACGGCAGCGCCGCGCAGTTCACCTTCATGAAGGTCCGCTCCCGGCGCGGCGAGGCCCCGTGAATGGCCCGCGCCACCAGCTCCTTCCCCGTGCCGCTCTCGCCACGGATGAGCACGGTGACATCGGTGTCCGCGACGCGATTGATGAGGTCGTGCACCTCGCGCATCTTCTCGGTCCTCCCGAACAGCGTGCGAGCCGTCCCCCGCGGTGAGGGACGCCGTTCGGTGATCGGTTCAGGGGCGCGCAGCGCCGCATCGTGTTGCGTCATGGGCCTTGTGTCCGGCGCACTGAGCGCGGTCGGCGATGGACACGCCGCCGCGGTCGATTCGCAAACGAGGCGAATCGGGGGCTGGGTGAGCAATGTAAGTGCCACCAGAGAAAACGTTTCGTTTAGTTGTGGAAACTCCCGGACGAGAGCGCCCGCGCGCGCGTGGAGGTCGCGCCGGCGCCGGCCGAGTGGTAGCGGCCTGCTCAGGATTGGTAATCGGGAGGCGGAACGGTCGAGGTCTGCGGGATCAGACCCGGCTGATCCCGCACTCCTTGATCTTGTTCAGGAGGGTCTTGTAGCTGACCCCGAGGATCTGCGCCGCTTTCCGCCGGTTCCAGTGTACCTGCCTGAGCGTTTGTTGGATGGCGGCACGCTCCGCCTTCATGGCGGCAGCTTTGGCGACTGCCGTAAGCGACCCGCCGCCTTCGTCGACCTCGGCCTCCGACGACGACGGCGCGGGAAACGACATCGCGGGCTCCGCCTCGAGCGGAACGGCGCCGTTCCCGCCGGCCATCGCGCCGACTGCCACGGGCACCGCCACCGCGACTGGCGCCATGACCGGTGGAGGCGACGCCGCGGCCGCCATCGCGGCCGCCGCCCGCTGCATGTTGCGGTGAATCTCGCGGACGACGAGCTGCTCGTCCTGGAGGATGACCACGCGCTTGATCATGTTCTCCAGTTCGCGGATGTTGCCGGGCCAGTCGTACTGCGCGAAGAGCTGCCGCAGCTCCTCGGAGATCGGCCGGGCCGGACGATTGTACTTGCGCGAATACCGCGTGACGAAGAAGTCGGTCAGCGTGGGAATCTCCTCCCGGCGCTCGCGCAGTGCGGGAACCGTGAGCTCGATGACCTTCAGCCTGTAGTACAGATCCTCGCGGAACTCCCCGTTTGCCAGCATCTTCTCCAGATCGCGGTTCGTCGCCGCGACGATCCGGACGTCGACCTGGATCCGCTTGTTGCTGCCCAGCTTGGTGAACTCGGCATCCTGCAGGACGTGGAGGAGCTTGGCCTGGAGCGCCGGCTTCATCTCGCCGATCTCGTCCAGCATGAGCGTGCCCCCGTCGGCCTGCTCGAACTTGCCGATCCGCGTGGTCGCCGCGCCCGTAAAAGCGCCGCGCTCATGGCCGAACAGCTCGCTCTCGAGCAGCTCGGCGGGCAGCGCGGCACAGTTGACCTTGACGAACGGTCGGTTGCGGCGCGTCGATCGCTGGTGGATCGCGCGTGAAACCAGCTCCTTGCCGACGCCGCTCTCTCCCCGGATGAGCACGGTGACGTCGCTGTCGGCCACCTGGTCGATGACCGTGGCGATGGCGCGCATCTTCTCCGTGTTCCCCCAGACGGCGCGATCCTCGTCGTCGCTGAGCTGCTGCCGGAGCTCGCTCAGCTCCGAGACGAGCCGGTTTTTCTCGATTGCGTTCTTGATCGCCACATCCAGCGCGATCTCGCCGAGACCTTCGGGCTCGTCGGGCTTGACCACGTAGTCGGCGGCGCCGAGCCGGACCGCTTCGACGATGGTGGAAGCCTGGTTCCGGCCCGACAGCATGATGACCTGCGCCTCCGGCGACGAGACCTTCAGCGCCTTCAGCGTCGCCATGCCGTCGAGGCCGGGCATCATCACGTCGAGCAGAACGACATCCGGCGACTCGTTCTGCCGCATCGACGCGAGCAGTTCGTCGCCACGGGTGTAGCATTTTGCTTCATAGCCGCGCAGCGAAAGAAACGTTCGCAGGTAGGCGGCAAAGGCGGCGTCGTCATCGACGATCGCAACGTGTGGCTTGTTCAAGCGCGTTCCTCAGTGTAGTTTTTGATTCCGGTGGATCGGCCCATGTGGGCAATCCGCGTGCTACGTCGGCACGCGGTTACCCAGCCCATTCAAGAGTCGTACCCCGGAAGTCCCTCCTGTGGGTCCATCCGCCTCTCACATTGGGAAAGAGGGTTCCGCGCGGGACGGCCCGGCAGGCGGCCAGCCAAAGCAACGGCGCGAGCAGGTCTGGCGCGACTGCCAAACACGGAGAGGGGTGAAGAGGCCCTGCGGTGCCACAGCCGGGCTTGGCGGGCGCGGCACGTCAGCCCTCGAGGGGGAGCTGAATGGTAGCGGCGGCCTTCGCGCCGTCGGCGGGAGAGCGGATGTTGCCACCATGCGCTTCGATGACCCGTCGCGCGTTGGCCAGGCTCAGCCCGACGCCGCCTCGCCATTCGTCGAACATCGTCCCGCCGCCGGTGACCGACCTCAGCTGATCGAGCCGCTCGGGCTCGCCGATGAGAATCGCGAGACGCCTGTCGCCGTCCGTGGTGTGTGCGTGGACGACGAGGCGTCCACCGCCCACGATCTCGCGTCGGAGCGCGCCGACGACGGAACTGAGCGCGCTCCGCAATCGTGTCGCGTCGCCGGTCGTGCGGAGCGGCCCCTCGGGTGCGTCCAGCTCGATCGTGATGGCGCGGTCGGGCAGGGCGGGAAGCCCTGACACGACGTCCTCCAGTACTGCGCGGAGGTCGAGCGGGGCCCGGTTGAAGGTGGCCGTCGCGCCTTCGAGCGCCGACAATTCGCTGATCTCGGCCAGCAGCCCGGACAGCCGGGAGCAGGATTTCTCAGCTTCCTCCAGCAGCCGGCGTTGCGGCTCCGTGAGCGGCCCGGCACGGTCTTTCAGCAGCATGCGGATGTAGCCGGCCACGACCGTCAAGGGCGTCCGGAACTCGTGGACCGTCAGCGACAGGAGCTTCGGCCAGCGCGCGTCGGTCGGCGGATTCGCCATCCGGGTCGATTGTAGTTCGTGGCGCGGTTTGCAGGTTCCGGTTCCGGGTTCCGGGTTCAGGGTTCCGGGTTCAGGGTTCAGGGTTCAGGGTTCAGGTTTCGGGTTCCTGGTTCCGGATGCGGGTGCAGGAAACTGAACCGGGAACCCTGAACCTGGAACCCTGAACCTGGAACCGAACCCTGAACCTGGAACCATGAACCTTGAACCCTCGATTTGAGGAACACCCCGCCGGCCTGCGGGGTTTAGGTGAATGAGGCGGTCCGGCGGGGCTGCCCGGCCGGGCCCGGCTGAGCCGGGGTGAAGCCTTCGAGGACCCATGCTACATTGGCGAAACCGGAGCCGGATCACCGGCATCATCTGAAGATAGAGGTTCCATGCTGATCCGCCGTTCTCCGCCCATCCGGTCCTCGGAAATCACTGACGAACGGCTCTACTGGAGCCGCCGGGAGTTCATCCGTACGGCAGGGAGCGCGGCCGCGGCCGCGGCCGGTGCCCTGGTGCTGCCCGGGACAGGCGGTCGGCTGACGGCGCAGACGCCCCTGTCCGGCATCGCGCCCGGCGTGGTCACGACCGACGAGAAGTGGAACAGCTTCGAGGACATCACGAGCTACAACAACTTCTACGAGTTCGGGACGGGGAAGGACGATCCGCAGCGGAACGCCGGCCGCCTCAAGACCTCGCCCTGGAAGGTGAAGATTGACGGCCACTGCAGCAAGCCGGCCGAGTACCTGCTGGAAGATCTGATCCGGCCGTATCAGCTCGAGGAGCGTGTGTATCGGCTGCGGTGCGTCGAGCGGTGGTCGATGGTCATTCCGTGGGTGGGGGTGCCGCTCAAGAGCATCCTCGATCGTGCCGAGCCCACGTCGAAAGCCACCTTCGTCGAGTTCACGACGCTGTACCGTCCGTCGGAGATGCCCTGGCAGAACCAGCCCATCCTCGACTGGCCGTATACCGAGGGGCTTCGCATGGACGAGGCGATGCATCCGCTGACGATCATGGCGGTCGGGCTCTACGGCAAGACCCTGATGAACCAGAACGGCGCGCCCGTCCGGCTGGTGGTGCCCTGGAAGTACGGGTTCAAGAGCATCAAGTCGGTGGTGCGCATCCGGTTCGTCGATCGGATGCCGAAGACGGCATGGAGCACGGCCAACCCCGGCGAGTACGGGTTCTACTCGAACGTGAACCCGGAGGTCGATCACCCGCGCTGGAGCCAGGCCCGCGAACGGCGGATCGGCGAGTTCCTGCAGCGGCGGACGCTGATATTCAACGGCTACGGCGATCAGGTGGCGTCGCTGTACGCGGGCATGGACCTCAAGAAGTTCTACTGATCACCCACTGCCCATGCGCGTCCCTGGCAAGCCGCTGGTTTTTGCCGCCGCCCTGGCGCCGTTCCTCTGGCTGGTGGTCCGCGCGCTCACGGGCCGGCTGAGTGTCAACCCGATCGAGGACGTCACGCTGACGACCGGGATCTGGGCGCTGCGCTTCCTCCTGATCACGCTGGCGATCACCCCGGTGCGCCGGCTCACTGGCTGGAATGCCCTCGTTCAGTACCGGCGGATGCTCGGCCTGTTCGCGTTCTTCTACGCGTCGCTTCACTTCCTCACGTACGTCGTCCTCGACCAGTTCTTTGCCATCGGATTCATCCTGGGAGACATCGCGAAGCGCCCGTACATCACGGCCGGCACGGTGGCTTTCGTGCTGCTCGTGCCGCTGGCGATCACCTCCACACGCGGCTGGATCCGGCGGCTGGGGCGGCGATGGCAGATTCTGCATCGGCTCGTCTACCTGAGCGCCGCGGCGGCCTGTCTGCATTTCATCTGGAAGGTCAAAGTGGCCGTGGGGGAGCCCGTGTACTACGCGCTGATCCTGGCGGTCCTCCTCGCATTCCGGGTGGTCTGGCGGCTCCGGCCGGCCCGCGGCTGGCGCCGCCAACCGGCTGAAACGTAGCGGCTTACACAGAATTTCCAGGCCGCCGGCTGCCTGGCCGGTCGGAGGAAACGCCACTTCACCCCTCGATCGGGCCCGTTAGCCTGAAATCCTGCCGGTTTCCGCGTGCCCGCCGGTATTCTTCGCGATATGCACAAGCCGATTAAGTACGTGGAGAAAGGGGTCACCTACGTGGCCAGAGGGGCGTGGACGGCCTTCGATGCGCTGAACAGCCTCAGCCCCGGCAAGTCGTTCACGCCGGCCTGGTCCGAGCTGCCGCTCCAGAAGTCGTGGCAGAAGGTGAAGCCGCAGCTGGGCTGGCCGCGCGAGACGGACTCGCTCTGCCCGGTGTGCGTGCGGGAAGCGCGGCAGGAGATCATCGACGGCAAGCGGGACTACAAGGTGCTGCTCAGCGAGAAGATCGGCGAGATCAAGGCGACGATCATCGAGCGCGACGGGAAGATCCTCATGGTGAAGGACTGCCCGATCCACGGGCACTTCGAGGACGTCATGGCGATCGACCCGGCGTTCTTCAAGCACCTCGAGCAGGCGTTCCCCGGCAGCGACATCCGATCCCACGCGGACGAAAAGCTGCACAACCACGGCAGCAGCACGATCAAGTACGGGCGCGGCGCGGTCCTGACGATCGACCTGACGAACCGCTGCAACATGATGTGCGATCCGTGCTTCATGGATGCCAACCAGGTCGGGTTCGTGCACGAGCTCTCGTGGGCGGACATCAAGTCGCTCCTCGACAACGCGATTTCGATCAAGCCACGTCGCCAGATGTCGGTGCAGTTCTCCGGCGGCGAGCCGACGATGTCGCCGTACTTCCTCGACGCCGTCCGCTACGCCAAGAAGGTCGGCTACAACTCGGTGCAGGCGGCGACCAACGGGATCGAGTTCGCCAAGAGTCCCGAGTTCGCGAAGGCGGCGGCGGAGGCCGGGCTTCGCTACGCCTATCTGCAGTTCGACGGCATCGGCAACGCGGCGAACTCGCACCGGCTGGTCGGCAACCTGTTCGACGTGAAGCTGCGGGCGATCGAGAACCTCTGGACGGCCGGTGTCGACATCGTGCCGGTCGTGACGATCGTCAACGGCGTCAACAACGAGCAGGTCGGCCGCATCATCCAGTTCGCCCTGGACAACCCGCGGAAGATCAACTTCCTGTCGTTCCAGCCAGTGTCGTTCACCGGGCGCGACGAGGAGGTCACGCCGGAGCGCCGCGCGGCGCAGCGCTACACGCTCTCGCACCTGGCCCATGACGTGAAGACGCAGATGGGCATCGGCGAGCCGGTGCGCGACTGGTTCCCGATCTCGTTCATGGGGACGTTCACCGACTGGGCGGACCTCGTGCACGGCCCGAGCGCGGAGTGGGGCAACCTGACGTGCGGCTGCCACCCGAACTGTGGCGTGGGGATGGCCGTGATGATCGACAAGGAGACTAGGGAGGCGGTGCCGGTGACCGCGTTCCTCGACGCGGAGTCGCTCGCCACCGACCTCAAGAAGGTGAACGACGCTGCGCGCGGACGCTTCCTGTCGATCGTCGGCATGGCGCTCGCGCTGATGAAGAACTACGATCCGTTCAAGGCGCCGAGGAATTTCAAACTGCTCGATCTGATGCAGAAGTTCGACAAGACGTTCGGGGCGACCGGGCGCGACTATGGCAAGGTGACCGCCGACCGGACCGTCGCCGACATCCAGCGGCGCCGCGCGGATCGCTGGAATTTCCTGTTCATCGCGGGCATGTGGTTCCAGGACCTGTTCAACTACGATTTCCGGCGGACGGAGCGCTGCATCATCCCGTACGCGACGCAGGAAGGGGAGATCTCGTTCTGCGCCTACAACACCGGAATCGGCTGGCGGAACATCATCGAGAAGATGCACATGACCGCCACGCTCACGAAGTGGTACGAGGAGCACGGGCGTCACGAGATCTTCGCCGGCGGCAAGCACGTGCAGCTGTCGAGCACGGCCCACAATCTCGTGCTGGATCCCGGAGCCGTGGCCGCGGGCCGTCAGACGGATCTCGACGAGAAGGGTATCGCCAAGACCGCGCGGGAGGAGAAGCTGCGCGCCCGCGCCGAGGCGAAGAAGAAGCAGGACCCGGAGCACGAGCGCATGGCCGCCCTCTACCGGCAGCACGTTCTCAAGGAGGCGCCGCCGGCTCCGGTGATCCAGATCCAGGGGCTGGGCTCGGGCCGGAAGAAGTCGGAGGTCCAGGAGGTCCTGCACAAGCCGCAGGTGTAGAGGATCCACCTTCAGGCACCGGATTCGATTGAGTCGGTGACGGCCGTACGGGATAACATCCCGTGCGGCCGTTTCCATGTTCGAGGACGCCCATGTCCAACCAGCGTACGTCCGCCGTCGCGCTCGCCGCCCTGGTCCTGATGTCCGCCGCGGCCATCCTCGCGCAGGGGAAGCCGTCGCCGGCGCGGCCGATGGCGCTGGTCGATCTCTCGACGTCACTCCAGGACCTCGCGTCGCGGGTCAGCGGCAGCGTGGTGCAGATTTTCGTCACCGGGTACTCGGCGCCCGACGAAGAAGATCAGTCGGCGACCGGCGAGCCCATCCTCGAGCGCAGCAGCGGCTCCGGCGTCATCGTCGATGCCGACGGGTACATCGTCACGAATACCCACGTCGTGGAGAGCGCCACGCGGATCGAGGTCGAGTTGCCGGTCGCAAGCGGCTCGAAGGGCAGCTCGATTCTGCGGCGCCGGGGGCGGACGGTGGGCGCCCAGATCGTGGCGATCGACCATGAGACCGACATCGCCGTGATCAAGGTCGAAGGGAGCGGGCTCCCGGCGCTGCCGTTCGGCGATTCGGATCTGCTCCGCCCCGGTCAGCTCGTGCTCGCGTTCGGCAGTCCCCTGGGCCTCGATCTGTCGGTGACGATGGGCGTCGTCAGCGCGGTCGCCCGGCAGCTGACGCCCGAGGACCCGATGATCTACATCCAGACGGACGCGCCCATCAATCCCGGCAACAGCGGTGGCGCGCTCGTCGATACGGAGGGGCGTCTCGTAGGCATCAACACGCTGATCTACTCGCAGTCGGGCGGTCACGAGGGCATCGGGTTCGCGGCGCCCAGCAACATCGTGCGGAACGTGTTCTCGCAGATCCGCCAGACCGGCCGGGTGCGGCGTGGGGAGATCGGGGTCTATTCGCAGACGGTCACGCCGCTGCTCGGCGAGGCGCTGGGGCTGCCGGCGGAGGCCGGTGTGGTCCTGGGAGACGTCGCTGTCGGCAGCCCGGCTGCCCGCGCCGGGCTCCGGCCCGGAGACGTCGTCGTGGCCCTCGACGGCAAGCGGATGGAGAACGGCCGGCAGTTCCGCATCAACGTCTACACCCGCGGCGTGGGCGACACCGTGACTCTCGACGTCCTGCGGGAGGGTCGGCAGCTGAGCGTGCGCGTTCCGGTCGTCGAACGCGATCAGGACACCGCGCGGCTCTCGGATCTGGTCGGGCAGCAGAGCGCCGTCCGGGCGCTCGGCGTCCTGGCGCTCGATCTCACACCTCGAGTGGCGGCCCTCCTCCCTCCGTTGCGACGGGACAAAGGCGTGGTGGTCGCGACCACTTCCGCCGCGACGCCGTTCTCGCAGCAGGGTCGCCTGCGGCCGGGCGACGTGATCTACTCGCTGAACGGCAAGGTCGTGGAGACGATCGCGGATCTCAACGCCGCCGCCGCCGGGCTGACCCCCGGAAGCCCGACAGTCCTTCAGCTCGAGCGCCAGGGAACGCTGATGTATCTCGCCTTCCGGATGGAGCGATGACGGCGGCCTGGCGGAGACTGACGCCGGGTACGGGCGCCGCCCCGGGATCGCCGCGGACCCGCTGCGAGCCCACGAACCGTGACCCCGACCGCCGCTGCGATCCGCGAACCGAGCTGCGGCCGCGCTATCCCCCCCTGGTGTGCATCTCGAGGTGCGCGTCCTTCTTGAGCGCCGAGACCGGGATCAGGGCGCCCCGCCGCGCGTCGCCCAGCCGCTCCTCGGCCCCCCGATCTGCCCGGTTCGTCCAGAGCGTCCGGATCAGCGCCGACAACTCCTCCGGCGTCGCGCCTGCCCGGAGCGGTCGGCGGAGGTCGGTGCCCGCCCGCGCGTAGAGGCACATCAGCCAGACGCCGTCGGCAGTGAGCCGCGCGCGGTCGCAGGCCGCGCAGAACGGCTCGGTCGTCGAGGAGATGATTCCGAAAGTCGTGCCGTCGGCGAGGAGGAACCGGTCGGCCGGCGCAGACGAGTCCTCCCGGATGGAGTCGATCCGGCCGAAGTGCGCTTCGAGCCGCGACAGCATCTCCTGCCTCGAGACGACGTCGGCGAGCGACCACTTCGTGGCACCGCCCACGTCCATGTATTCGATGAACCGGACTTCCGCGCGTACCGACCGGCCGTAGTCGACGAGCGCGGGGAGCTCGTGATCGTTGACGCCGCGTATGACGACGGTGTCGAGCTTCAGCGACCCGAACGTCGAGGCCGCCGCTTCGATGCCGCGCAGGACGTGGCCATGATCGCGCGAGCGGGTGAGATCGCGGAAGGTGCCGGCATCGAGCGTGTCGAGGCTGACGGTCACGCGGTGCAGCCCGGCGCGTCGCAGATCCTCCACGTGGGAGGCGAGCAGCATCCCGTTCGTGGTCAGCGCCAGGTCCCTGATGGCCGGGCGGCTCGCGAGCAGGCGCACGAACTCCGGGAGATCCCGCCGGAGCAGGGGCTCGCCGCCAGTGAGGCGCACGCGGTCCACGCCGAGCCCCGTGAACACGTCGACCAGCAGGCACGTCTCCTCGAACGTGAGCAACGTCTCCCGCGGCAGCCACGTGTAGTCCAGCTCGGGCATGCAGTACTGGCACCTGAGGTTGCAGCGGTCGGTCACCGACACACGGAGGCTGCGCAGCGGACGACGGAACCGGTCGTGAACCATGGGTCTCCTGATTATGCGTCATCGGTCCATCCCGATGCTGCGTGATAATCTCGCCAGCCACTGGACCAAGGAGGAGGAACCGATGGGTGAAGCCGGCGCAGCGCTCGAGTCTCAGAGCCCGGGGGTCGCGCAGGAGCGGGGTTCCAGGTTCGAAACTCAAGCCGTTCGCACGAGCCGGGAGGCCCCGGCCTGCAGCCGTCTGACAGGGCGGCCACGTCTCCCGGCGGTGGCGCTGGCGACAGGGCTCCTGGTGGCGGGGGCGATGGTGCAGGTGGGCACCGGCTCGCAGCGCGCCGCCGACGGCGCGGAAGTCGAGAGGATCGAACGCCTCAAGTCCGAAGCCGTGGCCGGCGTGGATGCGATGCGCACGTTCACGCAGCAGATGGTGGATTCCATCTTCAGCTTCGCCGAGCTCGGGTTCCAGGAGACGGAGACACACCGCTACCTGGTCCGGGTGCTCAGGGAGAATGGTTTCACGGTGCAGGAGGGCATAGCCGGGATACCGACGGCCTTCATGGCCACCTGGGGCTCGGGGAAACCCGTGATCTCGCTTGGGTCGGACATCGACGGGATCCCCCAGGCGTCGCAGAAGCCTGGCGTCGCCTATCGCGACCCGCTCATCGAAGGGGCGCCGGGGCACGGCGAGGGGCACAATTCCGGCCAGGCCGTGAACATCACCGCAGCTGTCGCGGTGAAGAAGATCCTGGAACGGGAGAAGCTGCCCGGAACGATCCGTCTCTGGCCGGGCACGGCCGAGGAGCTGGTCGGGGCCAAGGCCTACTTCGTGCGCGAGGGCTTCTTCCGCGACGTGGACGTCGCCCTCTTCAGCCATGTAGACAACAGCTTCAACGTCAGCTGGGGTGAGCGCGAGGGTACCGGCCTCGTCTCGGTGGAGTACACGTTCCAGGGGGAGACCGCGCATTCCGCGGGGTCGCCCTGGCGTGGGCGCAGCGCGCTGGATGCCGTGGAGCTGATGAACATCGGCTGGAACTTCCGTCGCGAGCACCTCCCCCTCGAGCATCGCTCCCATTACGTCATCACCGACGGGGGCGACCAGCCGAACGTGGTCCCGCGTCGGGCAAAGGTCTGGTACTACTTCCGCCAGACGACCTATCCCCGCATCCGTGAGCTCTGGCGGATCGGAGATGACATGGCCAGGGGCGCAGCGCTCATGACGGGCACCGAGCTGCTCCCGAGCCGCGTTCTGGGTACGGCCTGGCCGCAGCATTTCAACAAGCCGGTCGCCGAGGTGACGTGGGCCAATATCCAGAAAACGGGTCTGCCGGACTGGAGCGAAGCCGATCAGCAGCTCGCGAAGGCGCTGCAGAAACAGCTGGGCGCGGAGGAGCAGGGGCTGACGACCAAGCTGCGGGACGAGCTGCAGGGGCCGGTTACCGCGAACCGCGGCGGAGGGTCCGACGACATCGGTGACATCTCCTGGAACGTGCCCACGGTCACGCTCAGGTTCCCCTCGAACATCCCCGGCCTTCCCGGTCACAACTGGGCCAATGCCGTGGCCATGGCCACGCCCGTCGCTCACAAGGGGGCGACCGCCGGAGCCAAGGTCCAGGCCATGACGATGCTCGATCTCGTGTTGAAGCCGGCGCTCGTGGAGCAGGCCTGGGAGTACTTCAGGACCGTCCAGACGAAGGAGACCAGCTACGAGCCGCTCCTCCGTCCCCAGGACCAGCCGGCTCTCGACCTGAACAGGGAGGCGATGGCGCGGTACCGCCCCGAGCTGCAGAAGTACTACTACGATCCCTCCCGTTACCAGACCTACCTGCAGCAGCTCGGGATTGCGTACCCCGTCGTGAAGCCGTAATCGGGGGCTGGACGGGCAGATCGGCTGGGATCCGCGGCACCGGCAACCCGAGAGCCGGAAGCCAGCCGAGAGCCGAGAGCCAAGAGCCGGAAGCCGGCCGAGAGCCAAGAGCCGGAAGCCGCGAGAGCCGAGAGCCAAGAGCCGGAAGCCGACGAGCCCGTCATCTATAATGTCGGGATATTCCTGCACCCGGGGAACTGCCTGTAGACATGCCGGAGCACACCCGCCCCGCGCGCGGCATGCGCGATTTCCTGCCGGACGACGTCCGAAAACGCGACTACGTGATCGGGATCGTCAGGACCGTGTATCAGAGGTACGGCTTCGAGCCGCTCGAAACCCCGGCGCTCGAGAACATCGAGACGCTCACCGGCAAATACGGCGAAGAGGGCAACAAGCTGATCTTCAAGGTGCTGCGCCGGGGCGAGCACGAAGCCTCGGGCGAGACGGACCTGGCGCTGCGGTACGACCTGACGGTGCCGCTGGCCCGGGTCGTGGCGGAGCACCGTGGCAGGCTGCCGCGGTTCTTCAAGCGATACCAGATCCAGCCCGTGTGGCGGGCCGATCGGCCGGCCCGGGGGCGCTTCCGCGAGTTCTACCAGTGCGACGTGGACGCGATCGGGTCGCGATCGATGGTGGTGGAGGCCGAGCTGTGCGCGGCGGTGAGCGACGTGCTCCACGCGCTCGGGTTCGAGAGCTTCTTCATCCTGCTGAATCATCGCGGGTTGCTTCGCGGAATGCTCGAGACCTTCGGCGTCCCGGACCGCCTGCACGATCAGGTGCTCATCGCGATCGACAAGCGGGACAAGATCGGCCGGGCGGGCGTGGCGACGGAGCTCGAGGCGCGCGGGATACCAGCGGAGCCCGCGCGCCGTGTGCTCGACGCGCTGGTCCCCGAGCGGGAAGGACCGGGCACGTTCGATCTCGATCACTTCCACGAGAGGGTGTTCGCCAAGGCGCGTGAGCACGTGGGCGACCACGCCGGGGGCCTGGCGGCGATCGCGGAGCTCGAGCAGATTCAGCGGCTGTCGCGGATGACCAGCGCCCACCGGCACCTGGTCGTGGACCTGACGCTCGCCCGCGGCCTCTCCTACTACACCGGCGCGATCATGGAGATCGTCTACGAGGACCTGCCGGGAAGTCTTGGCGGCGGCGGCCGGTACGATGGGCTCATCGGGATCTTTCTCGGCGAGGCCATCCCGGCGTGCGGGTTCTCGCTGGGGCTCGAGCGGATCCTGGTCGTGATGACCGAGCGCGGAATGTTCCCGGCAGACGTCGACACCGCGCCGGCCGACGTGCTGGTGACGCTGTTCGAGGGGGAACCCATCGAAGATGCCCTCGGCCTGGCGGCGCAGTTGCGGTCGGTCCCGGCGCGCGTGGAGGTGTATCCGGAGCCCGACCGGCTGGGCAAGCAGTTCAAGTACGCGTCGAGCCGCGGCATCAGGCTCGTGACGGTCGTCGGCAGCGACGAGCGGCAGGCCGGCACCGTCACGGTGAAGGACATGGACACCGGCGCGCAGACAGGTGTCCCGCGAGGAGCAATCGCCGGATGGCTCGGAGCGCGACTGAAGGCCGCCGCCGCGGGTCCGCGGGTCGCGGGCCGGGAGGTATGACCTGGCGCCGTCGTCCCGGACTCGCCCGGAGGCGCGAGTCGCGGCCCCTCTTCCCTGATCCCGAATCATGACTCAACCGTTGGACAATCTGGCGAGAACCCACACCTGCGGCGCTCTCACGTCCGCGGACGTCGGCAAGCAGGTGGTCCTGCTCGGGTGGGTGCACCGCGTCCGCGATCTGGGCTCGCTGGTGTTCCTCGACGTGCGGGACCGGCATGGCGTCACCCAGGTGGTCGTGCGCGACAACGACGCGCTGGTCACGACTGCCGAGCGCCTTCGGCCCGAGTACGTCGTTGCCATCCTCGGCGAGGTCGAGCTGCGGGCTCCCGAAACCGTGAACCCGAAGATGCGGACGGGGGAGATCGAAGTCGCCGCGACCGAGGTGCGGCTGCTCAACGACGCGAAGACGCCGCCATTTCCGATCGCCGACGAAACCCCCGTCGCGGAGGACACGCGGCTCAAGTACCGCTACCTCGATCTGCGCCGCGCCAGGATGCAGCGCAACCTGACGCTCCGTCACCGGGCTACGATGGAGATCCGGAAGTACTTCGACGAGCAGGGCTTTCTCGAGATCGAGACGCCCATGCTGACGAAATCCACGCCCGAGGGGGCGCGCGACTACCTCGTGCCGAGTCGGGTGCACCCCGGCGAGTTCTACGCGCTGCCGCAGTCGCCGCAGATCTTCAAGCAGATCCTCATGATCTCGGGCCTCGATCGGTATTTCCAGATCGTGAAGTGCTTCCGTGACGAGGATCTCCGCGCCGATCGCCAGCCGGAGTTCACCCAGGTGGATCTGGAGATCTCGTTCGCCACCGAGGATCTGGTCTTCTCGATCGTCGAGCCGCTGATGACGCGCGTGCTGGCGCTCGTGGGGCACGAGCCGGTGCGTCCGTTCCTGCGGCTGCCCTACGCCGACGCGATCGCGAGATACGGCTCGGACAAGCCGGACCTGCGGTGTGGCCTGGAGATTCGAAACCTCTCGGAGGCGTTCGCCGACTCCGCGTTCTCGGTGTTCCGGGGCGCCATCGAGTCGGGGGGCGAAGTGCGCGGTTTCGCCGTGCCGAACGCGGCCCGGTACTCGCGACGCGAGCTGGACGAGCTCGTCGAGCAGGCCAGGGGCCTCGGAGCAAGCGGGCTGGTCTGGGCCCGGGCGCCCGAGGGCATGCCCCAGAGCCCGGTGCTGAAGGCCGCCGGCGAGCCGGCCATCCGGCGCGCGCTCGAGCTCGGAGGCGCCGGTCCCCCGGATCTGCTGCTGATGGCGGCCGGCCCGCACAGCCAGGTCTCGAAGATGCTCGGGCAGCTTCGCCTGCACACCGCGCGCAAGGAGAACCTGCTCGATCCCCAGTCGTTTGCGTTCCTCTGGGTCGTCGACTTCCCGATGTTCGAGTGGCTGCCCGACGAGCAGCGCTGGGAGTTCATGCACCACCCGTTCACGTCGCCGCTGGAAAGCGATGCCGGCCTGCTGGAGACGGATCCCGGCCGCGCCAGGGCGCGCGCCTACGATCTCGTGCTGAACGGCAGCGAGGTCGCGGGCGGAAGCATCAGGATCCACGACCAGGATCTGCAGCGGTTGATCTTCCGGCTGCTGCAGATCTCCGACGAGGAAGCCAGGCTCCGGTTCGGGTTCTTCCTCGACGCGCTGGAGTACGGGACGCCGCCGCACGGCGGGATCGCGGTCGGGCTCGACCGGCTGGTGGCCCTCCTGTGCGGCGAGCCGTCGATTCGCGACGTGATTGCGTTCCCCAAGACGGCGCAGGCGGTCGATCTGATGGCGGGGGCGCCCTCCCCGGTCGACCCCAAGCAGTTGAAGGAATTGAGGATCACGGTCGGGAGCTGACGGAGGACGGGGCAGGGTCGGGGGCCCGGGGAACGGCCGCGGCGGAAGGTGTGGTAAAATCGTGTGGTAATTCGTTCTGAAAGAAGGAGTTACTACATACCTTCCGCGTCCGTCATCCGCAGGATCGCCGTTCCCGACGAGGGAGCCGAGTCCCTGTTCGGCAGCTACGACGAGAATCTCAAGCACCTCGAGACGCTGTTCAACGTCAGGATCCGCTCGAGCGGCCAGGAGCTGGCCGTCGAGGGGGACGCCGCAGACGTGGCGCGGGCCCAGCGCGTGCTCGACCAGCTCGGGGCGCTCATCCGGGGCGGCTACAAGCTGGCCAAAGGGGACGTGAAGACGGCCTCGCAGCTCGTGGCGCAGGACGAGAGCGTCGAGCTCGCCGACTACTTCCTGCGTGCCGCGCCGAGGACGTCCGGCCGGCGCCAGGTCCTTCCGAAGAGCGTCAACCAGCGGCGCTATCTCGATGCCATCGAGAAGCACGACATCGTCTTCGGCATCGGCCCGGCGGGGACGGGGAAAACCTATCTCGCCATGGCGCAGGCCGTGTCGTCGCTGCTGGCCAAGCGCGTCAGCCGGATCATCCTCGCGCGGCCGGCCGTCGAGGCCGGCGAGAAGCTCGGGTTTCTCCCCGGCGACCTCCAGGAGAAGGTGAATCCCTATCTCCGTCCGCTCTACGATGCCCTGTACGACATGCTCGAGATCGAGCGGGCGGACCGGCTCCTCGAGCGCGGCACGATCGAGGTGGCGCCAATCGCCTTCATGCGCGGGCGGACGCTCAACGACGCGTTCGTGATCCTCGACGAGGCGCAGAACACGACGTCGGAACAGATGAAGATGTTCCTGACCCGGCTCGGTTTCGGCTCCAAGGCCGTCATCACGGGCGACATCACGCAGATCGACCTGCCCACGGGCCGTGCCTCGGGCCTGGTCGAGGCCGTGAAGGTGATCGGCCACATCGAGGGGATTGCCTTCATCCACTTCGACGAACGGGACGTCGTCCGGCATCACCTGGTCCAGCAGATCGTGAAGGCGTACGAATCCTACAGTGGACCCCGACAGTAGACGCTTGCGCGTGTCGGTGACCGACGGCTCCGGCCGCCGCGTCCCGGACGGGGGGCTGGCCAGATGGCTGGCGTCGGTGGCGCCCGCCTCGGCGCGCGGCGAGATCGCCGTCGCGCTCGTCTCCGATGCACGCAGCCGGGCCCTCAATCGGCGGTACCGGCGCCGGGACCGGCCGACGGACGTGCTCGCGTTCCCCGCGCGGGGCGAACGCGAGCCGCGGACTGCCCGCGTGGACGCTTCGACGGTGTCGGCGTCGCCCAAGGCGGCGGCTGGCGGCCTGGGGGACCTCGTGATCGCGACCGGCCTGGCCCGACGGCAGGCCCGCGAGCGCGGCCATCAGTACCGCACCGAGCTGCGCGTGCTCGCCCTGCACGGCCTGCTGCACCTGCTCGGCTACGACCACCACGAGCCGGCGGCCGCGGCGAGAATGAGGCGGGCCGAAGCCCGCCTCCGGCGGCGCGGCGGACTGCATGCCGGACTGATCGAGCGGACCGGACGAAGATAATGCTTCCGCTGATTCTCCTGCTGCTGGCCGTGTCGGCGGTCTACGTCGGGACGATCGAGACCGCTTTCAGCGCCCTGATGCGCCTGTCGCTCCGGCTCATGGTGGAACGCGGCGGCCGCAACGACACGCTCGGCTTCTACCTCGACGATCCCATCCAGCTCTTCGTGCCGGCCCGGCTCATGCTGGGGCTGATCTTCTCGCTGGCCACCGTGGTCATCGCGGTGATGACCGGCCGGACGGGGTTCCAGTCCATCGGCATGCTCCTGCTGTTCGTGGCGGTGTTCATCCTGGCGTTCGAACACTTCGTGCCGATGCTCATCGCCCGGCGCAACCCGGAGCGCGTTCTCGAGGTCCTCCTGCCCCCGTTCAACGTGGCCGCCGGGTTCCTCTCGCCCCTCACGACAGTGCTCGTGCGCCTGCTGGTGGAGGCCCGTCGCGAGCGGCCGCCGGCGCAGCCGGCGAACGGGGAGGAGGTCGAGGCGGCGAGCCAGGCGGCCGCCGCGCAGCCCGAGCCCGAGCAGGATGCGGCCGTCCGGGAGCGCGACGAGCGGCGGCTCCTGCAGTCGATCGTGGACTTCGGCGACACGCTGGTCCGCGAAGTGATGACGCCGCGGCCCGACATCGTCGCCATCCGCGCGGACGCCACGCTCGACCAGCTTCGGGAGCTGTTCCGCGAGCAGGAGTATTCGCGGATCCCCGTGTATCAGGAGAACCTGGACAACATCCTCGGAATCGTGTTCCTGAAGGATCTGATTCATCTGGCAGGCATCGAAAGCAAGGGTCAGCCCATTGCGGACCTCGTCCGGCCCGTCCCCGTGGTGCCCGAGACCAAGCGCGTGTCGGAACTGCTGCGAGAGTTCCAGCGCGATCGTGCCCAGATGGCGATCGTCGTCGACGAGTACGGCGGGACCGCCGGTCTGGTCACGCTCGAGGACCTGATCGAGGAAATCGTCGGCGAGATTCGCGACGAGTACGACGTCGAGACCGAGCCCGTGGTCGAGGAGGGGAACGGGTCCTGGGTCTTCAGCGCGAAGGTGAACATCGACGAGGTGCGCGAGCGGCTCGGCGTCGAGATCGAGCCCGAAGGATTCGAGACCGTCGGGGGCTACGTGCTGACTCGCGTCGGGCGTGTGCCGGCCGTCGGGGAGTCCTTCGAACTGGACGGCCTCCACGTGGAGGTGCTGGAGGCCGAGCGCCGGCGCATCCACAAGGTCCGGTTCCGGCGCGCCGCCGTGGCGCCCGTCGAAGTCCGCTGACCGGCCAGCCGATGCCCCGCGCCGGCTTCGCCTCCCTCATCGGCCGGCCCAATGCCGGCAAATCCACCCTGCTCAACCGCATCGTGGGCACGAAGGTGGCGATCGTTTCGGACAAGCCGCAGACCACGCGCACCCGGATCCTGGCTGTCAGGAACCATGCCGAGGGGCAGATCGTGTTCGTCGACACGCCGGGCATCCACCGGCCGTTGCACCGGCTCAACGTGCGGATGGTGGACGCGGCGGTCGAGACGCTGCGGGAGGTCGACGTCGTGGTTCTCGTGTTCGATGCCGCGACGCGGCCCGGGCGGGGCGACGAGTACGTATCCAGCCTGCTCCGGGACGTCCGCGTCCCGGTCGTGCTCGCGCTGAACAAGATCGATCTGGTCCCGAAGCCGCGCCTGCTGCCGCTGATGGAGCAGGCGCAACGCTGGCACGACTTCACGGCGATCGTGCCGGTGTCGGCGGCCACCGGCGACGGCGTGGACCGGCTGGAGCGCGTGCTGCTCGAGCACCTGCCCGAGTCGGACCCGATCTACCCGGAGGACTTCCTCACCGACCAGCCGGAGCGCGCCCTCGTGGCCGAGATCGTGCGCGAGAAGCTGCTGCAGCACACGCGCGCCGAGCTGCCGTTTTCCACCGCCGTCGGTGTCGATCAGTTCGACGAGTCGGAGCGGGACCGGATCCTGAGGCTCTACTGCACGATTCACGTGGAGCAGGAGTCCCAGAAGCCGATCGTCATCGGCCGCGGCGGGGAGATGATCCGTCGAATCGGGACGGCGGCCCGCGAGGAGCTGGAGCGGTTCTTCGGGACGAAGGTGTTCCTGGACCTGCGCGTCAAGGTGAATCCCGACTGGCGCGACGACGATCGGACCCTCGACCATCTCGGCGTGCCGAAGACGGCACGCCGGCCCGGCCAGCGCGCACGCCGATGACGCCTGAATCGATCGGGATGTGTCCTCCGGGCGTGACCCGGTACGACGCCAGATCTTCCGAGCCGACGCAGCAGACGTTGTCGATGCGGAACGGTTCGACGCGCGTCGTCCAGCTCTCCTGAACAGGGATCGTCCCCGACCGGGACACGAACGACAGCGCCAGCAGAATTCCAGCGGCTCGAGTCATGGCCGGCACGCCATCAGGGAGTCTGGCCTTGCGGCCGACAGCCCCCTTGGCGCCGCGCAGGCCGGAGGCGCGCGACGCGTCGGCGGCAGCAGAATCGTGTCGCTCGGACAGCCGCCCCGTGCTACATTTGAGCGTTTACCTGCATCAGGTCGGACCCTCCAATGCCCCAGCGCAAACTCGATGTCGTGCTCGACTCGGTCAAGCGCCTCCAGCGCATGGGGGCGACGTCGAACCTGGTGAACCTGCTGCAGAAGCAGCACCCGGCCGATCTGGCCCAGCTCTACTCGGAGCTGCCCGAGAAGGACCGGGTCTCGATCTTCTCGCTGCTCGTCGAGCGGAACAGCCGTCTGGCCATGGAGGCCCTGAGCGAGCTGGGACCGGAGGCCGCCGCGGCGTTCCTGGCGGGGCGATCCGCCGAGGACATCGTCAAGCTGACGCAGGAGCTGCCCTCCGACGACGCAGCGGCGATCATCGACTACCTGCCGGAGGAGCTCGCCGCCGCCGTCCTCGAGCTGATGCAGAAGCGCCCGGCCGGCGGCGACGTCGGGGATCTGCTCGAGTACGCCGAGCAGACCGCGGGCCGCATCATGAATCCGAAGGTCTTCGCGCTTTCGGAAGACATGACGGCCGGCGAGGCGATCACAGCCCTGCAGGGCTCGCGCGACGTCGAGATGGTCTTCTACGTCTACGTCATCGACGCCAGGCGGCACCTCGTCGGCGTGGTCTCGCTGCGCCGCCTCCTGCTCGTCCCTCCGCCCACCCCGCTGAAGCGGATCATGACGACCGATCTGATCAGCGTGCGGGCGGACATGGACCAGGAGGAAGTCGCGCGTCAGGTCGCGTCCTACAACCTGCTGGCCATCCCCGTCGTCGACGAGGAGAACAAGCTCGTCGGCGTGATCACGGTCGACGACGTGATCGATGTCATCAAGGACGAGGCCACCGAGGACGTCTACAGGCTGGCCGGCGTGAGCGGCGACGACCGGGTGTTCACCCGGCCCATCGAGTCGCTGCGCAAACGCCTGCCGTGGCTCGTCGTGAACCTGGGCACGGCCTTCCTGGCGGCGCTGGTCGTGAGCCAGTTCCAGGGGACGATCGCGATCGTGACGGCGCTGGCCGTGTTCATGCCCGTGGTGGCCGGCATGGGCGGCAACGCGGCGACGCAGACGCTCACGGTCATCGTCCGCGGCATCGCGCTCGGCGAGCTGACCTGGAGCAACACCCGGAAGGCGCTCCTCAAGGAAGCGGCGGTCGGGATCGGCAACGGCCTGGCGTGCGGGGGGATCGGCGCCGCCATCGTCTGGCTGACCAACGGCAGCTACGTGCTCGGGCTGATCCTCGGCCTGGCGATGATCATCAACATGGTCGTGGCCGCGGTCGCCGGCACTTTGATCCCTCTGTCCCTCCGGGCGCTCAAGGTCGATCCGGCGCTCGCCTCGTCGGTGTTCATCACCACGCTGACCGACGTGTTCGGGTTCCTGTCGTTCCTCGGGCTCGGCGCACTGTTCCTCCGGTATCTGCACTTTGCCGGCTGACCTTTTCCCATGTTCCCTTTACGATTTACCATTTCGTAGTCCATGCCCGTCTACAGCTCCGAGGCCCTCATCCTGCGCACCTACAAGCTGGGCGAGGCTGATCGGATTGTCGTCTTCCTCACCCGCGACCGCGGGAAGAAGCGCGGCGTCGCGAAGGGCGCGCGGCGTCCGCGGTCGAAGTACATCGGCGCCCTCGAGCCGATGACGCGCGCTGGGGTGGCGTACTATGAGCGGGAGCACCGCGACCTGGTCCGGCTGAACTACGTCGAGCCGGTCCGGTCGCCGCTGTCGGCGGCCTCCGCCGAGGCGCTGGGGCACGTCGGCTACTTCGCGGAGCTGATCGACGAGTGGGCGCCGGAGGCCCATGCCGACGAGCGGCTCTTCCGCCTGGGCGCGGCGATGACGGATGCGCTGGCGCTGGGCGTGCCCGTCGACGCGCTTGCGCGGTACTTCGAATACTGGCTGCTCCGCCTGCAGGGGGTTTATCCTCCGCTCGCGTGCGCCGTCTGCGGCGGGGCCATTGCCCGGGGTGCGGTCATGCCGCCCCGGGAGGATGCGCTGGTGTGCCGGCGCTGTGCGCCGGCCGGAGGGACGGCGCTCTCGGCGCCGGCCGTCCGATTCCTCGTGGCGGCCGGTTCGATCGGCCCCGACCGCCTTGCCTCGCTCGCGCTCCGGCCGCTGCCGTCGCGCGAGCTCGAGACCGCGCACCGGCGGTTGATCAACATGCATCTCGACAAGGAGCTCAAATCCGCCCGGGTGCTGCGCGAGATGCGGCATGTCTAGGCGTGCGGTCGCATGGTCACCCTGCAGCAACTGATCTTCAAGCTCTCCGAGTTCTGGGCCTCGCGAGGCTGCCTCCTGCAGCAGCCGATGGACATCGAGATGGGCGCCGGCACCATGCACCCGGAGACGTTCCTCCGCGTGCTCGGGCCCGAGCACTGGAACGTGGCCTACGTCCAGCCGTCCCGCCGGCCCGCGGACGGCCGCTTCGGCGAGAACCCGAACCGCCTGTTCAAGCACCACCAGTTCCAGGTCATCCTCAAGCCGGCGCCCGACGAGGTGCAGCAGCTCTACCTGCAGAGCCTGGAGGCATGCGGCATCGACCTGCGTGCGCACGACGTCAGGTTCGAGGAGGACAACTGGGAATCGCCCACGCTGGGCGCCTGGGGCATCGGCTGGCAGGTGCTCTTCGACGGCCAGGAGATTACGCAGTTCACCTACTTTCAGCAGGCCGGCGGGATCGACCTCGCGCCGATCTCGGTCGAGCTGACTTACGGGCTCGAGCGATTCGCGATGGCGTTGCAGGACGTCGCCGACGTGTTCGATCTCGAATGGGGCGCCGGGGTCAAGTACCGGGACGTCCGGCACCGGGACGAAGTGGAGCAATCGCGCTACGCCTTCGGCCAGATCGACATGCCCGCCGCCGATCTGCACGCGCTCCACCGCAACCTCTTCGACGAGTACTACGGACTGTCGCAGACCCTGCTCCGGTCCGGGCTCGTGCTCCCCGCGCTCGATTACTGCCTCAAATGCTCGCACATGTTCAACCTGCTCGACGCCAGCGGCGGCATCGGGGTCACCGAACGGAGGCCTTCATTCTCCGAGTGCGCCAACTGGCTGTGGCGATCGCCGCGGCGT
>DASPFV010000337.1:0-7500 GCA_035620975.1 Vicinamibacterales bacterium
TCTTCTTCTCGCGCGTGGAGATCGCCGCGAGCTCGAACCGGAGCCCGCGCGTCATCGACTCGTCCGGGCCAGCCCGGAGCGAGCCGAACGGGACTCGGATCTACTCGCATGCGGACTCCGATGTGGTGCTGCCACGTGTCGTCTATCCGAAGCTGCCTGACCTGCCAAAGGGGGTTCGAGCGGAGGATCTGACTATTCTCGAACTCGTCATCGGGGTCGACGGGCTCGTCGAGCGCGCCGACCTGCGATCGATCCCCCGCGACGTCCACGAATTCATGCTCGTCAGCGCCGCGAAAGCCTGGCAGTTCGCGCCGGCGACTGTCGATGGGCAGCCCGTCCGATTCCGGTACCGAATCCATCTGGCGCTCCAGTGAGCGGCGAGCGTGCGCTGAAGATCCCGGGAGAACTGACGACGATGAGCACACACCCCTCCGGCATCGTGAGCGGCCCCATTCGCGGCGACTGGCGGCAGTGGTATCACGACCGCTGGAGCGACGTCGCGGGCGCGGTCTGCTTTGCGGGGCTGGCGGCCTGGACGCTGACGCGGATGCCAGAGGTCGGCGTCTTCCTCCTGCCGACGCTGACCCACGAGCTCTTCGTCGCGATCGCATTCCTGCTGCGCGATCGTCCGAAGGCGGTGCACTCGGCGCCCGCGGCGAGAGCCGTGGCATACGGCGGCACCTTCCTGATCCTCGGCTTCTTCCACGCGGCGCGCACCTGGTGGCCCGGGTGGCTCGCGCAGGGGGGCGTCCCGCAGATCGCAGTGCTGGGCGCGATCCTCTGGCTGGCGGGATCGCTGCTCGTGATCTTCTCGGTGTGGTCGTTGCGCTACGCCTTCAGCATCGAACCGGAAGCGCGGCGCGTCGTGCGCAGCGGCGCTTACACTTTCGTGCGTCACCCGATCTATCTGGGCTACGTCCTGCAGTATGGGGGTGTCTGGCTGATTTATCCCTCGGCCGCGCTGGGCCTCGTTCTGCTGGTATGGCTCGGGCTGACTCTCGCCAGGATCCGCTTCGAGGAGCACGTCCTCGCACAGACGTTCCCGCAGTACGACGAGTATCGCCGCCGCACGGGTGCGCTCTTCCCGCGGCTCCTGCGCCCCCGGGCGGCTGCCCCGGTGCAGAAGCGCGCGCAAACGGCTTGAAGATCGGCTCCAGCCTCTGGACTCTAGGCTCTGGCCAGAGCCTAGAGCCAAGCGCCCCGAGCCAGGACTGTGGGCTCTGGCCAGAGCCGAGAGCCCAGAGCCCAGAGCCCCCGTCTAAAGTTCACGGATCTTCAGCAGGAAGTCGCCCGCGTGATGGACTTCCTTCTGCCGGTGAAAGACCGTCCCGTGACTTTCCGCCGAAACCTCCGACGAATTGCGCCGGAATCCAACCGTTCGTTCGCGGCGCGCACATACGAGGCGCCGGAATGGACCTTGCGACGGCTAGGCCCTGCGATGTTGCACCAGGTACCGGCACGACCGAGCGAGCTCGTGTACACCAGCCGGCAGATGGCTCGCGCCGTCGAGCTCGCCAGGCGTGCGGGTGAATCCCAGGCGAAAGTGCTCATCACCGGCGAGAGCGGGGTCGGCAAGGACCTGCTCGCGCGCGAGATCCACCGCATCTCCGAGCGGCGGGCGCGCCAGTTCATGGCCGTCAACTGCGCCGGCCTGCCCGAGACGCTGCTCGAATCGGAGCTGTTCGGCCACGTCCGCGGGAGCTTCACGGGGGCCTACCGCGACAGACCGGGCAAGCTGCAGCAGGCGGATGGCGGGACGCTGTTCCTCGACGAAGTCGGCGAGATGAGCCTGCGCATGCAGGCGCTCCTGCTCCGCTTTCTCGAGAGCGGGGAATTGCAAACGGTCGGCGACACACAGCCGCGCACCGTGGACGTCCGGATCATCGCGGCCACCAACCGGAACCTGCCGGAACGCGTGGCCGCCGGGGAGTTCCGCGAGGATCTGCTCTACCGGCTTCGCGTGATCCAGATCAGCGTGCCGCCGCTGCGGGAGCGGCCGGAAGACATCCCCGCGCTCGTCGAGCACTTCCTGACGCGCTCGCGCCGCAAGCTGGCGTGCACGCCCGAGACCAACGCGGCGCTGCTGCGCTATCGCTGGCCCGGAAACGTCCGCGAGCTGCAGAACGTGATCGAGCAGGCGGTCTGGCTGGCGGACGGATCGACGATCTCGCCATCGGACCTGCCCGAGGCGCTCCGCAGCCCCGCCAACGTTCTGTCCGCGTCGCGCGAACGGCGCCGGCAGATCGCCGATCAGCTGTTCGACGCGCTCGTCCAGGGGCAGTACTCGTTCTGGGATCACGTCCATCCGCTGTTCCTGGATCGCGATCTCACGCGCCACGACATCCGCGAGCTGGTCGGACGGGGGCTCAGCGCCACGAAGGGCAACTACCGCGCGCTGCTCAAGCTGTTCGGCATGGACGCGTCGGACTACTACCGCTTCCACAACTTCCTCACGGCGCACGGCTGCAAGGTCGATTTCCGCGCCTACCGGACCGGCGTGCCGATGGAGTCGTCGCGCCCGCCGGGCCTGCCGAAAGTCTCCTAGGGCTCAGGGCTCAGGCTCAGGGCTCGGGCTCAGTTCGGTCGGCTCCTTCCACGCTTTCCGTGGCGTCCCTCCATGCGGACGCTGCATCCCTCGCAAATTTCCATTCTGTGAGCCTTTGCGGCTGCCGCCCGGGAGCAACGTCTTGTAGCCCGGACCATAAGACCTCCGGATAGCAGACTTCTCTCGCCCCTGCAGAGGTGCGCTACCGCTCCTCTCCGGACCGGGCGGCCCAGAACCGAGCGGAATTCCGCCAGAAACGCGACTCCGGGCCTTCCGGCTCAGGTTGGTCCCGCCGTTGCTCAACCATTCGGCAGCGAGCTGAGCAGACAAATCTGAAATGGCGACATATCCCTACTTCGCTCTCGGCCCCAATGCCGCGTTGAGCCTTCTCGGGTTGAAGCGCGGGGCCGACCCTACGAACCCGACGCCGGTCGAGGACTGGCGCGAGGCGCGCGTCGACGTCGTGATCCCGGCGTTCAACGAGGCCGACACGATCGTGCTGTGCCTGGCCTCGCTGCTCCGCCAGACGCTCCGGCCGCGCCGCGTCGTCCTCATCGACGACGGGAGCACGGACGGGACGATCGAGTGTGCGCGGGCCTTCTGCGAGCGCAACGGCATCGAGCTGCTGGCCATTCAGCGCCGCAAGCCGATTGGAAAGACGCCGACGATCAAGCGTCAGGCGCGAGAGCTGGATTCGGACGTCGAGTTCATCCTCGACGGCGACACGATCCTCGAGTCGCCCGACTACATCGAGCGCACCGTCCGCGAGCTCTATCAGGGCGTCGGCATCGCGTCGGCCTGCGGCACCATCCTGCCGCTGCGGCGCCGCGATCGCCGCGCCTTCGCTGCGCGCCCGGAGGTCACGGCGTTCGCGTCGGTGCCCGTGCGGCAGCCGGTCGTGGAGGAGCCGCGGGTGACGGCGTTCCTCCGCGGCGTCACGAACCTGTACCGCGAAGTCCTCTACCTGTTCCTGCAGCGTTTCGTCTACCGCGGGCAGATGGAGTTCTTCGGCACGATTACGAATCCGGTGGGCTGCGCCGTGGCCTACCGGCGCAAGTATGTCGAGTCGCTGTTCGACCACTTCGGCCCGAAGCTCGGGGACGATCTCACGAACTCGGAAGACATCTTCATCGGCATGGGCATGCTGGATGAGGGCTACCGGAACATCCAGCTGACAGACGTGTATGCCAGGACTGTGGAACCGCTGTGCACCCGCCTCCCCCGGCAGGTTTACCTCTGGTCGTCCTCGTTTCTGCAGTCCTGCTACTACTTCGACGCGCTGCTCCGCAGTCCCCTCCGGGCCCACAAACGGCGCCGGCTCCGCCGGCGTCCGCCGCAGGGGACGTCAGGCAAAGGCGCCGAGGTCCGGGTCGCGGCCGCGCCGGCCCTGGCGGGCGCTGGCGCGGGGCCGTCCCCGGTCGCATCGATGTCCACGATGTACCGGACTGTCGCGCACGTCGGGGACGGCGCGGTGCCGGAGCCGGCTTCCGGGACGGGCGCCGAGCGTCGCATCGTGCGGGAAGCCTACCGCCAGGCCTTCGGCCGGCAGCACACGCTCGAGTACGGCCGTCCGGCCGGATGGCTGCTGATGACGTCGGCGATCGAGAAGGTGTTCTTCCCGACCGTGCTCCTCACGATGATTCTCGTCCGCAACTGGGAAGGCTTCTGGGTCACCATCGCGGCCGAGACGGCGATTTCGCTCACCGCCCTCGTCGTGGTCACGAAGGGGGAGCGCCTCCAGTACTTCTTCAAGGGACTGGCCGTCGTGCCCATCCGGTATGCCCTGCTCGCGTCCGAGCTCGTTACGCTGGGGCGCTTCGCCATCGATCTGTGGGTGACCAGGAACAGGAAGTGGCGCAAATGACTCGACTCGCAACGCTCGTCATGCTGAGCGCGCTGCTCGCGGCGAACGCTGCGGCGCAGCCGCGCGTCCCCGACCGCGGCCTGGCGGCCGAAGGAGAGGGGCGCTGGTCGGAGGCCCTCGAGATCTACCGCGCGGAGCTGGCTCGGGATCCCGCGTCGGCCGGGCTGTGGCTGCGGGTGGCCGACATCGAAGCGCGGCTCGGGCGGCCGGGCCATGCCATCGCCGCGCTGGAGCGCGCCGCAAAGGAGGCTCCGGCGGCGACAACGTTCGAACGGCTCTCACAGGCCTATGCCGCGGCCGGGCACCCGCTGGCCGCCGTCAGGACGATTGAAGCGGCGCTCGCGCTGCAGCCCGATCACGAGCCGTACCTGCGCTCGCATGCGCAGCTGGCGACCTGGGCTGGCGATTATGCGGCGGCCGAGTGGAGCTACCGCACGCTGCGGCGGCAGTACCCCGGCGACGCGGAGCTGACCCTGGCGCTCGCACGCGTGTGCGTGTGGGGCGGCAGCACGGACGCGGCCGTCTCGAGCTACCGCGAGTACCTCGCGCAGCCGCAGGCCGCGCCGGGCGTATGGCTGGAGCTCGCGCGCGCCGAGTCGTGGCGCGGCAACTTCGCGGTCGCGCTCGAGACGCTGGAGCGCTATCGGCAGATCGCGGGCGAGACGCGGGAGTACATGCGGGAGCGGGCTGGCACGCTCGCCCGCGGCGGCCGGCCGGGTGAAGCCCTCCGTTACATCGAGGCGCTGCTGCCCGCGACACCCGGGGACTACGAGCTGAACCTGTCGCGCACCATCGCGCTCGCGAGGCTTCGTCGGCAGGGGGACGCGTATTCGAGCCTGACGGCCGTCGACGCGCTGACACCCGGCCGCGCCGAGACGCGCGCGACGGCGGGCGTCCTGCGCTCGCTGCTCGCATCGAACGCCGGATTGCCTGCCACTTTCTACAGCGACTCCGACGGGTTGCGTGCGTTCCGGGCGACGCCGAAGTTCGACATCGGGTTCAGCACGGATACGCGGGTTCACGGCGGCTACGAAATGGTCGAGCTGCGGGCGCGCGCGTCGAGCGGCCTCGAGCAGCTGTCCGGAGCGACGACGGCGTCGGTCGATCACGCCTGGGCCGGCGTCACGCAGCGCATCGGCCTGCTGACGGTGGCCGGCACGATCGGCCAGGCGGACACCGGGGCCGACTCGATGACCACGTATTCGGCGCTCGCCCGCTTCGCCACCGACACGGTGGCCGCTTCGGCCGAGCGCAGCTCGGGGTTCTTCACCATCTCGCCGCGGACGGTAGGGCTGGGCCTGACCCGCGTCGGTCACCGGCTGCAGCTCGACTGGAATCCCGCGCTCCGTTACCACCTCGTGCTCGACGCCTCGCACGAGGATCTCTCCGACGGCAACGTGCGGTGGGAAGTCTTCGTCTCGCCGCGCGTGGAAGTGGCGCGGCGCCAGCGCTTCAACCTCGACCTCGGGGTCCTGGTGCACCAGTTCGGCGCCCGCCACGACTTCAGCAACGGCTACTACGACCCGGATCGGTACGAGTACTACTCCGCGGTCGTGTCGCCTTACTGGAAGGCCTCCGAACGCGTGGGCGTCGCGATCTCGGCCGGCATCGGCGGCCAGCGCGACGATGCGTCGCGCGATTTCAGGCTCGGCACGAACGCGTCGGCGGAGGCGACCTTCGGGATCTACGACGCCTGGGTGCTGAAGGTGAACGGCAGCGTCACGAACAACCGCCGGCTCGAGAGCGGCGCCTTCAGCGGCTCCAGCGGAGGCATTGTGCTGGTGAAACGATTCTAATTGCCGATAGCAGATTGCGGATTGCCGAGTGCATTCCCTGGTTTGCAGATTGGCGATTGTTGATTGGGTGATTGCGGGATTGGTTCATTGAAGGGAGACACGATGCGTGCGCTGATCACGGGGGGAGCGGGGTTCATCGGATCGCACCTGGCGGAGACCCTGGTGCTGCAGGGCCATCACGTGACGGTGCTTGACGATCTGTCGACGGGCAGGCTCGAGAACATCGCCCATCTGGCTGGCGCCCCGGGGTTCCGGTGCATCGTGGACACGGTCACGAGCGAGTCGGCGGTGGAGCCGCTCGTCGATCACGCCGACGTCGTCTTCCATCTCGCGGCGGCCGTTGGCGTCAAGCTGGTCGTCGAGAGGCCGATTCACACCATTCACACCAACATCAACGGCACCGAGACCGTGCTCAAGGCCGCGAACCGGTTCGGGCGCCGGGTCCTGATCGCCTCGACCTCCGAGGTCTACGGCAAGGGGCATGCGCTGCCGTTCCGCGAGGACGCCGACCTGGTCCTGGGCCCGCCCGACAAGATCCGCTGGGGCTACGCCACGAGCAAGCTGATGGACGAGTTCCTGGCGATGGCGTACGCGCGCGAGCACGACCTGCGGGTCAGCGTCGTGCGGCTGTTCAACACCGTCGGGCCGCGGCAGAGCAGCCGGTACGGCATGGTCCTGCCGAACTTCGTGAAGTGGGCGCTCGCCGGGCAGCCGATCACGATCCATGGCGACGGCAGCCAAACGCGCAGCTTCACCTGGGTGGGGGACGTGGTCTGGGCGATGACGGCGCTCGTCAACGAGCCGCGGGCGGCCGGCCAGGTCTTCAACATCGGCAACGGCGAGGAGATCTCGATCCGGGATCTCGCACGGCGCGTCTGCGACCTGACGGGCAGCGAGTCCCAGCTGGTCTACACGCCGTACGAGCAGGCCTTCGATTCCAGCTTCGAGGACATGCCGCGCCGCGTGCCCGACATCAGCAGGCTGCGCCGGCTGCTCGGCTACGAGCCGCGCGTCCAGCTGAACGGCATCATCGAGAGCGTGATCCGGTACTGGGGCGACCAGTCCGGGATGCGCCGGAAACCCACGACCGCGCGTCGGCGGACGCCGGTCGCTTCCTATGCGGCAGCTCCGGTCTCCGTATAGGATCACACCCGACACGGGTCCCGGGGGCGCGCGCGCTTGCCTCGATCGCACATCTTCCAGCCGCTGCTCCAGCGCCCGGGGCGCGGCTGGCGCCTCGTGAACCGCAGCCGGGACCTCGTGCTCGCCGCGCGAGTCGAACCCGCGTTCGACTC
>DASPFV010000338.1:0-14226 GCA_035620975.1 Vicinamibacterales bacterium
CGTAGCGGCTTCGGCGAGGTCTCGCCGGAGCGCCTGCGGCGCGAAGGCGGAAGCGGGGATCGTGGGCCCCCGCGAGCGACGGCGATGCCGGGGCCCCCGGCGCGCGTTCTTCGCGCGCTGGGGTGGGGTGGGGGTCCGGCGGGGCGAAGCCCCCCGGTTTCTCTTTAGGTGCCGAACAGCCGCCGCGCGACAGCCCGCACGTAGCGGCGCTCGGGACCGGTGACCAGGACGCGCAGCAGCAGGCGGACGGGGGCCGGAAGTCCATCCGGCGATTCCGGCGTTCCGAACCAGGACTGGAGCGTCTCGACCGGCCGTTCCCGCAGGTCGTCGATCATGGCGACGCGGTGCACGCAGCCGATCGTGCAGTACGGCGCACAGGGCTTGACGGTCGAGTGCTCGCGTGCGAGGTCGCGATCGGTGTACGCCTCGAGCGGCACGCCTGGCCGGCCAAGCTGCTGCGAGCAGTAGTGGACGAGTCCGTCTTCGCAGACATACAGGTACCGGCTGCCCGCACGGCAATGCCAGTCGCATGGTCTGCCGTCGGCGAGCGTCTCCTGGAAGCGGTTGTAGCGATCGAAGGAGAACGTCGAGCGATCGAGCCGGAGCGTCTCCTTCAGCACCTGCCGCGCGCGCTCGCCGAGCGGCCGGATCTGCCCCCCGTCGTCGTGAATGATCCCCACCGTGCTCTGGAACCCGAGCTCGCGCGCCCGTCGCCCGATGTGCAGCGCGTCCTCGGGGCAGGCGCTGTCGCCGCCGACGACAGCGTTCACCGTCACATCGAACTCGGCGAGATCGGCCAGCAGGCGCAGCTTCGGGTCGAGGAGCGCGAGGCTCTTCTTCGACACGCTGTCTGGCCTCAGGTTGTCGATGCTCACCTGCATCGAGTCGAGGCCTGCGCCGTTGAGGCTGCGAATCTTCCCGGCTGTGAGCAGGTAGGCGTTTGTGATGATCGTCGCAATCGCGCCACGGCGGCGGATGTGGCGCACGATCTCGTCGAGCGCGGGATGCAGCAGCGGTTCACCGCCGCTCAGCGTGATGATCGTCGTGCCCAGCCCGGCGAGCCGGTCGATCCGGCGCTGGAGCTGTTCGAGCGGTACCGGATCGGAGGTGCGGTCGAACTCGTTGCAGTACGTGCACGACAGGTTGCACCGGCGCACGGGAATGATCTGCGCGACGATGGGCCGGTGGGGCGATTCGAACGCGCACGCAAGCGCGCGGGCTTCACGGAACCGGCGCTTCAGACGAACGGCGCGGCGGCGGAGCGCGAGGGCACGGATCGGCACGGCGGACCCTCTGTCAGTGTCGCATACCCGGGGCGCGGATGGGGCCGATGGGCTGGCGAAACTCGAGCGCGTCCGCCGGGAGATGCTGAAGCACCCATCTCCCAGGGGAAGTGGCAGTGGACCAGGCCGGCGTTCGTCAGCGGCCTGCGTCGTGGACGCACAGTAGAATCAGGCTGCCTCGCGTCAGCGCTCCGCATCGGGCAGACCTGAACCGGAGAGGCTGCGCGCTCGCCTCGATCTCCCATGTTCTTCATCGATCGCCTCATCCTGCTCGGCGGCGCCCTGCTGGTCGTCGGCATCGCCTCCAGCAAGGTGTCCGCCCGGATCGGACTGCCGGTCCTGGTGCTGTTCCTCGCGGTTGGCATGCTCGCCGGCGAGGACGGGTTCGGCGGCATCGACTTCGACAACTTCGCTGCCGCGCACGCGATCGGCACGGTCGCGCTGGCCGCGATCCTGTTCGACGGAGGCCTCCAGACGCGCACGTCCGCGCTGCGCGCGGCATGGAAGCCTGCGGCGCTCCTCGCGACGGTCGGCGTGCTCCTCACGGCGGCCATCACCGGAACAGCGGCCTGGTTCGTGCTCGACGTGCCTCTGCTTACCGGACTGCTCCTCGGGAGCATTGTCGCGTCGACCGACGCGGCGGCCGTCTTCTCCGTGCTCCGGTCCCAGGGGGTGCAACTGCGCGAGCGTCTCGCCGCCACGCTCGAGATCGAAAGCGGGTCGAACGACCCGATGGCCATCTTCCTCACGATCGGGCTCGTCGAGGTGCTCGCATCCCGGATGACCCTGGGCTGGGATTTGGCAACGCTCTTCGTGATGCAGATGGGCGTGGGCACGCTCGTCGGCCTCGGTACGGGCGCGCTCGCCGTGCACGTGATCAACCGCATCAATCTCGGCGCCGCGGGGCTCTACCCCGTGCTCGCCGGGGCCTGCGGGTTCGTCGCGTACGGCCTCGCGGCGACGCTCGGCGGCAGCGGCTTCCTGTCGATCTACCTGGCGGGCATCGTCGTCGGCAACAGCCGCGTCGTCTTCCAGCGCGGCACGTTCCTGTTCATGGACGGGCTCGCGTGGATGGGGCAGATTGTCATGTTCGTCGTGCTCGGACTGCTCAGCACCCCCAGCGATCTGGTGGGCGTCGCCGGATCGGGACTGCTGATCGCGGCCGTGCTGATCGGAGTGGCCCGTCCGCTCGCGGTCGTGCCGCTGCTCTGGCCGTTTCGTTTCTCGTGGCGGGAGGAAGTCCTCATCGCGTGGGTGGGCCTGAAGGGAGCCGTCCCGATTATCCTGGCGACGTATCCGCTCCTCTTCGGGCTGGCCGACGGCCGCCTCCTCTTCAACATCGTCTTCTTCGTCGTGCTGGTGTCCGCGATCCTGCAGGGATGGACGCTGCCGCTCCTGGCATCGCGGCTCGGCCTGCAGGAGGAGAAGCCGCCGCCGCCGGCCGTCTCCCTCGAGCTCCTCACCCTCCGCGACGTCAATGCCGACATCGTCGACTACACCGTGCCCGCCGGGTCGCCGCTGGCGGGCCGGACGGTCCAGGACCTTCAGCTGCCCGACGGGGCCGTGCTCGCGATGATTTCCCGCGGCAGCTCGCTCATCGCCCCGCGAGGGTCGACCGAGCTCCGCCCCGGCGACCATCTCTTCGTCGTCGCGCGCGCCGAGACGCGCCGGGCGCTCGACCGGGCCCTCGCGTCGAGCCCCTAGCCGGGGGTCCTGTCGAGCTCCCAGCTCCGGTCCCCGCTGCCCGGAAAGTCCACCAGAGGCCTGCCGAAGCGGCGCATCCCGCCGATAAGGAGGTGGGGCCCTTTTGCCCGCGGCCCTTCTCCCGATGGCAAGAGACTCGGCGCGCGCCGCTTACCTCTGGCTGGTCATCGCGACCGGACTGGTCGCCCTGGCCGATGCCGTGGCCTCCGCACAGTGGTCCCCGCTCGACGCGCGGTGGCCGATCCTGGCGGGCCTGACGTTGCTCGGCGCTGTCGCCACGCTCAGGATGCGAGCCGCGCCGGTGAGCTTCTCGATCTCCGACACGTTCACGTTCACGACGCTCCTCCTGCTGGGCGCTGCCCCCGCCACCATCACCGCGGCTTTCGAGGCCCTCGCGATCTCCTGCTTCCTGTCGCCGGGCCAGCGGAGCCTGCGCCGGATCCTCTTCAATGTAGGGGCCGTCGGCCTCGCTATGTGGGTCGCGGGTGCGCTCCTGACGGCGATCGGTGGAAATCAGGGCCAGGGCGTGACAGACCCGTCGCTGGCGCGGCTGGGAATCGCGATGGCGGCAGCGGTGGCCACGTATTTCCTCGTCAACACCTGGCTGATCGCACTGGCCGTCTCGTTCGAGCAGGGTGAACCGCCCCTCGCGACGTGGCGCCGGCACTTCCTCCATCTGGCATTGAACTACTTCGCGGGAGGCTACGCGGCGCTGCTGCTGGTGGTGTTCGCGCCGGCCCGCGGTTTGGCGGGATTCGTCCTGCTCGCGCCGATGCCCCTCGTCCTCTACATGGCACTGCGGATCTGGATCGGGCGAATCAACGATCGCGTGACGCATCTGGATACGATCAACCGGCAGTACCGGGCCACGATCGAAGCGCTCGCCCATGCGGTGGACGCAAAAGACCAGGTCACGCACGGGCACATCCGGCGCGTCCAGACGGCCTGCCTTCGGCTGGCCCGCGCGCTCGGCTGCAACGACGAGGCGGAGCTGCATGCCCTCGAAGCCGCCAGCCTCCTCCACGATCTCGGCAAGCTGGCCGTCCCGGAGCACATCCTGAACAAGCCTGGCCGGCTCACGGAGGCCGAGTATGCGCGCATGAAGGAGCATGCGGCCATCGGGGCGGACATCATCGCCGGAATCGAGTTCCCGTTTCCGGTCGCACCGATCGTGCGGCACCACCACGAAGCCTGGGACGGCAGCGGCTACCCGGACGGCCTGGCGGGCGGGCAGATCCCTCGCGGGGCCCGGATCCTCGCGGTCGTCGACTGCTTCGATGCGCTCACGTCGGAGCGGCCGTATCGCCCGGCGATGTCCAGCACCGAGGCGCTGGCGATCCTCCGCGCGCGCCGCGGGACGATGTACGACCCCGCCGTGGTGGATGCGTTCGTCGCGCAGGCGCCCTGCATCGAACCGCCGGCGCATCCCGCCCCCCGAGGGGCAGCCGCGCCGGGCGTCCCCGAGGAAAGCTGGATCGAGTCTTCCGAGTGGCCGGCGTTCGCGGCGATCGGAGGACCGGTGCTGATGGTGGCGTGCCGGCTCACGCGCGCAGCATCAGGCGTGGTGTTCGCGTACGTCGAGGCCCAGGATGCGCTGGCGCCGGCCGCAGCCGTCGGCCTCGACCCGGCCCTGCTGCCGCGGCTGCACATGCGCCTCGGCGAGCGGGTCAGCGGCTGGGTGGCCGCCACCGGGCGAATTCAGACCGAGGCCGACGCGAGACTCGATCTGCCCGGGCTCGAGACGGAGACGCGAACGGCGGTCAGTCTGCCGATTCGCCGCGGACAGTTGCTCGTCGGCGTGATCACGCTGTACGGCGGCCCTGAAGAGCTGGCGGACGCGCCCGTTGAGACGCTCCAGGTGCTTGCATCGACTCTGGCACTGGCGGGGCTCGACCAGGCCGCGCGGCCGCCGCTCTCGAGCCTCAGAACACCGGCGTGAAGAAGTTCGTCGATCGCGCTGGCAGCAGCGCCACCTGATCGGCCACATTCCCCCACACGACGGCGTCGGGGTCCACCGTGGACCAGTCGACTGCGTCACCGTAGATCAGTGTCCCGTCGGCGTTGTAGCCCACGATCGAGTTCCCCCAGACCACCGCGTTGCCCCACACGACCGCATTACCCCAGACGACGGCATTCCCCCAGACGACCGCGTTGCCCCACACCACGGCATTGCCCCAGACGACGGCCGTCGTCCAGGCCGGATGGTTCACGTACACGGTGTCGCCCGTGAGCACGCGCTCGCCCCAGAACACCTGCTGGCTCCATGGCGCGGACTCTCCGTTGGGGAGCTGCGTGAATGGCGACACGCCGGAGGCGAGCCACCAGCTGCCCTGCGGGCGTGTGGGATCGATCGACCGGGCCAGGGCGACCGCACCCGCGGCATTCAGCGATCCGGCCCCCTGCGTGATCTCGTCGGCACCCGCGATGGGCACGGCCGTGAACTGCAGGATGGCCTTGATCGCATTGGGCGGCAACGCGACGTTCTGGGAGTTCGTCGACCGGCTGGCCTCGATCATGAGCGCGACGACGCCGCTGGTGACCGCCGCGGACATGCTCGTGCCGCTCAGCGTCATGTAGGTGCGCGTCGCCACGTCCACCCTGTACGCGGGATACTGGTTGTAGAGCGCGCTCTTCTTCGCCATGAACGACACGACACGGCGACCCGGCGCGACGAGGTCCGGCTTGGCGTAGCCGTCGTACCAGGTGGGTCCGCGGGAACTGAACGTGGCAACCTGGTCGTCGAGCCGCGTGATCGTATTCTTCGTGTCCACCGCGCCGACGGTGATGGCTGAGGGCGCGTTGCCCGGAGAGGTGATGCCGGCATAGCCGACTTCTCCGGTCTGCCGGTTCATCCCTTCGTTGCCCGCCGCGACGACGACCACGATGCCCGCTGCCACGGCCCGCTCGACCGCCTGCACCAGCGGGTCCGTCGCGGCCGGCTCGTAAATAGGATGTCCGAGCGAGAGGTTCAGGACGTCAATCCCCAGTGTCGCCTTGTTCGCGATCGCGAACTCGATGGCCGAGATGACCGTGCTGGTATAGCCCGACCCCGAGTCGTCGAGCACACGGAGACCGATCAGCCGGACGCCTTTCGCCACGCTGCGGTAGCGTGCCGTTGAGTGTCCCTGCTTGTCCATGATCATGCCGGCCACGTGCGTGCCGTGTCCGAAGGGATCCGCCGGCTTGGTCGGCTTTGTGCCCTTGCGGAGATCGTAGAAGGCGGCCACCGGGATCTCGCTGTGCGAGACGATGCCCGTGTCCAGCACGGCGACGCCCACCTCGCGTCCGGTGAAGCCTTCGTGCGGGAGCCCCAGCGTGGGCAGCAGCATGTTGGTGTCGAGCGTCCCGACTTCGTCCGCGAAGCTCTTCACTTCGGCATCGATCGACACGCGCTTCACCGACGGGTCGCTCGCGAGCTCTTCGAGCGCTGCGGCGGGCAGCTCGACGCTCACCGAGTCGATCGAGGCGTGCTCGGCAAGAAGAGCATGGCCCTTGCCGCGCAGCTTCGCGGCAACGGCTTCGCGTCGGCCCCCTTCGGCCCTGACGATGACTCGTACGTTCGACGCATCCGCCGCCAGCCGCCCGACCGCCGAGTCGAACTTCGCCCGCCCCGTGGCCTTCGGCGGCCTGGCGGCCGACACCCACACCCCGGCAACCAGCGCCACCACCACCGACACCAGAACCGATCGCCGTACAAGGGAGCACGAGAGCATGCAGCGTCCTCCGGGCCAGACGTACAGTGCATGGCAAACCTCGCGCCTGCCGAGCTGGATGGACTCGACGACGGTAACTGGCTGAGTTTGAAGCGTTTAATGCAACCAGGTCGGCGAACCGATGGCGGGTCGAGCGTCCGGTAGTGCGCTGAAACGGAGCAGTCCGCCAGCCATTCGCTCTTCAAGTCACTGAAATTGAACGGCTTACTACGTGTGTTCCGTTATGGAGCCGAGGTGAGGTCAATTGAAACAGCACGGCTCTGGTCGGATTCGCAGCGTGGGAGCCGCGCCGGCCATACCGGCTGACCGGTCTTCTCCCTCGCCGCGCCGTGCGGGGCGGGCGCCCCGCCGCCGTTGCGTTCACCGTCGTTGCGGAAGCCCAGGCCTCAGAACTCCGGAATGGCGGCCGCCGAGTCGAAGCCGGAATGCCGTGAACGGGTGCAATTCCGCTGGACGTACTCGCCCGGCCTCCCTATCGTTCAGATGGACCGTCGATGCGCTGCCCGTGTTCCGCCCTCGTCGCCATCGGCCTGCTCCTCGCCGCTTCGGAATTTCAACCCGCCGGCGAAACGCGGATTCGCGTCCTCTCGTGGAACGTGTCGGGACGCGCTCCCGTCGAGCAGCCCGACATGTTTCGCGGGCATCTGCAGCTCGCCGAGCCGGACGTCGTGCTGCTCGACGAAGTGGACGGCTCGCTCGCCCAGGCCGCTGTCGGGGCACTGTTCAAGGATGTCCCGGGCCGCACCGGGAACAGCTGGACGGTCCTGTGGGGACAACGCGGGGGACGGCAGCGGATCGTCATGGCTGCTCGCTCGGCGATCGACGTCGTCGCGGAATTTCAGCGCAATGTCTATCCCCCTCCCGACATCGACGCCGTTGTCGCCGCGGCGGAGCCGGAGGCGCGAGATCGGCTGCGCCGGGAGCTGGGGAACGGGATTCCGGTCAATGCGGCTACGCTCCAGACCGGCAACGGGACGATCCTGCTCGTCGCCATCGACCTGCAGTGCTGCGGCGGACGATGGCAGGAGATTCGGCGGCTGGCGGAGGCACGCCACGTGCGGCAGCTCGTGGCAGAGACGATTCAAACCGTCGGCGCCGACGGCGTGATCCTGACCGGCGACTTCAACCTCGCCGCGCCACCGCCCGGCACGGGCGGCACCGGGGTTCTGCCGCTGGTCGTGCTCTCAGGACCCTATCCCCCGCCGATTCACGGCCTGATCGCCGCCGAAGCGCTGCACCGGGACGGCCAGGAGGCCTGGACCATCAACAGCGGCGACACCTCGGGCTTTCCGCACCTGCCGTTCGACTTCCAGCTGTACTCGCCGCACAGCCTGCGCGCTGTGGACGCCTACGTGCTGGACACGGCCGACTACTCCGAACGCGACCTCGATCGGGCAGGCTTGAACCGGACCGCCTCGGCCGAGCTCTCCACGCATCGGCCCGTCGTCGTCACCTACGAATGGCGGGACAGGCCGCTGAAACGACGAGGGGGCTGAATGGGGGAATCATGCGCGAATCCTTGGGCTTTCCCTTTTCCCGTTTCCATTTCCAGGCAGGATGTCGTTTTTCATCATCCTGCTGGTGTCCTGGCCGCGTGGATCGTGGCATAAGTCCCGGAGCGCGGCGCCCGCATGGCAAGGGGTGAGGAGCGCGCAAATCGGGAATGTGTAAGCGACGAGCAACGCCGCCAGGCGGGATGCCCCGCCCGGGAGTTATGGCCACGAACCACGCGGTCAGGACACTAGCCTCCCTGCCTGCTGTCGCGGACTGCCTGCTCCCGGAGCCAGTCCGAGCTGACCGGCGGGAGCGCGGGCCGGCTCCCGCCCGCGCCGACGCATCGAGCGGCCCACCGCAGCAGGGCCCCCGCGGAGCGCGCGGCCGGCGCGAGCAGGCGCAGCGCCAGCGGAGACGGCGGGAGCCGGTCGGCGTGCTGGAAGGCGTGGGCCATCGGTCCTCACGGCGGGGGGAGCGCCACCCTCTGCCGGTAAGAATCCATGGTACCATCTGATGCTTTGAGGTCAAAAGAAATGCGCACGCGAGCCGTGGATGCACGCCCGGCCGGGGTCGGTGGAGATCTCCCGGACGTGCTGCAGTTCATGCAGCTGCTCTGGGCCGTGGCGCACGGCCTCCAGCGAACCTCGAAGCGGATGGCGGCCGAGGTCGGCGTCACGGGCCCGCAGCGCCTGGTACTCCGGGTGGTGGGGCTCGTCCCGGGGGTCTCCGCCGGCGACCTGGCCGCCACGCTCCGCGTCCACCCGAGCACGCTGACCGGCGTGCTCCAGCGCCTGGAGCGGCAGCGGCTCCTCCGCCGCGCCGGCGACCCGCGCGATCGTCGCCGCGTCATCCTCCACCTCACCCGCCGCGGCGGCCGGGCGAACGCGGTCCGGCGCGGAACGGTCGAGTTCGCCGTGGCGCACGCGCTGGCCGACGTGAACGCGCGGGATCGGGCGGCGGCCCGCCGCGTGCTGGCCCGCCTGGCGCGTCATCTCGATTGGGGCCCCGACCTGCCGCGGCGTCCCGCGTCGGGTCGCCGGGTCCGGGCGGCGTGACCGCCCCGCCGCCCGCTCTGGCGGTGGCCGTTCTCGTCGGCCTGGCCGCTCCGCTGGCCGCCCAGTCGCCCGACATGGACCCGGCCGGAGAAATCCGCGCCCGCGAGGAGGCCTTGGCCCGGGCGATGCACGCCCGCGACCTCCCTGGGCTCGACGCGCTCCTCGCCGCAGGATACATCCTGCGCGGCTCACCGGATCTCGATCGCCAGACATGGATCCGCAACGCGGTCACGCACTGCTGGGGGGATCGATCCGATATCGACGGGCTGCGCGTGCAGCGGCACGATGACGTGGCGATCGCGTCGTTCGAGCTCACTTTCTATGTCGATCCCGCGACATGCCGTCCAGCCGTCCTGCGCAGCCTCGTCACCGATGTGTGGGTCCGGGAAGGAGGGCAATGGCGCCTGCGCGTGAGACATGCGGGGCCGCCGCCAGCCGACGCGAGCCTGGCCTCCCAATACGGCGCGGTTCCTCAGGCTCCGCCTGTGTGGGAGGTCGCCAGCGAGCTCTCCCTGGTCGCGACCGGCGGCAACACCTCGACGCTGACGCTCGGACTGGACGGCGGTCTGACGCACCGCCTGAACCGCAGGACCACGGCCGCCTCGATTTCGTTCCTCACGAGCGAGGTCGACTCGGTCACGCGGGCCAGATCGCTGACTCTTGAGGCGCGCCACGGCTTCGCGGTCGGCGAGCGACTGACGACGTTCGTCGAGGCGGGGTTCGCGCGCGACCAGTTCGCCGGCATCGAAGGCCGCACGTCCCTGACTGCCGGGCTCGGGTATGCGGCGCGACTGCCGCAGTCTCACACCCTGACCGGGGAAGCCGGCGCCGGCATCACGATCGAGGACCGACAGGATGCCACCGGTCGCAGCTTCGCAACGGCGACGGGAGCCCTTCACTACGTCTGGGCGTTGCGGCCGGAAGCACGGCTGACGCAGGATGCCGGCATCAGTGCCGACCTGCAGGAGGGGAGGAACTGGCGCGCGACGAGCGAAACCGCTCTGCACGTGACGCTGACCCGGGTGCTGTCGCTCAAGGCTTCGCACGCGGTCGAGTACCGGAACGCGCCGGTCGCCGGGTTCGGACGAACGGACCTGCGCTCCGCGGCAGCCCTCGTCATCGCCCTGCAGCGATACGCGAACGAGCAGTGACTGTCGACCGGCTTCGGCGAGGTCTCGCCGGAGCGCCTGCGGCGCGAAGGCGGAAGCGGGGATCGGGGGGCCCCGCGAGCGACGGCGATGCCGGGCCCCCGGCGCGTTCTTCGCGCGCTGGGTGGGGTGAGGGGTCCGGCGGGGCGAAGCCCCCGGTTTCTCTTTAGTTCCCCACCCGGCTGCGCCGGACCCACGACGTCATGAAAGGCGCGCCAAGGGCGCGCCCCGCCGGAGCGGAGCGGGGATCGTGGGCCCCCGCGAGCGACGGCGATGGGGGGTCCGGCGGGGCGAAGCCCCCCGGTTTCTCCTTAGGAGCGGCCGCGCTTGTAGGTAATCGAGATCCCCGCCCGGCTCGACCTGTCGATCGTCGTCTCGGCGTCCGGCAGGGTCTTCAGATGTGCCAGGAAGTCACGGATGCCGCCGCCGGCCATTCCGGAGACGTTGTGGGCGGTGAAACAGCCGCCGGGCACCAGCTTCGGCCAGACCGCCACGAGGTAGTTCCTGTACCAGTCCTTGTCGGCGTCCGAGAAGACGAAGTCGAAGGGCCCTGGCAGCGCGGGCACGATCTCGTGCGCGTCGCCGAGCTGCGCGTCGATGTGGCCGGCGAGACCGGCTTCCTTGAAGTTCGCGACCGCCGTTCGATGTCGCTGCGGATCGATCTCCACCGTGATGAGCCTGCCGCCCGTCTTTGCCAGCGCCCAGGCGATCCACACGCCCGAGTGTCCCGTCGACGTGCCGATCTCGAGGGCGCGGGTGTACTTGTGCTGCAGGATGAGGTTGTGAAGGACCTTCCCGTCGCTCTCCGGCACGTTCAGATCCCGCCACGTCCCGCGATGGCGATCGAGAAAGGACTGGACCGTCCGATCGAGATCGGACGGCGCCTCGGCAGCCTGCCGCCCGCCGGCGGGATCTGCCTGCAGCAGCAGTACGAAGCCGGCGCTCCAGATGAGCTTTCGCATGAGGTGGTCCGTCGCCCCGGATCGCCCACGCTCGCATCCGTGGACTCGGGTCTATCTACGTCTGCGGACCGGAGGACGCTTACGGACCAGCGGCCGTGCGGTCACGGCCGTTCAGCGAACGCAGCCGCCTGAGCGTGCGTCTCGCTGGCTGGCCATGGTCACGGTCCGGCTTCAACCCCGGAGAGGTCCAGACTGGCGGCGTCCGGCCGCGGCCGTAAAATCCGTGCAGAGCCATCAGGCTCCGGCTTCTCATGATCGACATCGACGCGGTCGTCGTAGGTTCGGGGCCGAACGGGCTCGCCGCCGCCATTGTCCTTGCCAGGCACGGGCTGAAAGTCGTCGTCTTCGAGTCACGCGACACGATCGGAGGCGGATGCCGATCGGCGGAGCTCACGCTTCCCGGGTTCGTCCACGACGTCTGTTCGGCCGTCCATCCGCTCGCCCGTGCATCACCCCTGTTCCGTTCACTGCCGCTGCACGAGCACGGCCTCGAGTGGGTGGAGCCGGAGGCCATGCTCGCCCACCCTCTCGACGACGGCGGCGCGGTCCTGGTGTACAGGTCGATCGAGCGGACGGCCGCGGCGCTGGGTCCCGACGCCGAGGCCTATCGCCGCGTCTTCGGCCCGCTCGTCGAGAGCTGGCCGAAGCTGGAAGGGCTCGTGCTCGGTCCGCCCCGCTGGCCGCGGCATCCCATCGCAGCGGCCCTCTTCGGCCTGCGTGCCCTGCGATCCGCGACAGGGCTGGCGCGAAGCCTCTTTGCGGATCAGCCCGCCCGCGCCCTCTTCGCGGGACTCGCCGCGCACGGCATGCTGCCGCTCGAGCGCCCTCCCACCGCGGGCTTCGGCCTCGTGCTGAATCTCATGGCCCACGTGGCGGGTTGGCCGCTGCCGCGCGGCGGGGCGCAGCGACTGGCTGATGCCCTCGGGTCCTATCTGCGGTCCCTCGGCGGCGAGATCGTCACGGGCGCTACCATCGCGTCCATCGACGAGCTGCCAGCAGCCAGGGCGATCCTGTGCGATCTCTCCCCGGGGCCACTGCTGCGCCTGGCCGGCCACCGCTTCAATTCGGGATATCGGCGTGCTCTCGAGCGATACCGCTACGGGATGGGCGCCTACAAGGTCGATTGGGCGCTCGGCGGCCCGATTCCATGGGCGAACCCCGAGTGCGCGCGCGCGGCCACCGTCCATGTCGGCGGCACGCTCGAGGAGATCGCGTCAGGCGAACGCGAGGCCTGGCAGGGCCGGCCCCCGGAACGCCCGTTCGTGCTGCTCGTGCAGCCGACGCTGTTCGACCGCTCGCGTGCACCGGACGCACGCCACACGGCGTGGACGTATTGCCACGTGCCGCACGGATCCGACGCCGACGTGCTTCCGCAGATGGAGGCGCAGATCGAACGGTTCGCTCCCGGCTTCCGGAGCCGCGTGCTCTCGCGCGCCATCATGAAACCGCGCGATCTGGAACGGTACAACCCGAACTTCGTGGGCGGCGACATCGGAGCGGGGGCCTCCACGATCCGCCAGCTCTTCACGCGGCCCACCTGGCGCTCGTACTCCACGCCCGTCCGCGGGCTGTACATCTGCTCGGCTTCGACGCCGCCCGGGGTCGGCGTCCACGGCATGTGCGGGTACTTCGCGGCGCATCGGGCGCTGGCGGACGTGCTTCACGGCCGGGCTCGGAACTGACCGAACGGGAACGCTCCTGGCATGTCACTTCCGCGTGGTCACGTCCGCTGTCGGCGGAGGCGCCAACGGGCGCTGGCTCTGGAGGACGATATGTCGACCCCTGCAACTCAGGCGACGGATGCCCTCGCCACCTACCTCAACGATCACCTGTCCGGCGCGGTCGCCGCGCTCCGGATGCTCGACCACCTGATCGGCCACGCCGGAGTGCCTGCCGACGGGGCGTTCTTCACACGTCTCCGCCACGATATCTCCGACGACCGCCAGACGCTCGAGGAGCTGTTGAAGAAGACCGGCGGGCGGACGAGCACGGTCCGGCAGATCGGCGGCTGGATGGCCGAGTGGGCCGGAAACCTCAAGCTGTATGTCGACGACCCCTCCCGCGGGTCGCTCGCCCGGCTCGAAGCCCTCGAGTTCCTCGCGCTGGGTATCCAGGGCAAGCTGGCGCTGTGGAGGGCGCTGGCGGCTGCGGCGCTGCCTGCTTTTCACGGCACCGATTTCGAGACGCTGGTGGAGCGGGCGCGCGATCAGCACGAACGGGTTGAGATCCGACGCATCGAATCGGCCCGGCGCGTGCTCTCGACCTGAATCGCGGATTCACAGGACGAGACGCGGACCTGTCCGCCGTAGCCCACGGGCGACGGCGAATGCGCGCAGATGGCCGCGGACACGTGATTAGTCTTGCGAACGCGCCGGCCAGGACGGCCATCTGGTCACGCGACGATGCTCCGATTCACCACCGCGGCGGAGCGATGCGGGCGGGCTCCAGGACCTCGGAGCGAGACGACGCGCGGCCCTGCGTCGTCGCCCAGGCAGGAAAAAGCGCGCGCCGGAAATTGCCACGGCTTCAATTCAGGTCCCCGCGGACGCGGAGACTTCAGACGGTCGGAGTCTCCTCGATCTCCAGCCTGTCGTCCACCATCGTCGAGGCTACTCCGGGACTGCCCGCGGCGAACTCGAGGACGGCGAAGGCGCGCCACGCCACGGCGATGCGCCGCGCGTTGAGGTACTGCACCCGCTTGAGGACGCGGCCGTCGCGCCGGATGAAGAGGACGTCGATCGGGAACTGCATCCCGAACGTGTGGACGGCGTTGGACGGGGCAATCGCGAGGACGGTGTCGGCGGGCAGGGACGGCCGGCCGAGCAGTCCCTGGCGGCGGGAGCGCGAGTCGAACGCGGGTTCGACTC
>DASPFV010000339.1:0-4297 GCA_035620975.1 Vicinamibacterales bacterium
TGACGTTGGCCGGCCGCCCTCCAGGCGCGGCCGCGACCGCGACCGTCGGCGGGGGGCCCGGCGCCGGCTGGCTCGCTGCCTCGATGTACCGCCCGAAGATCATCTTGCCCGCGGTGGTCTGCAGCACGCTGGTCACCACCACGTCGATGTTCTTGCTGATCATCCGCCGGGCATTGTCGACCACCACCATCGTCCCATCGTCGAGGTAGGCGACCCCCTGGTTGTACTCCTTCCCTTCCTTGAGGATGAAGACCTTCATGAACTCGCCCGGCAGGACCACCGGCTTCAGCGCGTTCGCGAGCTCGTTGATGTTGAGGACCTGGACGCCACGGAGCTGCGCGACCTTGTTGAGGTTGAAATCGTTCGTCACGATCTTCCCCTGAAGCGATCGCGCCAGCTCGATGAGCTTGAGATCGACTTCGCGGATCTCCGGGAAATCGATGTCGGAGATCATCACGTCCACGCCGGACATCTTCTGTATCTTCTGAAGGATGTCGAGGCCCCGCCGGCCGCGGTTTCGTTTCATGGAATCCGGAGAGTCCGCGACGAGCTGCAGCTCCTTCAGCACGAATTGCGGAATCACGAGCGTCCCGTCCAGGAACCCCGTCTCGCACACGTCCGCGATCCGGCCGTCGATGATCACGCTGGTATCCAGGATTCGGTAGCGCTTCTGCGGCCCCGCCTCCCGGAACAGGCCGGCGAGGCGGGCGGGCTGGAGCCACTCCCCCTTGCGCGCACCCATGACGATCCCGAGATACGGGAAGACGAGCAGGACGAAGCTGTGCAGGAAGACGACGCGCGGGTGCGCGGTGTCGGCCCAGAACAGGGCGGCATTGATCGTCTTGGCCAGCCCGAGCCCGATCGCCCCCCCGATGAGCGCGCCCAGGAGATCCGTGACTTCCGCCTCCCGCAGGCGCGTCTCGACGAAGATCATCACCAGCCCGAGCGCACCGCCCACCAGGACGTTGACGACCGGGTCCTGCCCGAACGGCCGGGCGATCACGGCGGCATAGGTCACCACCAGGACGAACAGCACGCGGACAATCAGGTGCCAGGGCATGCGGAGGGCTCCCGGTATGAATGCAGGCTCTATGATACCCGCCCGCGCGGATCGCCGAAATCAGATGCTTCCCTGATGGATCGTCCCCGTCGCGACGCGTACTTCGTATACGCAGGGGCCCGCGCGACCTCGAGCCGCGCAGATTCCGGAGCCCGCCGTAAGGACCAGCCCATGGAGGACCGCCCGGGATTGCCGGATGGCGTCACGGCCACTTGCGACCCGAGCCCCGCGCTGATGGCGGACGCCTCCGAGACCCGGACGGCCGCGGATTACCAGGCGATCAGCTGATCGAGCGCCTCTGAGACGTGCCTGACCCCGACCACCTCGATGCCGGCAGGGACGTCCTCCCGCTGGCAGTTGCTGTCTGGCACGATACAGCGAGAAAAGCCCATCGACGCGGCCTCACGCACCCGCAGCGACGCCTGCGTCACGCCGCGGATCTCGCCGGCCAGTCCCACCTCGCCGAAGACGGCCGTCCCCGGCTGCACGGGGCGGTTCCGCACGCTCGATGCGACGGCGGCCAGCACGGCGAGGTCGGCCGCCGGCTCCTCCAGCACCATCCCCCCGGCGACGTTGACGAACACGTCCTCGCCCAGCAGGTTGAGCCCGGCCCGCTTCTCGAGCACCGCCAGCAGGAGGGCCAGCCTCGCGGCGTCCACGCCGCTCGCCGTACGACGGGCATTCCCGTAGGAGCTGGTGCTCACCAGCGCCTGCACCTCGACCAGCAGCGGCCGCGAGCCTTCGACGCAGCAGAGCACGGCCGACCCGGGCGCATTAGCCGGCCGCTCCGAGAGGAACAGCTGCGACGGGTTCGGAACGGGCCGGAGTCCGGAGCCGGTCATTTCGAAGACACCGAGCTCGCTCACCGCGCCGAACCGGTTCTTCACCGCGCGGATCACGCGATGGGCATGATGCTTCTCGCCCTCGAAATACAACACCGTGTCGACAATGTGCTCGAGCGCCTTCGGGCCGGCCAGGCTGCCGTCCTTCGTCACGTGTCCGACGAGAAACGTCGGGATGTTCTGCCCCTTGGCCGCGAACAGGAGCTGTGTGGCCGCCTCGCGCACCTGGCCGATGCTGCCCGGCGCCGACTGGAACTTGAGTGAGAACATCGTCTGGATCGAGTCGACGATCACGAAGGCCGGCCGCAGCCGGCCGAGCTCCTCCAGGATTCGCTCCAGGCAGGTTTCGGCCAGGATGTACAGAGGAACAGCGGCAACGCCCAGCCGCTCACCCCTCGACTTGATCTGGTGCTCGGACTCCTCCCCGGAACTGTAGAGCACCGGACCGATGGTCCCGGCGAAATGCGCGGCGGCCTGCAGCAGCAGCGTCGACTTGCCGATGCCCGGCTCGCCGCCGATGAGCACCAGCGAACCCGGTACGACGCCCCCGCCGAGCACCCGGTCGAACTCCCCGAGGCCCGTCGAGAGCCGCTCGGCGATCACCGTGTCGATTTCGGCATAGAGCTGCGGCCCCGCGGCCGCCGCCAGCGTGTAGCGCTTTTCGGCCGACGCGGCGGCGCCGGCAGGCGCCGGCCGCTCCTCGACCAGCGAGTTCCACGCGCCACATTCCGGGCACCGGCCCAGCCACTTCGGGGACTGGCTCCCGCACTCCTGACAGGCGAACACCGTCTTCGACTTCATGGGGTGAGCCCGCCAGCTCGTGGATGCGGACGCCGGGCGATCAATCGGACGCTCCCGACGCGTAGACCCGTTCGATGCGCGCGCCCACTCTGCAGAGCAGCTCGTAGGGGATCGTCCCGATGGCCGCCGCCATTTCGCGCACCCCAATCGCCTCCGACGCCTGACTCCCGACGATCGTCACCGGATCCCCCGGCGCCACGGGCATGCCGGTCACGTCGATCATCGTCATGTCCATGCAGACCGACCCGACCACCGGGGCGCGGACGCCGCGGACCAGCATGAACCCCCGGTTCGCGAGCCGGACGTCGAGGCCGTCGGCATAGCCGGCGGGCACGATGGCGATCGTCCGCGGCCCGTCGGCAACCCACGTAATGCCGTAGCCGGTCCCTTCCCCGGGCCGCACGCCCTTGACCGCCACGATCCGGCTCTCGAGGGACATCGCGGGGACGAGCGGGAGCGTGGCCGCGATCGGCGGCGGCACGATCCCGTAGAGCAGCAGGCCCGGGCGCACGTAGTCGTACCAGACACGCTCGTCGCGCAGCAGCGCGGCGCTGTTGGCCGCATGCGTGGCCGCCGGCGCGAGGCCGAGCGCCGGCAACTCCGCCAGTACCCGCTCGAACCGCAGCCGCTGCTCCGCGAACAGCGGGTGGTCGGGGTCGTCGGCCGTCGCGAAATGCGTGAACACGGCGTCGACCGCCAGGTGGGGACTGCCCGCCACCTCCGGCAGCGTGCGGGCGAGATTGTCGTGCCGGAATCCCAGACGGTTCATGCCGGTGTCGATCTTCAGGTGGCAGCGGAGCCGCGTGCCGTGCCGCGCGGCCCCGGCTGCGAGCGCACGCGCGGCCGCGGGACTCGAGATCGTGGGTGTGAGGTCGTGCGTGAACACCCCATCGAGATCGCTCACGCTCAGCGCGCCGAACACGAGGATGGGGGCGCGCACCCCGGCCTGCCGCAGCAGAATCGCCTCCTCGATGTCGGCACAGGCCAGCATCGCAGCGCCGGCGTCCTCGAGCGCGAGCGCCACCTCCACCGCGCCGTGTCCGTACGCGTTGGCCTTGACGACCCCGATGATGCCCGGCGGCTGCGATCCCGAGGACTGCAGGAATCGTGCGATTGCGTGGAAGTTCGCGCGGACGGCCGTGAGGTCTATGCGCGCGACGGTAGGACGGACCACTTCGTGATGGTAAATGGGAAATGGGAAATGGGAAAGAGCTATGGCGGATGTAAGAACGAGATAGCAGTTCGCGTGGTGGGGTGAGTGCGCAGCAATTGATGACTGAAGGCCTTGCACGCGGAGCAGAAAGTGCGCATGGCAGGCAGAAAAGTGGGAGGGCCCTGCGCGTGCCGACGATCGGGACCTGGCACCCGTTGTGCTCACGCGTTTGGCATGAAAGAGTCTACAGATCTCCGCGTGCGCGCTTCCAGTTTGCTGTCGATGTGGTGGCGTTCAGTCGGGATGTCGTCAGCCGTGATGTCGTGCTTCGCCGGATCGCGTTGCAGCTGGTGGATGCAGCAGGATCGGTGGGAGCCAATCTGGAAGAAGCGGCGGCGGCTCAGACCAAGCGCGACTTCATCTCGAAGAACAGCATCGCCT
>DASPFV010000340.1:0-72982 GCA_035620975.1 Vicinamibacterales bacterium
GGGGCTCGAGATAGGGCAAGGGGCGAAGGAGCACCGAACGGACCACCGTGAAGATGGCCGTATTGACGCCGAGGCAGACCGCCAGGGTCAGGACGACGGCGAATGCGTAGGCTCTGTCCCTGCGCAGCAGGCGCCACGCGACGGCGAGATCCTGGCGGAGGATGTCCATGGACGGACTCTACGAGCCCAGCCTGGGCCGGTGTTCCCGCGTCGACCGTCCGCCCCGGCCTGCCGCGCCCGACCCGGGGCGAACGAGGGCCCGGCAGGGCGGCACGCCGCTGTTTCCCGTTTCCGCTGCAGGATGCGTGCTCGACGTCCTGCCCGGGCGCGTGCCGGAGTCGAGTTCGCAGACTCGAAGCTCGTCAACCGACTATGATCGGTGCATGAAGTTTCTCGTCACCCTGATCCTGATCGGATCCGTCGCCCTGGGCGGGGCCTACGTCGTCGCCGGCCGCATGACCGGCCCGGCCGTCGAGATCGGCAAGCCGGACAAGTTCGTCGGGCTCGCGAGCCCGTTCGAGGTCGTGGCGTCCGCGCCGAACGTGACGTTCGGCCGTCTTCAGGTGGTCTTCGAGCAGAACGGGAAACAGACGCCGCTCTTCAGCCTGGAAGATCCGGGCAAGGCCGTGATGAAGCAGGAGCCGCCCGAAACGGTCCGCATCACAGGCGAGCTCGGCAAGCAGACCGTGCCCGACCTGCAGTCGGGCCCGGCCCGGCTGATCGTGACCGCGTCGAGGCCCGTGCTCTACGGGATCCGGACCGTCGAGACGACCGCCGTGCGGGACCTGCAGGTCCGGCTGGAACGGCCGCGGGTCTCGGTGATCTCCACCCACCATTACGTGAACCTGGGGGGTGCCGAGATGGTGATCTACCGCGTCTCGCCCGACGATGTGCAGTCCGGGGTCGTCGTGGGGGACGTCGAGTACCCCGGGTTCCCGGCGTCCGGCGTAACGGTCGAGGGCATCCGCCTCGGCGACCCGGCGGTGCGCGTGGCGTTCTTCGCCCTCCTCTACGACCAGGACATCAACACGCCGATCCGTGTCTTCGCGCGTGACGAGGCCGGCAACAGCGCACGCGCCGACTTCGACCATCGCAAGTTCCCCAAGCCGTTCAAGAAGAGCCGCATCAACCTCGACGATCGTTTCCTCGACCGCGTGGTTCCGGCGATCCTGGAGGGCACGACCGACATCCAGCCCCAAGGCGAAACGCTCGACAAGTTCCTCGCGATCAACGGCGAGCTCCGCCGGAAGAACGCCGAGAAGATCGCCTCCTTCGCCGGGCAGACGGCGCCGGAGATGCTGTGGCGCGGCGTCGTGTTCCACCCGTTCACGAACACAGCCGTAGAGTCGGCATTCGCCGATCACCGGACCTACCTTTACAGGGGAAAGGAAGTCGATCAGCAGGTGCACCTCGGGTTCGACCTGGCGTCGCTGGCGGGGGCGCCCATCCTCGGGGCCAACCGGGGCAAGGTGGTGTTCGCCGACGAGCTGGGCATCTACGGCAACTGCGTCATCGTCGATCACGGGATGGGCCTGCAGTCGCTCTATGCGCACCTGTCGTCGATCGAGGTGGAGGCGGGCCAGATGGTCGAGAAGGAGCAGACGCTGGGCCGCAGCGGCATGACCGGGCTGGCCGGCGGCGATCATCTGCACTTCACGATGCTGCTGCACGGCCGGATGATCAACCCCGTCGAGTGGTGGGACGCGCACTGGATCGAGGACCGGATCCTGCGCAAGCTCCGGGCCGCCGGATCGGGATCCTGAACCCGTTCGAGGGCGTTGTCGCGTTGCGCATCGCGCCGCATCCCGGTCATACTTTGGGTGTCATGAGCCCCCCCTGGCGCCGTGGCGGCGCCTCGCTCGTTCTGGCGGCACTGGCAGGAGCCTGTGGCGGCGGCGAGCCCTCTACGCCCGCAGGCGCCGCGGCCGCTGATGCCCGGCGGGTGGACCTGTCGAAAGCCGGTCGGATCACCGGCCGGGTCCATTACGAGGGTACGCCTCCGCGGAATCCCGCGATCAGGATGGCGGCCGACCCCGTCTGTCAGCGCGAGAATCCGGACGCCGTTGCCGAGACCGTGGTCGTCAGCGATGGTGGCCTGCAGAATGTCTTCGTGTACGTGAAGGACGGCCTGAACGGATACGCGTTCGACACGCCCACGGAGCCGGCGCGCCTCGATCAGAAGGGCTGCCGCTACGTGCCGCACGTGCTCGGGCTCCGGGCGGGCCAGCCGATCGAGATTGCCAACAGCGACCCGACGTTCCACAACGTGCACGCCCTGCCTGCGGTGAACCGCGAGTTCAACGTCGGGCAGCCCAGCCAGGGCATGAGGGACGTCAGGACGTTCACGGCCCCCGAGGTCATGGTGCGAGTCAAGTGCGACGTGCACGCCTGGATGCATGCCTACGTGGGGGTTGTCGATCACCCGTACTTCGCGGTGACGGCTGACGGCGGAACGTTCAGCCTGGAGCACGTGCCCGCGGGCACCTACACGATCGAGGCGTGGCACGAGAAGCTCGGCACGCAGACGCAGACGGTCACGCTCGGCGAGACAGAGTCGAAGGACATCGCGTTCACATTCGCGTCGGCCGCGGGGACGCTGCCATGAAGTCGGACACGATGGCCATCGCGGCGGCCCCGAGCCGATCGGCGGATTTCGCCGCCCTCGCCAAGCCCCGCCTGAATATTCTCGTGATTGCCTCGGCGCTCGCCGGCTACGCGATGGCCGGCGGCGACACGGGGCACGTCGCGCGCCTGCTCGCCACGCTCGTTGGGACCGCGCTCGTGGCCGGCGGCGCCTCGGCGTTCAACCAGCTGCTCGAGCGCGTCCCCGACGGGCTGATGAGGCGAACGCGGCTCCGGCCGCTGCCCGACGGCCGTCTCACGACACAGGAAGCCGGCGTGTTCGCCTCGGTGATGTCCGTCAGCGGGCTCGCGATCCTCGCCGGGATCGTGAACTCGCTGAGCGCCGCCATCGCGCTGATTACCCTGATCGTCTACGCGCTCGTCTACACCCCGCTGAAGCGGCGGACCTCGTTCGCGACCGTCATCGGCGCGATTCCCGGCGCGCTGCCGCCGGTGATCGGCTGGGCGGCCGCGCGGAACGAGCTGTCGCAGGGCGCCTGGGTCCTCTTCGGGATCGTCTTCCTCTGGCAGCTGCCGCACTTCCTGGCGATCGCGTGGATCTTCCGCGAGGACTACGCGCGCGCCGGCTACGCCATGCTGCCGGTGCTCGAGCCGGACGGCCGGAGCACCGCCCGGCAGGCCGTCGGCTACGCCGCCGCGCTCCTGCCGCTGAGCCTCGCGCCGACGCTGGTCGGGATGGCCGGCTCAGTCTACTTCGCCGGCGCGTTCGTGCTCTCGCTGCTCTTCCTCGGCCTGGCGGCGCGATTTGCGTCGACGCGGAGCATCCCCGATGCCCGCCGGCTGTTCTTCGGGTCCATCCTGTACCTGCCCCTGCTGTGGATTCTCATGATCGGGCTCTGACATTGCCGATTGCCGACTGCCGATGGCAGATTGAATCGATCAATCGGCGGATTGGCGGATCTCTGCGCGCCCATTGCCGGCCGGCCGAAGCCTCGCCAGGCCGTGCGGCAGCTCGAGCCCACGATCGTCGAATCGCATTCGGCAATCCGGCAATCGGCAACCGGCAATCGGCAGTCGGCCATGTCAGTGGCTGATTTGCCGGCGGTGAACGCGACGCTGAATGCGATCGCGGCGACGCTGCTGGTGGCCGGCTACGTGCTCGTCAGGCGGCGGCGGCTCGAGGCGCACCGCCGGGTCATGCTGGCCGCGTTCGGCGCTTCCGCGCTCTTCCTGGTCTCGTATCTCGTCTACCACGCCAACGCGGGGTCGCGGCCATTTCCCGGCCACGGCCCCGTTCGCGCGCTGTACCTGGTGATCCTCGCCACGCACGTGGTGCTCGCGGCCGCGATCCTGCCGCTGGCGCTGATCACGCTGACACACGGCCTCCGCGCGCGCTTCGAACGGCACGTGCCGATCGCGCGCTGGACGCTGCCAATCTGGCTGTACGTCTCGGTGACAGGGGTGATCGTGTATCTGATGCTGTATCAGATGGACTGGTAGTCAGGACCGGAGACCTGTCGGCTCGAGGCTACTGGCCGGAACCCTGAACCTTGAATCCTGAATAGCTACGCCGACCCGCGCTTCCGCAGCGCGCGCTTGTTCTCGTACATGCGCTCATCAGCCAGCCGGATGAGCGCCATCACGTCGGCGGTCACATCCTCGATCTCGGCCGTGCCCACGCTCAGCCCGACACCGGCCGGCAGCTCCGCGGCCTCCGGCGAGCGGGCGAAGGCCGCCTGGAGCGCGGCGCCACGCCGGGCGGCCTCGGCTTCCCCGCACGAGAGCAGGATCAGGAACTCGTCCCCGCCCCACCGGAACACGTAGTCGGCCTCGCGGATGTTGTGGAGCAGGAAGGAGGCGACCTGCTGCAGCACGCGATCCCCCGCCTCGTGCCCCAGCGTGTCGTTGATGGCCTTGAACCGGTCGATGTCCACGAACAGCACCGAGAGCGGAATCCCGTAGCGCCGGTGCCGCTGCACCTCACGGCCGATGATCTCGTCGAAGAAGCGCCGGTTCCGGCAGCCCGTCAGGGCATCCGTGATCACCATGCGGCGCAGCTTGCCCTGCGCGGTCTCGAGCCGCCGGTTCGTCCGCCGCAGCTCCCACGTCATGTCCTCGAAGGTCATCAGCTGCATGCCCAGTGCCGCGATGAGATACAGGACGAGCGTGAGCCAGCCGTTGGGCGGATCGGGCGACTGCGTCACCGGCTCGCGGAGCACGACCCAGACGTTCGAGACCGCCTGCACCAGCATCGATGCGCCCACGACCGCCGCGCCGAGCATGCGCACCTGCCGCAGCAGCCCGAGGTGGGCGACCCCTGCCGCACCGAGCGCGCCGGCGATGAGGATGTGCCCGGGCGCATACACGCTCGCGAGGCCGAGCCCGAGCGGCGCCAGCGCAAACCAGAGGAACAGCGGCAGCAGCACGTAGACGTAGCCGCGCGGCAAGCGCGGGCGCGTGGGGTACGCGTCGGCGCTGACCACGAACACGAGCGCGCTGAGCAGGCCAAGGAACTGCGAGAGGCCGTAGGCGAGCAGCCGGACGTTCTCGCCGGCATAGCTGCGGCCGGCGACGAACATCGAGAGCGCGACCAGCACCCATCCCAGGATCCAGCACAGGATGTAGAGCCTGCGGCGATAGACGAACAGCAGGAAGAGCAGGCCGCCGACGATGAGCGCACCAGTGCCCGACAGGGCGCGGGGGTTGAGCGGGATGGCACCCGGCTGGAACCCCGTGCCCTGCCCGATCGTCTGGAGCGCCTGGACCGGCGCCGACGCCCGTGGCACGGCCGCCGCCACCATGAACACGACGATGGCGGCAACGCACATGAGCCAGGCGATGCCTGGCACTCGCTTCATTGAGTGGGATGGCCGGGGAGCCTGATTGATTCTAGCATCAGCGAAGCGATGCGGGGGGACCGTTGATCACGTCGCACGCGGATTCGTCACGCGCGCGCCCACTGGATCTCGCAGGCGCTGGCGTGACACGACCGCGATCCGGCGAATCGGATCCGCGGGAATCCGGCGCCACCCGCATGCCGTGAGAGACGGGTCGCCGGGAATCCGCGTCCCGTCATGGACCGATCCACGTGAATCCGCGTCCATCCGCGTCCGTGACACGTGGGATCCGCGTGAATCCGCGTCCATCCGCGTCCCGTCGACACGTGGGATCCGCGTGAATCCGCGCCCATCCGCGTCCCGCGACACGTCGGGTCCGCGTGAATCCGCGCCCCACCCCGCGAGTCGTGCTCCACGCCAGTCGGCGCGCGTGGGAACACACGACCCGCGCAGGCTCAGCGATACAGCAGGTACTGATTGCGCAGGAGGCGCCACCGCGCTTCGCCGGCGGCCCAGGACGCGGCGATCGACGCGGGATCCTCGCCCGCGCGGATCCGCGCGAGGCCGTCCCTGGACCCGAACAGCCGCTCGGCGGAATCCAGCTCGAACTTCGCGCCGAACAGTTTCTGGATGGCGGAGGCGATCTCCACGCCGACGCGCACGGGGCGCAGCGCCAGGCGATCGGCCACGATCATGAAGACGCCCTGGCACTCCTCGCCGGCGTACTTGCTCGAAGAGGGCGTGAACCGCACGGGGTAGAAACGGATGCCGGCGAGCCCCCGCGCGTTGAGCGTGTCGGCCAGGAGCACGCCGTCGATCCAGGGGGCCCCGATCTGCTCGAAGGGCGTGTCGGTGCCACGGCCCACGGAGAGGTTCGTGCCCTCGAACGCGCCGATCCCGGGATAGAGCGTCGCCTGGATCAGGTTGCGCATGTTCGGGGACGGGTTGATCCACGGGAGCCCCGTCTCGTCGAACCAGTCGTCGCGCCGCCAGTACCGCGCGGGCACCACCGTGAGGTTCGCGCCGATCCTGTTCTCGCCGTTGAAGAGGCGCGCCAGCTCGCCCAGCGTGAGACCGTGGCGGATCGGCATCGAGAGATAGCCCGTGAACCCGAGCTGCGCCAAATCGAGCATCGGTCCTTCGATCTGAAAGCCGTTGATCGGGTTCGGCCGATCGAGCACCACCACCGCGATGCCGCGGGCGGCAGCCTCCTCCATGACATAGGCCATCGTGGTCATGTAGGTGTAGAAGCGGGCGCCGATGTCCTGCAGATCGATCACGATCGTGTCGATGCCCTGGAGCATCGCCGACGTGGGCCGCTGCGTCTCGCCGTAGAGCGAGTGAATGGTCAGTCCCGTCTTCTCGTCGACGGCCGACGGCACCCTGGAGTCGAGGATGCCGCGGATCCCGTGTTCGGGGCTGAAGAGCGACACGAGCGTGACATCCGGCGCCCGGTACAGCAAATCGATCGTCGATGCGCCGTCCCGTGCGCGTCCGGTGTGATTCGTCACCAGCCCGACCCGGCGGCCTTTCAGCAGGGCGAAGCCGTCGCCCCGCAGGACCTCGATCCCGGTCGCGACGGGCGTGCTCGAGCGGGGGGGGAGCGTCCCCGAGGGCCCGAAGTCGCGGCCGGTCCACTGCCGGGCGTCGGGCACCGGCGCGCTGGTAATCGCGGCCGCCGCCACCGTGGCCACGCGCGCGCGCAGCGGGGTGACGTCGCCCGTGCCGTCGGGATGGACGCGGTTCGACAGGAACACCACGAAGAGGCGGGTCGCGGGATCGATCCAGAGCGACGTGCCCGTGAAGCCCGTGTGCCCGAAGGAGCCGATCGGCAGCAGCTCGCCGCGGTTGGACGAGAAGCTGGAATCGATGTCCCAGCCGAAGGCGCGGGTGTTCCGCTCCAGATCCGGCGTGGCGGCGCTCGTCATCTTCGCGACGGTCAGCGGGGACAGGATGCGGGTGCCCTCGTACACGCCGCCGCCCAGGAGCATCCGACAGAACACGGCCAGATCGGCGGCCGTGCTGAACAGGCCGGCGTGGCCGGCCACGCCGCCCATGCGGCGGGCCGTGGGGTCGTGGACGACGCCGCGGAGCATCTGCGCGTCGGTGCCATCGCACGGCCAGCCGAACGGCGTGCAGCTCTCGGTCGGGGCGATGCGGGGCCGCAGCGCCACCGGCGGAAGGAACATCGTGTCCGTCATGTCGAGCGGCTCGAAGATCCGCTCGCGGGCGAAGCGATCCAGCGGCAGGCCGCTGATGCGCTGCACGATGTCGCCGAGCAGGAAGAAGTTGATGTCGCTGTAGACGAACTGCTCGCCCGGCCGGGCCGTCGGCACCTCTTCGACGGCCAGCGCGATCGCCGTCTCGTACCCGCTCCACGCGTCGGCCAGATCCACGTCGGGCCGCAGCCCGGACACGTGGGTCAGCAGGTGCCGGACGGTGATGTCGCCCTTGCCGTATCGCTCGAACCCGGGGATGAACGTGGCCACCCGGTCCGAGAGCCGGAGCTTGCCCTGCTCGAGGAGCATCATCACGCTGGTCGTGGTCACCACCACCTTGGTCAGCGAGGCCACGTCGAACACCGTGTCCGGGGTCATGACTTCGAGCTGCGGCACGACGGCACGGTTCCCGAAGGCCCGCTGGTAGAGCACGCGGTCGCCACGGCCCACCAGCACGACGGCGCCGGGAAGCTTGCGTTCGGCGATGGCTTCGCGCACCAGCGGGTCGATGGCGTCGAGCCGGCGCACGTCGATTGTCGCGACTTCTTCCCCCGCGCGCTCCGCCGTGGCGGGAGCCGCGGGTGTGGTCGTGGACAGGCGTGGAGCCTGACCGGCCCCGGCCGCATGAGCAGCGAGGGCCAGGAACAGCAGGGCGACTGCCGGACGCTTCATGCGTGGAGCGATTATACTTTCTCGCTCATGAAGGTCTCTGGCGTGGCGGCCGTGCTCGGGGTGCTGCTGGCCCTTCCGCCGGCAGCCAGCGCGCAGGTCGTGCGGGTGGCGGGGACGATCCGCGACGACTCCGGCCGGCCGATCCGGGGCGCCACTATCGTCGCGGCCAATCCGGACCAGGCGCCGAGGACGTTGACGGCCTCGACCGACGAGCGGGGGCGATTCGGCATGATTGGCCTGCGGCGCGGCCGCTGGGTCTTCACGGTGGAGGCCCCCGGATTCGAGACGCGGCGGTTCGCCGAGGAGCTGTCCGCCATGCGACCGAACGCCAGGCTCGATGTGCGCCTCTCGAAAGGCGCTGCGCCCGCTCCACCGCCGGCCCTGTCCGGGATCAAGGGAAGCGAGGTGCAGCTGCGCATCGACGCCGCCGAAGCCCGCGCGCGCGCAGACGACCTGGACGGCGCGATCCAGGCGTACGAGGATCTCCTGGCGCGCGTCCCGGCGCTCACCCTCGTCTACCTGCGGCTGGGCGAGCTGCACGAACGGAGGGCCGACGTGGACCGGGCGCTCGGGGCTTACCGCCAGGCGGCAACCGCCGACCCCGGGAACAGGCAGGCCGGCGAAGCCATCGAGCGGCTCACCAGGCGCGGAGGATGACATGACCGCACGGCTCGCATGTCTGTCGACAGCGCTGTGGCTCACGTCGGGTGCGCCGTATCCGGATGCGCAGCAGAAACCGGGGACCGCGCCGGATCACTCCGGCACGTTCCGGACGACGACCAGCCTGGTCGAGGTCGACATCATCGTCAAGGACCGGGACGGCCGATTCGTCTCCGGTCTCACGGCGGACGATTTCGACGTGTACGAGGAAGGCGCGCTCCAGGCCGTCCAGCACTTCTATCTCGTCACCGAGTCACCGGCCCCTCCCGGCGAGCTGGCCGCCGACGTCGTGCTGCCGCGCTCGCCCGACCAGACCGGCCGGCGTGTCTGGATTCTGCTCTTCGATGCCGAGCACCTCTCGTCGACGGTGCTGGCCCGCGCCAAGCACGCGGCCATGGATTTCGTCAACGAGCACGTCCGCCCGAGCGACCTCGGCGGCATCTTCGTGAACGGATCGCTCTGGCAGGGACGCCTCTCGAACAACCGGCAGGAGCTGCTCGACGGCATCCGCAGCGCCATGCCGGCGTTCGAAACGACGGCCGGCCGGCTGGGCCTGCTCATCGAGTTTCCGCGCATCCCGTCCGAGTTCCTGGCCACGCGCATCGACAGCGGCGACCGGCGGGTGCTCGAGGACCTCACCGAACAGGCCTGCATCGACGAGCCGCAGGCCTGCGCGCTCACGGGGGGCCGCGAGAACATCCAGGACGTGATCGAGCGCAAGGCCCAGACCTACGTGCGCGAGGCGCGCCGGGCCGCGCGGACGACGCTCGACTCGATCGCCTACATCGCGCGGAACCTGTCCAGGCTCGAAGGGCGGAAGACGCTGCTGCTCCTCTCGGAGGGGTTCTTCGTCGACGGCCTGCGAAGCGAGCTGCCCCAGCTCGCCGGCCAGGCGGCGCGGGCGGGGATCACGATCTATTCGCTGAACGCCCGCGGCACGGCTGGCGTGGCCGGGCGCATCCTGGCCGACGCCAGCGTCGCGCGCGGGAGCCTGTCGACCGAAGGGGATTCGTCCGAAGAGGGCCTCGACGTACTCGCCTCGGAGACCGGCGGCATGTCCATCCGCCGCACCGACAACTTCGCCGGCGCGCTCGGGGCCATCGCCCGCGACACCAGCACCTACTACGTCCTCGCCTACTCCCCCACGAACGCCACGCTCGACGGCAGGTTCCGGAGGATCGAGCTGAAGGCGAAGTGGCAGGGGCTCGAGGTGCGGGCCCGGCGCGGGTACATCGCGACGCCGGTTCCCGCGCCCAAGGCGATCCGCACCAAAACGACCGGCTCCTGATCGCGGACTGCCGCCCTGGTCCACGGAAACGGTCGAACGCGGATTGTCACCGGAGCGACGTGAGGGCCCGCATGCGGCCGTCGGTCGCCTGAAGGAAGAAGCCCTCCCATTCGCGCCGGATGCGATCGATCTTCGCGACGTCGCTGCCGCTGGCCGTCCGCCCGGCGCCGACCACGAACACGAAGGCCTGCCGGTGCACGCGCGGAGCATCGGCGGATGACGGGATGCGCGGCCCGTGGATGGCCACGACGTCCTGAATGAGCACGTCCCGGCGGGTCCCGTTGAACGTCACCCCGATGCGCGGCGCATCGTCCCCATCCCGCGCCGGCGAGACGTTCGTGGGGTCCTGGACGTAGAAGAACGGCGGAACGGCCGACTCGGGCAGCAGGCCCATCGCATACTGATCGAGACGGCTGTAGCGTTCGACCGCCGCGACCGTGCGGAAGGCACCCCCGCCGAGATCCTCGATGTCGTTGCCCTCCATGACCGAGGCGTCCGAATCGAAGAAGAAACTCCAGTGCGCCTCGCCCCGCCCGAGGAGCGCATCCGACCGCCGGCCGGTGTGATCGCGGAACTCCAGGAAGGCGAGCCAGCGGTGGCCGACCTCCTGGCCCAGGACGCTCACCGTGTTGTTCTCGCCGAGAAAGCGCTGCCTCGGGTCGTCCGGGTACTTGCCGATCCAGTCCATGACCGCGAAGCTCCGCAGGCGTCCCGCGCTGCCGAAATCGGCCGCGGCATCGAACACGTCCAGCCCGATTCCGCGGATCTCATTGGCGACGGTCGTCTCGTACGCGAAGGCATCGCGGATGATCGCCGCGTCGGTCCAGATGATGAGCTGATCGTAGTTGTCGGGGTGATCCCGGTAGAACCTGCGCGCCACTTCGACCGTGTCGAGCTGCGCCCGCTGGGCGAAGCGCTCGCCGAGCGCCGCGCCGCCGCCGGGCGTCGGGCCGCTCGCGCTGAGATCCACCGGCGTGAAGTCGCCGGTGCGGCCTGGCGAGACGCCGATCACGGCGTCGGTCAGCCCGGCCGCGTCGCCGAACTTCATCTCGATCGTTCCGCCCGCCAGCAGCGTGACCTGGACGGTGATCGTCTGCGGCAGGTCGAATCCGCGAACCGCGCACCACGTGACCGTGTACTGGTCCGCCGTGGCCTGGAGAAACACGCGGCCGCCGGCGCTCGGGTCGAGATCCGCCAGGAACGGCGCGACGCGCGGCGGGCCGGTGAGCAGACGTGCCACGTTGCGCTCCGTGCTCGCCCGGTCCTCCTCCTCGAAGGTGATGTTCCCGTCGGAGTTGACGAAGGCCGCCTGCTGCGCGGCGCCGAAGAACGGAAAGGCGAACGGCACGGCGACGGCCGAGCTGTCGTCGTCGGAAAGGGTGAGGCGGGTGCCCAGCGTGGAGCGGAACGTGCCGTCGATCCGGCTGACGTCATAGCCTCCTGCGGAATTCCGGGCAAAGCGCAGGCCCGCACCCCGGAGGTCGTAGGGGTTCGGCGGCGCGATCAGGTCGCCGACGTCCTCGAGCACGGCCACCTCCCCGATGTCGACGGCGTCAGCGCCCGCGGCGGGAGGCGCAAGCACCGCGGTCGGGGTCGCGCGTCGCTGGCGGTTCAGCCACAGGGCGTCGAGGACGCGTCCCCGCGGGTTGCCGTCGATGCCCGTCGGTTTCGGCAACGGGGCCGGCGCGGGCGCGCCGAGGGCAGGCTCGGTGTCGGACTCGAGCGCGATCGCGCAAGGGTTCTGGCCGCCGGCGGGAGGAGGCGAGGGTTGAGGGGAATCGCTCCCGCCGTTCGAACCGCCGCCGCACGCGGCGAGCACGAGCACGGTCGATGCCGCGGCGAGCAGCGCCCGGGCGCGTGCGGCCACCGGACGAGGTCTCCTTACTTCACGTCCTTGAGCTGCTCGAGCAGCTTTTTCGCATCTTCCAGCTGGGGGGAATCGGGCCGCGCCATCGAGACGAACTTCTCGAAATCAGCCTTGGCCTCCGCCATCTTCTCCCCCGCGATGTAGGCACGCCCGCGATAGTAGTAGGCCTCGGCCTGCTGGGGCCACTGGGCGATGACCTTGTCGAGGATGGCAATCGCTTCGGCCGCCTTCTTATCGTTGATGAGCGTGATGGAGGCGTTGATGAACGAGACGGCATCCGGCGCCTTGGTGATGTCGACCGTGTCGAGCATCTTGTAGGCCTCCTCCTTGTCGCCCTTCTCCATGTAAACGTCAGCGAGGAGCAGCTTCGTATCGACGCTGTCGGGCTCGGACGCGAGGCCCATCTTCGCGTGCTCGATGGCCTTCTCGTAATTCTTCTCGGCGGCGTAGGTCCGCGCGATGAACGGATGGATCTGGATCGTCGGGTACTTGGCGAGCAGCGCCTCGTAGATCTGCCGGGCCTCGGCGAACTTGCCGCCCTGCGCCAGCTCCATCGCCTTCTTTGCCTCGTTCTGGATCTCGACGGTCGGATCGACCGGGCGCGCGAGCGCCACCGTGATCGGCGGCTTGCGCTCGTTCGGACCGAGCGTCACCTCGATCCGGTTCGGCTCGAACCCTTCCTGAAGGAACTCGATCGTCCAGTCACCAGCCCCGAGATTGTTGAGGCGCCACTCCCCCTTGTTGTTGGTCTTCGCCTGGACGACGTCGGTCTGCCCCTTCATGAGCGCGCGGATGACCACGCCCTCCGCCGGCTGGCCCTGATCGTCCTCGACCTTGCCTTCGATGCGGCCGTTCCCCCGTGACTGCGCGGAGGCCGCGGCCCCTGCCGCCAGGAGGCAGGCCAGGATGAATGCCGGTATGCGTCGTCTCTTCATGATCTCTCCACTTCAGGCGCGGGCTGTCGGCCGGCCTGCGTCGTGTCAGTGTAACGATCGCGGGTGAGCCGAGACAAGCGGCAGGGCCATGCGCCGGCCGGCGGTCGACGTCCGCGCCGGCTACTTGGCGAAGCGATCGAAGATATCGACGAGCTCAGTCAGCCGTCTCGACTTCTCCGGCTCGCCCTTGGTGATGCCTTCGGGGACGCAGCGCTCGACGTGATACCGCAGGATGGCCAGGCTGATACGGTTCAGCGCGGCCTCTGCGGCAGCCAGCTGCTGGAGGATGTCGACGCAGAGCCGCGGTTCCTGCACCATCCGCCGGATCCCCCGGACCTGTCCCTCGATTCTGTTCAGGCGTGTAACCAGACTCTGCTGCTGCGATTCGTCCAACATGCGCGGTTGTCTCCTCCCCGTCCCCGTGTCAGGCGCATGAGACTATACGCCTGAAGGGTGTCAACGTTTCGTCCGGCTGTGGTTCAGGTCGCCGGAACAGGAAATTTTCTGCCGGCCGGGGAATACGATGCCGGCCTTGACTCCGGCACGCGAACTGAATGAACATTCATTCATGACGGTCGCCACTGCCCGCCGTCCGCCTGCTCCGCGCTCCGACCGAGGGGACAAGCGGGACGCCATCCTTCGCGGCGCCATCGACACCTTCGCCGCCCGCGGCTTCTTCACCGCCCAGGTCGCCGACGTGGCGCGCGCCGCCGGCGTCGCCGCCGGCACCGTGTATCTCTATTTCCGCGGCAAGGACGATCTCCTCATCTCGATCTTCGAACGGACGATGAAGGAGGCAATCACCGAGGGGCGCGCGAGCATCGCCCGGCTGAACGATCCGATCCGGCAGCTCCGGGAGATCGCCCGCCGCCACCTCGATCGTCTCGGCCGTGACCGGGCCCTGGCCATCGTGTTCCAGATCGAGCTGCGACAGTCGACGAAGTTCATGGAGCGCTTTTCGACCACGCACCTGCGGGAGTACCTGGGCATCATCCGCGAGGTCATCGTCGAGGGCCAGAAAGCGGGGCTGTTCAGCCGCGACATCAATCCGACGCTGGCAGCCAAGCTCTTCTTCGGCGGGCTGGACGAGATGGCGACGAACTGGATTCTCAGCCGCCGGAAGTACGTGCTGGCAGACGAGGCCGACGCCATTGTCGATCTCTTCGTCGGCGGCCTGTCCGCCAGGTAGGCAGACGACCATGCACATCCGAACTGCCGCCGTGCTCGGCGCTGGTACGATGGGAGCCCAGATTGCCGCGCATCTGGCGAACGCCGGGATTCCCTCCCTGCTCCTCGATGTCACACGCCAGGTCGCCCGCGACGGCCTGGAGCGGGCGCGGGGCCTTCGCCCCGATCCGTTCTTCACCCCCGACGCATCGCGGCTGGTGCGCACGGGTGGCTTCGACGAGGATCTGGCGTCCATTGCCGGCTGCGACTGGATCATCGAGGCGGTCATCGAGCGGCTCGACGCCAAGCGCGCGCTGCTGGACCGCGTCGAGCCTCACAGGGCCGCCGGCGCGATCGTCAGCTCGAACACGTCCGGGATCCCGCTCTCGGCGATTGCCGAGGGGCGGTCGGCCCCCTTCCGCAGGCACTGGCTCGGGACGCATTTCTTCAACCCGCCCCGATACCTGCCCCTGCTGGAACTGATCCCAACGGCGGACACCGACCCGGCCGTGACGGCTGCGCTGGCGGCGTTCGCCGATCGCCATCTGGGCAAGGGCGTGGTCATCGCGAAGGACACGCCGAACTTCATCGCCAATCACGTGGGGCTCCACGGGGTGATGCAGGTCTTCCGCGCCCTCGAGAGCGGTGAGTACACGATCGAAGAGATAGACGCCATTACGGGGCCGGCAATCGGCCGGCCGAAGAGCGCCACGTTCCGGACGATGGACATCGCCGGCATCGACGTGCTCGCGCACGTGACGAACAACCTCGCAGAGCGGCTCACCACTGACGAGGATCGCCGCGCCTTCACGCTGCCGCAACTGGTGAAGGACCTGGTCGCTCGCGGGTGGGTCGGCGCCAAGAGCGGCCAGGGCTTCTACAAGAAGGATGCGTCGGGCGAGATCCTGACCCTCGATCCATCGACGATGGAGTATCGGCCCAAGGCGTCGGCCCGGCTGCCATCGCTCGAGGCGGCGCGATCGATCGAGGACGTGGGCCAGCGCATACGCGCACTGTTCACGGGCGAAGACAAGGTCGGCCGCTTCCTGCGGGACACGTTCTGCGCGAGCCTCGTCTACACGGCGCGCGTGGCGCCCGCCATCGCCCACTCGATCGACGACGTGGACCGCGCGATGCGATGGGGGTTCGGCTGGGAGCTCGGGCCGTTCGAAACGATGGATGCGATCGGTCTGCCCGCGATCGTCAGCTCGTGCCGGATCCACGACGTTCCGCCGCTGTTGGCCGAGGCCCTCCAGCGAAGGGGCTTCCGCACGCCAGCGTCGGCCGACACGTATGCGCGGGTTCCCCCGGTCGGCCCGGGACTGCTGATCCTGCGGTCGGCACGCGAGCAGTCCCGCGTCATGAAACGGAATGCCGGTGCGAGCCTGATCGACCTGGGCGACGGCGTGCTGTGCGTCGAGTTCCATTCGAAGATGAACGCGATCGGCGGCGACACGATCCAGATGCTCCAGGCCGGCGTGAAGGAAGCCGCCGCGGGCTTCCGGGCGCTGGTGGTGGGGAACGACGCCGTCAACTTCTCGGCCGGCGCCAACCTGATGCTCCTGCTGCTCGAAGCGCAGGAGGGCAACTGGGACGAGGTCGATCTCATGGTCCGCGCCTTCCAGAGCGCGACCATGGCGCTCAAGCACGCGGACGTGCCCGTCGTCGTGGCGCCTGCAGGCCTGACGCTCGGCGGTGGATGCGAGATCGCTCTCCACGCCGATCGCGTCCAGGCCGCGGCGGAGACCTACATGGGCCTCGTCGAGGTGGGCGTGGGCCTCATCCCGGCCGGCGGCGGCACCAAGGAGCTCCTCGCACGGGCCATGGACGACGCGGTGGCAGGGGTCGAGGCGCTGCCGCTGGTGCAGCGCGTCTTCGAGACGATCGGCTTCGCGAAGGTCTCGGCCAGCGGACCCGATGCCCGGCGGATCGGATACCTCCGGGATGTCGACGCGGTGAGCATGAACCGCGAACGGCTGATCGACGAGGCCAGGGCGGTCGCGCTGGCGCGCGCCGAGTCGTACGTCGCTCCGCAACCCAGGACCGCGATCCGCGTGGGCGGACCGGACCTGCAGGCCGCCCTCAAGCTCGGCGTGCACCTGGCGTGGCGCGCCGGCCGGATCTCCGACCACGACGCGCGCATCGGGCGGAAGCTGGCCTGGATTCTCGGCGGCGGATCGGTGCCGCACGCGACGACGCTCACGGAGCAGCAGCTCCTCGATCTCGAGCGGGAGGCCTTCCTGAGCCTCTGCGGCGAGCCCAGGACACAGGAACGCATCGCGCATACGCTGAAGACGGGGAAAACGTTGCGGAACTAAAGGGTTCAGGGGGTTCAGCACAATGTTCGACGAGGGCTCGGGCCCGCCGATCGTCGTCATTCCGGGGCTGCAGGGCCGGTGGGAGTGGATGAAGCCGGCGTTGTGGGAGCTGGCGCGGGGCTGCCGGGCCGTGTCGTACTCGCTCTGTGGCGATTTCGGCTCCGGGACGAAGGTCAACGGGTCGGGATTCGACATCTTTGTCGATCAGCTCGATCGCGTGCTGGACACCGCCGGCGTCGAGCGTGCGGCCGTCTGCGGAGTGTCGTTCGGCGGCTTCATCGCGCTGCGCTATGCCGCGTCGAGGCCCTCGAGGGTGAACGGGCTCATCCTCACGTCCGCCCCGGCGCCGGGGTTCAACCCGAGCGTGCAGCAGACGCGCTGGCTGGCGCGCCCCTGGCTCTCGGCGCCGGCGTTCGTGGCAACGGCGCCGATCCGTCTGTGGCCCGAGATCCGGACGTCGCTCTCGAGCTGGCGCGAGCGGGTCGCCTTCGCCGCCGCTCAGACCGGGCGCATCGCGGCGGCGCCGATGATCCCATCGCTCATGTCCGACCGGATGCGCCGGACGGAGGGAGTGGACTTCCAGGCCGACTGCCGCCGCGTGCAGGCTCCCGTCCTCGTCGTCACCGGCGAGGAGGGACTCGACCGGGTCGTCCCCGTACGAGTGACGCGCCGCTACACGACGATTTTCCCGGGCGCGACATACGAGATGATGGAGGGCACGGGCCACATGGGCATGTTGACGCAGCCGAAGAAGTACGCCCGGATCGTGAGCACGTTCGTCCATGCCAACCATCGATGATCTGATCGGACCGGCCGGGCGCCTCGAAGCGCTGCTGGACGAGCCGGCGAGCGGCTCTCCGGTGCGCGCCGCCGTGGCCTTCGCGCATCCGCACCCGCAGTTCGGCGGGACGATGCACACCAAGGCGGTCTACCAGGGCGCGAAAGCGCTCGCCCGGATCGGCTGCGCCGTGCTGCGATTCAACTTCAGGGGCGTCGGGGCAAGCGGGGGCGAGTTCGATCGGGGCCCGGGCGAGAAGGCGGACTTCACGGCCGCACTCGATTACCTGGCCGCCCGGTACCCGGGGCGGCCGCTGTGGGCCGCCGGTTTCTCCTTCGGCTCCTGGGTGGCGCTCGAAGTCGGCGCGGCCGACGACCGCGTCTCGGTCCTCATCGGCATCGCGCCGCCGGTGGCCACTTCCGTTTCGGGAGAGGCGTACGAGTTCCCGGGCACGCTCGCCAGCACGAAGCCGAAGTTCCTGGTGCAGGGGGAAGCGGACGAGGTCTGCCCGCTCGAGGCGCTGTGGCAGTTCTATGGGCGCCTCGAGGAACCCAAGGAACTGGCAGTGATCGACGCCGCGGATCACCTGTTCGAAGGACGGACGCAGGAGGTCGGAGAGGCGCTCGAGGATCTGCTGGGCGACTTCGAGACGTCGTAACTTACAGGGTTCAGGGTTCAAGGTTCAGGTTCGAGGTTCAAGGTTCGAGGTTCAACACTCATGCGAGACGCAGTCATCGTGTCGGCGGTGAGGACGGCGGTCGGAAAAGCGCCGCAGGGGACGCTCAGGAACACGAGGCCGGATGAAATGGGGGCGGCGGTGATTGCCGAGGCGCTTCGGCGCGCGCCCGGGATCGAGCCGGGCGAGATTGACGACGTGATCCTGGGCTGCGCGATGCCGGAGGCCGAGCAAGGGCTGAACGTGGCCCGCATTGCGAGCCTGCGGGCGGGCGTTCCTGTCTCCGCCTCCGCTGTGACGGTCAACAGGTTCTGCTCGTCGGGGCTGCAGTCGATTGCTTACGGCGCCGAACGGATCATGGCCGGCTTCGCCGACGCCGTCGTGGCCGGCGGCACCGAGTCGATGAGCCTCGTGCCGATGGGCGGACACAAAGTCTCGCCCAACCCCGCGCTCGTCGACAGCTACCCGGACGTCTACCTGTCGACCGGCCTCGTCGCGGAGAACCACGTGCGCGAGGCGTCGGTGAGCCGGGAGGAACAGGACGCCTTTGCGCTCGAGAGCCACCGGCGCGCCGTGGCCGCGATTGACTCCGGCCGGTTCCGTGAGGAGATCGTGCCGATCCCGGTGGAGCTGGCAGTCGACGGCGGCGAGCGGCGCCGGCTGACGTTCGAGATCGACGAGGGACCGCGCCGCGATACGTCCCTCGAGGCGCTCGCGAAGCTCAAGCCGGCCTTCCACGTGAAGGGGTCCGTCACGGCCGGCAACTCGTCGCAGACGAGCGACGGGGCGGCGGCGGTAGTGGTCACCAGCGGCGAACGCGCGCGCCAGATCGGTCTGACGCCGCTGGCCAGGTTCGTGGCGTTCGCGACCGCCGGCGTCGAGCCCGAGCGCTTCGGCATCGGGCCGGTGCCGGCGATCCGCAAGGCGCTGAAGCTCGCCGGCCTGACGCTGGATCGGATCGACCTCGTGGAGCTCAACGAAGCGTTCGCGGCGCAGGTCATCGCCTGTCTGCGCGAACTGCCCATCGACCCGGACCGGCTCAACGTGAACGGCGGCGCCATTGCGCTCGGCCATCCGCTGGGCTGCACCGGCGCACGACTCACGACGAGCCTGCTCTACGAGATGAAGCGACGGAATGCCCGGTACGGACTGGTCACGATGTGCGTCGGCGGCGGCATGGGCGCGGCCGGGATCTTCGAGCGCGCGTAGCGCCGCGTCGCACTCGTGACCAATTCACGAGGTCACAGCGCCGGCGGCCCGAGCCGAGCGCGACGGCGCGAGGCGAGCGCGAGCGGGGGTGGGGCCCCGCGAGCATGAAAAGATGTGCGTCGGCGGCGGCATGGGCGCGGCCGGAATCTTCGAGCGCGCGTAGCCGGTTGCAGGCGGGAAGCTGAAGTCTGACAAGAGAGGCACCTACCATGAGCGTCATCGACACGGCATCGAAGGGCGGCACCTGGCTGATCGAGGAGTCCCGCCCGGAAGCAGTCTTCACTCCCGAGAAGCTGACCGAGGAGCACCGGCTGATCCGGCAGACCGCCGACGAGTTCATCAGGGCCGACGTGCTCCCGGCCCTCGACCGGCTCGAGCAGAAGGACTGGGCGCTCGCGCGCGATCTGGTGCGCAGGTGCGGGGCGCTGGGCCTGCTCGGCACCGACGTGCCCGAGGAACACGGAGGCGTCGCCCTCGACAAGGTCGCCTCGGTCGTGGTCGGCGAGGCGGTCGGCGCAAGCGCGTCGTTCGCGACGACGTTCGGAGCGCAGAGCGGGCTGGCGATCACCCCCCTGCTCTGCTTCGGCACCGAGGAGCAGAAGCGCCGCTATCTGCCGGGCCTCGTCTCGGGCGAGACGATTGGCGCGTACGCGCTCAGCGAATCCGGGTCCGGCTCGGATGCGCTCGGCGCGCGGGCTCGCGCGGCGCGGCAGCCCGACGGCAGCTTCGTGCTCAATGGCGAGAAGATGTGGATCACCAACGGCGGCTTCGCCGACCTCTTCATCGTCTTCGCGAAGCTGGATGGCGAGGCGTTCACGGCCTTCCTGGTCGAGCGCGGGTTCGCGGGCGTCAGCACGGGCCAGGAAGAGCACAAGATGGGCCTCCACGGCTCCTCGACCACGCCGCTCATCCTGCAGGACGCGAGCGTGCCGGCGGACAACGTGCTGGGCGAGATCGGCAAGGGACACAAGGTCGCATTCAACGTGCTCAACTACGGCCGCTTCAAGCTCGGCGCGATGTGCAGCGGCGGGGCCCGCGCGGTGATTGGGGAGGCCGCGGCCTATGCATCCCAACGGAAGCAGTTCGGCCAGCCCATTGCCGCGTTCGGCGCGATCCGCCACAAGCTGGCGGAAATGGCCGTCCGCGAGTACGCGGTCGAGTCGATGCTCTACCGGACGGCGGGTCTCATCGAGGGCCAGCTGCAGGGCAGCCACGAGAACGCCGCCGTCCTGGGCGCGCTGGAGGAGTTCGCGATCGAATCGTCCATCCTGAAGGTGGCCGGCAGTGAGATGCTGGACTTCGTGCTCGACGAAAACGTCCAGATTCATGGCGGCAACGGGTTCGTGCGCGACTACCCCGCCGAGCGGCATTACCGGGACGCGCGGGTGAACCGTATCTTCGAGGGCACGAACGAGATCAACCGGCTGCTGATCCCGGGCATGCTGGCGCGGAGGGCCGTGAAGGGAGGGCTCCCGCTCATCCCCGCCGCCCGGCGCCTGCAGGACGAGCTCCTGTCGCCGGCTCCCGCCGAGCCTGCGGGGGACGGCGTCCTCGAAGGCGAGGCGCGGACGGTCACGGCCATGAAGAAGGTCGCGCTCATGGTGCTCGGCACGGCGATGCAGACGTACGGCACGAAGCTGCAGGACGAGCAGGAGGTGCTCTCGGCCGCAGCCGACATCATCATCGACGTCTACGCCGCCGAGAGCGCGCTCCTGCGCGCGCTCGGAAGCGGGGACGATCTGCACGCGGCGGCGGCGCGCGTCTATGTCGCCGACGCCGTCGGACGCGTCGAGCTCGCCGCGCGCGCCGCGCTGTCGGCGATGGCCGAAGGCGACACGCTGCGCGTCCTGCTGGCCGCGCTCAGGCGCCTGACCAGGACGGCCCCGGTCAACACGGTGGCATTGAGGCGACACGTCGCCGATGCGGTCGCCGCGCGGAAGGGTTATCCTTTCTGAATGCGCCCGCTCCGCGCGGCTCTGGCGGCCCTGATCCTCCTCACGGCGGCGTGCGCGCGCGAGCTGACCTACGAGCAAGAAGTTGGCGCCTGGCGCGCGGAGAAAGACCAGTTCATGCGCTCGGCGGATTCTCCCGTGCCAGGCCCGGAACGGGCGGGCTTCCCGCCGCTCACGTATTTCCCGGTCTCGGAAGAATACCGCGCCCCGGCATCGCTCACTGTCGCGCCTGGCACGGACGTCATGGAGATGTCGACGTCGACGGGCCAGCGGCGGAAGATGAGGCGGATTGGCACGCTGGCCTTCACATTGAAGGGCGAGCCGCTGGCGCTGACGGCGTTCGCGGACGCCTCCGATACCGAACTCCGCCGTCTCTTCGTGCCCTTCGGCGACCTCACCAACGGCGCCGAGACCTACCCGGGCGGGCGGTATCTCGATCTCGACCGAACGGCGACCGGCATCTACGACCTGGACTTCAATCGCGCGTATCATCCGTTCTGCCTGTTCAACCCGCAGTACGACTGCCCGCTTCCCCCGCGCGAGAACCGGTTGCAGGTGCCGGTACGCGCAGGCGAGCGGCTCGGCCCACCCCCGGCCTGAGGCGCCCGTGACGGCTGCCCTCCCAGCCAGGTTCCAGCCGGCCAGGCGATGATCGCCGCCATCGTCTTCGACTTCGACGGCGTGCTCGCCGACTCCGAACCGCTGCATCTGAGCGCGTTCCAGGAGGTGCTGGCCTCGCTCGGGGCGGCGCTGCCGCGCGAGGAGTACTACGCGGACTATCTCGGCTTCGACGACGCAGGCGTGTTCCGCGCCGTCGCGGAGGCTCGCGGCCTGACGGTGAGCACCGCCGGGATCCAGGCGCTCGTCGCCGAGAAGGCCCGCACGATGGAGTCGCTGATGGGACACGTCGACGTCCTGTACCCGGGCGCCCGGGACTGCGTTCGCCGGCTCGCGTCGACGTGGCCGCTGGGCATCGCGTCCGGGGCGCTTCGCCACGAGATCGAGGCCGTGCTCGCGCAGCACGATCTGTCCGCGCTCTTCCGGTTCATCGTCGCGGCCGGCGAGACGGCCGCCAGCAAGCCGGCTCCTGATCCATACCGACGGGCCGCGGCCCTGCACGGCGTCGACCCCTCGGAGTGCCTCGCCATCGAGGACTCGCGCTGGGGAATCGAATCGGCCAAGGCCGCCGGGCTCTCGTGCGTGGCCGTCACCCACACCTATTCTGTCTCGGAGCTGCTCGACGCGGACGCGATCGTCGGCTCGCTGGCGGAGCTGACGCCGGACCTGGTCCGGTCGCTCTGAGTGCGGGCAGGACACTGGAAGCTGCTTTACAATCGATCCGTGCCGTTCAGCCTGCACCTGCAGTCCCGTGCCGGACAGGTCGCCGCGGCGCTCGAGGGGGCGCTGACCTCGCCGGGCGAGGATCTCGCTCCTGCCGCGCTCGCGATCGCGCGGATCGAGTATCCGTCGCTGGATCCGTCGCGGTATGTCGCGATCCTCGACCGCATGGGCGCGGACGTCCGGACCCGGTTGGCTGCCCGGGGACGGCTGTCCGCCGAGGACGCCCTCCAGGCCTTCCACGAGTACTTGTACGACGAGCAGGGATTCACCGGGAATCGCGACCGCTACGACGATCCCCGCAACAGCTTTCTGAACGAGGTCCTCGATCGCCGGATGGGCATTCCGATCAGCCTCGCGATCGTGTACCTGGAGGTCGCGCGCCGGGCGCACCTCGACGTCGCCGGCGTGAACTTCCCGGGCCATTTCCTGCTGCGGGTGGCGCTGGCCGGCGGCCGCCGCTCGCTCGCGCCGGACGTGCTCATCGTCGATCCCTTCCACAGCGGCGCCCGTCTGTCGGAAAGCGACTGCCGCGAGCTGCTGCGGCAGCACGTCGGCGATGCCGCCGCGTTCGATCGTTCGCTGCTCGACCCGGCGACGCGGCACGACATCGTCGTGCGTGTCCTGGTCAATCTCAAGCGGCTCTACGTCCGCATGCGATCGTTCCCGCAGGCCCGCCTCGTCTCGGACCTGCTGCTCGCAGTGGATCCATCGGCGATCACCGAGCTGCGCGACCGCGGCCTCCTGGCCTATCACCTGCAGGACTTCGCCGCGGCGCTTCGCGATCTCGAGGCGTACCTGCGGCTCCTCCCCCGGAGACCGGCCGACGAGGTGTCGGTCGAGGCCCTGCTCGAGTCCACCGATGACAGCGAAGGCATCGGGGAAGAGGCTCAGATCTGGGAGCACGTGAAGACCCTCCGCAAACGGGTCGCCGGTTTCAACTGACCTGCGCAGCCTGGTTGGATCCAGTAATCCAATTCATTGAATTGGAACCCGCTCCAGGGCCCAGTCACGCAAATTCAGGGACAGGTAATCGCAATCTCGTGACGAATGTCGTGACGAGTGAAGTGCCGGCCTGCGAGAACGTTACGGACGCCGTACTCCAGAGGTGTCCCGATGTCCCGGACCTGGGACGAATGGCACAAAGACTGCTGGGCCGCCTTGCTGGCTCAGTCTGAGTGGCCTGAGCACTTGTTCCACCCCTGAGTTCTTGATCCACGGAGGAGACACGATGAGAGTGCGCTTCACCGCCTTCCTGGCGGCCCTGGCCCTGGCGGCCAGCGTCGTCCCGGGCCTGGCGCAGCAGCGGACCGGTGAAATCACCGGCCGGGTCACCGACAACACGGGGGCCGTGCTGCCAGGGGCCACGGTCACGCTCACGGGCACGACGCTCATCCAGCCGCTTATCGCGACGACGAGCACGACGGGCACGTACAACTTCCCGCGCATCCCGATCGGCACCTACGCCGTCAAGTACGAGCTGCCGGGCTTCAAGACGGTGGTCCGCGACGGGATTCAGATCACGATTGGCTTCACCGCCCAGGTCGACCAGCAGCTCGAGATCTCGACGGTGCAGGAAACCGTGACGGTCAGCGGGGAGAGTCCGATCGTCGACACCAAGACGACGGCCGAGCGGACGACGTTCGATCTCGAATCGCTGCAGAACCTGCCGTCGGCGCGCGACCCGTGGGTCATGCTCGAGCGGACGCCGGGGATCGCGATGGACCGCGCCAACGTCGGCGGCACGCAGTCAGGGCAGCAGTCCGGCTACGTCTCGCGCGGCAGCGGCAGTGGCAACAACAAGTGGTCGGTCGACGGCGTGGACATCACGGACATGTCGGCCACGGGCGCCTCGCCGATGTACTACGACTTCGACATGCTGCAGGAGATGCAGGTGACGACGGGCGGGGCGGACGCGTCGCAGCAGACGGGCGGCGTCGGCATCAACTTCGTGACGCGCTCGGGGACGGACCGCTTCCGCGGATCCGGCCGCTACTACATCACCGACGAGAGCCTCCAGGCGGACAACATCACCGACGAGGTGAAGCTGCAGCGGTCGGGTTCGGGCCAGCCGATCCAGAACATCAAGGACTACGGCTTCGAAGTGGGCGGCCCGATCGTCCGCGGCAAGCTGTGGTACTGGGGCAGCTACGGCAAGCAGGACATCAAGGCCGGGATCGTGGGCTTCTACCTGCCCACGGCCGAGTGCCAGGCGATGAAAGCGGCGCTCGCGGCCGATCCGCTGGCTCCCTTCTCCACCGACGCGCAGCGCGCGTGCCTCGGCACGGACGGCACCGAGCTGAACAACTACAACTGGAAGATCAACTGGGCGCCCTTCCGGGGCAACAACTTCTCGTTCCAGAACACGTGGGCCGAAAAGTTCAAGAACGCCCGTGACGCGTCCGACACGCGGCCGATCGAGACGACGTATCGCCAGCGCGCGGTCTCGAAAGAGTTCGGGACGTACGGCTGGGACGTGGGCCCGGGGCCGCTCTGGAAGGCCGGCGACCAGCACATCATCAACGACCGCTGGATGGTCGACATGCAGTGGTCGCACCTGGGCAACAACTTCATCCTCGACTTCCACGACGACAGCCTGACCGACGTGCAGCCGCTCTTCGAGATCTCGAACGGCGTCTGGGGCCGGTCGTTCCTGCGCAACGGCCCGTTCATCCGGCCGACGCACAGCTTCGACGTGAACACCAGCTATTTCCTGCCGGCGTTCCTCGGCGGCGACCACGCCTTCAAGGCGGGCTACCGCTGGCGCACGGCGGGGGAGCATTCCGAAGTCCACCGCGGCGGCAACACGGTCGGGCGACTGCAGAACGGCGTTCCGGCGGAAGCGGACCTGTATCGTGACTCGGTGGTGGACTACAAGCTGTACACCCAGGCCCTCTATCTGCAGGACACCTACACGTGGAACCGTGTGACGATGAACCTCGGCCTGCGCTGGGATCGCCAGGACAACGAAGCCCTGTCCTCCTCGGTGCCCGCGCATCCGTTCCTGTCGGACTGGCTGCCGGCCGTGACGTTCGGTGGCGCCGACTCCGGCGTCGTGTGGAACGACGTCTCGCCGCGCGTCGGCATGAACTACGACTTCTCGGGCATCGGCAAGACGATCGGCAAGGCCTCCTTCGCCGTCTACTTCGGCCAGATGTCGCCGAATCAGGGGGTCAGCCCCCTCAACCCGGTGACGGAAGCCCTGATCCGCTTCCCCTGGACGGACAGCAACGGCGACATGGTGGTCCAGCGGGCCGAGCTCGACACCAGCCGTATCCTGAATTTCGGCGGCAACTACAACCCCGACAACCCGTCGCAGCTCACCACGACGGGTTCGACCGATCCCAACGTGAAGAACGATCGCACGAAGGAGTTCATGGTCGGCCTCGACCACGAGCTGGCGCGGAACCTGGCGATCAGCGGCAACTACATCTGGCGCAAGTACGACCGGTTCTTCTGGAACGATCGGCTGAACTTCACGAGCGCCGACTACCGCGCCGTGCCGTTCACCCCGACCTGCTCGGTCTCGGGGGCGCGCTGCGAGACGGCGACGTACTACGAGCCGACGATCCCGATCCCGGCGCCGTACGTGTACACGAACATCCCCGACCGGTACCGTGACTACAACGGCATCGAGCTGGTGCTGAGCAAGCGCTACTCCGATCGCTGGATGGGCACGGTCAGCTACGCCTACAACGACTCGGTCGACTACTGGGATTCGCCGAACTCGTACGAGGACCCGACGAACATCGCCCAGCAGAACGGCGGCCAGTTCGCGCCGGAGTCGGGCGGGTCGGGCATCGACAACGTCTTCACGAACGCGAAGTGGCTCGTGAAGGCCAGCGGGATGTACACGACGCCGCTGTGGGACATCAACGTGGCGGGGAACTTCAACAGCCGCCAGGGCTATCCGTTCCCGCAGGCCGTCCGCACGCCGTCGCGCGCGAACCGCGCCGGCACCGCCGACGTGCTGCTCGACACGCTGGGCGACGTCCGGCACCCGAACTTCTCGATCCTCGATCTGCGGATCGACAAGGCGTTCACGTTCGGAACGGCGCGCCTGGTGCCCAGCATGGACGTGTTCAACGTCTTCAACTCGAACACCGTGCTCGCCCGGCGGCGGCTCCAGGGCGCGAACAACGCGAACTTCATCAGCGGCATCGTGGCGCCGCGGGTGATCCGGTTCGGCGTCCGGATCAACTGGTAGCGCGGCACGCACCGCGGGTCCCCCGGATCGCGGGGGCCCGCGGATCTCCCTGACGGGTCGCGGATTTCCGCGGGATTGTCCGGGACGGGACGCGGGTCTCCGCGGATCTGTTTCGCCACGGGGCGCGGATGAACGCGAATCTCCCTGACGGGGCACCGACGCCAGTAGATGGCGTGGCACGTTTGAGGGATCGAGGATTGGTACGGGCCTGCTCGGGCTCGAGGGGGAGGAGGAGGCAGGACCGTTGCGAATGCGGTCCTGCCTGACAGCAGAGAGGGCGGGCCATCCGGCCCGCCTTTTCAGTTCAGAGCTGCCAGTCTCCAGCTGTTGACGAGTTTGTACGCCCCCGGCTGAAGGTCACCACACCCCTGCTCTCTCTCCCGAATCCGCGGGAGTCCGCGTTCATCCGCGTCCCGTGACGAACAGATCCAAGGGTATCCGCGTACCACTGGCGCAATCAGCGACTCCAGCCGACCAGCGTCGCCAGCTTCTGCAGGAGGTTCGGGTTGGTCTGGACGAGCGTCGCCCGCTCGAGGATCTCCAGCGCCTGACCGATGCCGGCCGTGACGCCGATGCCCAGCTTGCGCGCGCTCGCGATCGCCGCTTCGTTCGAGCCCCGCGCGACGAGGAGCGGGCGGGCGTTGGAGTCCGCGATCATGTCGAGGCAGTGCTGGGCGCTGTCGTCGACGTGGTAGTCGAGCCGCAGTGCACCCGCCGCGGCTCCGCGGGCGCCGCCGATGACCAGCACCGACGGCAGGTCGAAGCCCTGCGCGACGAGCCAGCGCTGCGTCTGGCGCTGGACGGTATCCCCCTCCGTGGCGGGCCGCTGCGTGAGGAAGAACACTTCCCAGCGGTACTTCAGCATCAGCTCGTGAATTCGCCTCACCGCACCCGGCTCGAGCGGGGCAAGCGTCGTCCAGAAGTCAGGGGTGCTTTCGATGACCTGCCAGATGGCGTCCCGGCGGCGGCGGAGATCGCGTGCGCCGTCGGGCGACGGCTTCGCCGTGCCGGCCTGGCGCGCTTCCTCGCGCTCCGGGGGATCGACGTCGCCGTCGGCCGCGGGCCCGAACAGGCGCGACTCGACCTGGTGGTACGCCGCGGCGAAATCGGCCAGCACGCCGTCCATGTCGAAGCCGATCCGGAGCGGCATGTCAGCGCACGTCCGCGGGCAGGAGGAGGCTGGAGGGCACGCGCCGCGATCGTTGCATCGGAGCGAAGCTAATTGTACAGGTCACTGCGCCTGCGCGATCTCGTCATACAGGTGCGCCGACGCGATGATGCCCCCGTGGAAGTTGCCGAGATCGAGCTTCTCGTTCGGCGCGTGCGCGTTCTCGTCTGGCAGGCCGACCCCGAAGAGCACGGACGGAAGGCCCAGGATCTCCTGGAACGTGGCGACCACCGGGATCGAGCCGCCCTCGCGGTTGAAGACGGGCGCCTTGCCGAAGCCCTTTTCGATCGCCCGGCCCGCGGCCTGCACGTAGGGGTTGTCGAAGTCGGTCATCCAGGGCTTCCCGCCGTGCATGCGGGTCACTTTCAGCTCGACGGTCTTCGGCGTCACCTTGCGGACGTAGGCCTCGAACAGCTCGGCGATCCTGTCGGGATTCTGGTCCGGAACGAGGCGCATGCTGACCTTCGCCATCGAGACGGCCGGAATGACCGTCTTCGCGCCCTCTCCGGTGAAGCCCGAGAGCAGGCCGTTGACCTCGAAGGTCGGCCGCGCCCAGACTCGCTCGAGCGTGGTGTAGCCGCTCTCGCCGAACAGCTTCGGCGCGCCCAGCTCCTTGCGGTAGCGGGTCTCGTTGAACGGCAGCCTCTTGAACTCCGCGCGCTCTTCGTCGCGCAGCGGCCGGACGTGCTCGTAGAACCCCGGGATGCGGACGCGGCCGCCGCGATCCTTCATCTGCGCGAGCACCTGGGCCAGGACCATCGCCGGATTGGCCACCGCGCCGCCAAACGAGCCCGAGTGCAGATCACTCTTCGTGCCGCGGAGATCGATCTGGAAGTACACGAGGCCGCGCAGACCGTAGCAGATGGACGGGATGCCGCGGTCGAACATGGGAGAGTCGGAGATCACCACCACGTCCGCGGCGAGCTCGTCGCGATGGGCCTTGACGAACTCGTCGAGGTTGGCGGAGCCGACTTCCTCCTCGCCTTCGAGGATGATCCGGATGTTGACCGGGAGGCGGCCGTTCTGCTTCATGTGGGCCTCGATGGCCTTGAAGTGCATGAAGACCTGCCCCTTGTCATCGGCCGCGCCGCGCGCGTAGATCTCGCCGTCGCGCACCGTGGCCTCGAACGGCGGCGACTCCCACAGGTTCAGCGGGTCGACGGGCTGCACGTCGTAGTGCCCGTAGAAGAGGATCGTCGGCGCCCCCTCGGCGGCCAGCCAGTCGCCGTAGACGACCGGGTTGCCAGGCGTCTCGATCAGCCGGACGTTCTGCAGGCCGATGCGGCGCATCTCGTCCGCCGTCCACTCCGCGCACTGCCGCACGTCGGCCGCATGCTCCGGCAGCGCGCTGATGCTGGGAATCGCGAGGTAGGCCTTCAGCTCCTCGACGTAGCGGTCACGATGGGTGTTGATGAAATCGATGATGTTGGTCATCTTGGTCCTCGCACCCAGGGCACTCTTCGCCACCTCCGCACCCCGGGCACCTACTGCGGAATTCACTTGAGTCGCACATGCACGAACCGACGGTCAGGGCGATCTCACGATGGGACGAAGATACGATGCGTTGTCTTCTTCAGGAAATCATCGTGCCATCGTCGCATCGTTCCATCGTGATTGCCGCGGGCTCGTGCATGCAATAGCGAACGCAAGTGATTATCGGGGTAGGTGCGTCTAACCGGTTAGGGCACCTGTGGCACCTGAATGGGCAATCCCTCCCTGTCGCCCCACTCTTTCCATGATCCGACGTAATTGCGGACGCGCGGATACCCCAGGAGGCGCAGCGCGAGGTAGGCGTGAGCGGCGCGGTAGCCGCCCTGGCAGTACGCGATCACCTCGCGATCCGGGGTCACGCCCGCGGTCTCGTACAGCTGTTTCAGCTCCGCGGCCGGCTTGAACTCCCCCTCCGGCGTGAGGTTGCGCGTCCACTCGACGTGGACGGCGCCGGGGATCGCGCCGCCTCGCTTCGCGCGCACGGTCCTGCCGCAGTACTCGTCGTCGGAGCGGGCGTCGAGCAGGACCGCATCCTCGCGGTCGATGGCGGCGTGCACGTCGCGCCAGGTGGCGAGCCTGTTGCCCTCCCGGCTGCCGGTCCAGTCGCTCTTCGGCGGCGGACTTGCGTCCCGCGTGACCGGAAGCCCCGCACGCTGCCACGCGCCGAAGCCGCCGTCCAGCAGGCGCACCGACGGGTGCCCGAAGTACTCGAGGAACCAGAACGCGCGCGCGGCGCGCACGCCGGACTGGTCGTCGTAGACGATCACGGGCGTCGTGCGATCGACCCCGTGGATCGCCAGCACGTGCTCGATCATCCACATGAACGCCTCGAGCGGCGCCGGATCCGTGTCGATCAGGCTGACGCCCCACAGATCGACATGAATGGCCCCCGGCACGTGCCCCGTCGCGAAGGCCTCCGGGGGACGCAGATCCAGGACGAGCGGCTGCGCCTCGCCGCCCGCCAGCGTGTCGGCCAGCTCGCGCGGCGAGATCAGGAGCTCCGGCCGCGCGTAGCCCTTTTGGGTCGGCATCTGCACCATATTACCTGCAACCATTACGTCGAACCTGGAACCCGGAACCAGGAACCCGGAACCGAACCGTGAACCTGGCACCAGGAACCCTGAACCTGGAATTCGGACCACCCTCACCCCGCCATCCAGGCGTACCGCAGGAGGAACAGGCCCGCGAAGAGGAACACCAGCCAGTGCGCCTCGCGACCGCGGCCGGTCCCGAGCTTGAGGACGACGTAGGCAATGAAGCCGAACGCGATGCCGTCGGTGATGCTCACCGCGAGCGGCATGAGGACGATCGTCAGGAACGCGGGAATGGCCTCCGTGGGATCGTCCCACGCAATGCGCCGCACGCTGCCGATCATCATCGTCCCGACCAGGATGAGCGCCGGCGCCACGATGGGGTGCAGGGTGACGCCCGACGCCCCCGGGTGGCCGCCGCCAATCATACGGACGAGCGGGTAGAAGAAGAGCGCCAGGAGGAACAGGGCGGCAGTGATCACGTTGGCGAGGCCGGTCCGTCCACCTGCGGCGACGCCGGTCGAGCTCTCGATGTAGGCCGTGACCGTGGACGTCCCGAGTCCGGCGCCGATGACGGTGCCGGCCGCGTCGGCGAGGAGCGCCTGCCGCGCGCGCGGGAGCGTGCCGTCCCGCATCAGGCCGGCCTGGCTGGCGACGCCGACCAGCGTGCCGACGGAATCGAACAGCGCCAGGAAGAAGAACACGAAGATCACGGGCAGCATGCCGGGTGTCAGGGCTCCGATGACGTCGAGGCGCAGCAGCGTGGGCGCGATCGACGGCGGCGCGCTCAGCAGGCCCTCGTAGCGCACCAGTCCCGTCAGGAGGCCAATCGCGGTCGCGGCGAGGATCCCGAGCAGCAGCGCGCCGCGCACGCCGCGCGCCATCAGCACCGCAGTCGTGGCGAGGCCGGCCAGCGCGAGGAGCGTCACCGGCGACTGCAGGTCGCCGAGCGCCACGAGGGTGCCGGGGGCGCCGGTCACGATCCCGGCCCACTCCAGCCCGATCAACGCGACCAGGAGGCCGATGCCCACGGCGATCGCGTGTTTGAGCGAGTCCGGGATGGCCGTGATCAGCCGCTCGCGCAGTCCGATCCCGGCGGTGAGGATGAAGATCACGCCCGCGATGGCCACGGCGCCGAGGGCGATTTCCCAGCGCACGCCCATACCACCGACCACCGTGAAGGCGAAAAAGAAGTTGTGCCCCATCGCCGGGGCCACGGCGATCGGATAGTTCGCGAGCAGGCCCATGAGCAGGGTCGCCGCCGCGCTCGCGAGGCAGGTCGCCACGAGGACGGCCCCCGCGTCCATGCCGGCCGCGCCGAGCACGGCCGGTTGGACGAAGATGATGTAGGCCATCGTCAGAAACGTCGTCACGCCGGCGAGGATCTCGGTTCTGATCGTGGTCCCGTGGGCGCGAAGCCGGAAGCGTCGGTCGAGCACGACCCGCAGGATACCCGCAAGGGCGCCCGCGGGAAACGCTTGACGCCGCTGGCTTTGCTGTGCAAAGTTACTGGGATGGACCTCCCGCGCGCGCTGGCCGATGTCGCGCGCATCCAGGATCAGATCACCAAGGCGGAGGTCTATCGCGGCTACCGCTCCGTGCCCGTCGCGGCGTCGGGGGTCGTCGGCCTGGCCGCGGCCGCCGTTCAGCCGTCCGAGTACGGCGCGGGCGATCCCCTGGGGTTCGTGGTCTACTGGTCGGTCGTCGCCGGGCTCGCCGCGGCGATCGGCCTCAGCGAGATCCTGTATGCCTACGTGACGACCGACAGCGCGGTGGCGCGCCGGCGCACGCGCCGCGTGACGGGTCAGTTCCTGCCGGCGGTCGGCGCGGCCATCATCATCACGGTGAGCTTCGTCCATCTGAGCGCCGCGCTGGTGTCGCTCCTGCCGGGCATCTGGGCCATCTGCTTCGGCGTCGGGACGTTCGCATCGCGGCCCTTCCTGCCGCGCGCGAGCGGCTGGGTCGGGCTCTACTATTACGCGATGGGAGTGCTGCTGCTGTGGACGGCCGGCGGGCCGGAACATCTGAGCGGCTGGTCCGTCGGCGCAGTGTTCGGGATCGGGCAGTTCTTCGCGTCGGCAGTGCTGTATGTGAGCCTCGAGCGCGAGCCTGCAGGGGAGCAGGGGTCATGACCAGGAAACGACGGGGCCCGGACGCCCTCCAGTCGGGACGCTTCGCCTACGAGGGGCTCGATCGCGTGCTGCACGAGAAGGCGCGGCTGGGCATCATGACCTCGCTGGTCATGCGCCCGGAGGGGCTGTTGTTCTCGGATCTGAAGCGGCTCTGTGCGCTCACGGACGGCAACCTGAGCCGGCACCTCGACGTGCTCAGGGAGGCAGGCCTGGTCGAGGTGTGGAAGGGATTCGAGGGCCGGCGGCCCCACACCCTGTGCCGGCTGTCAACGGAAGGACGCCAGCGATTCCTCGCATACCTCGAGGAGCTCGAGCAGGTGATTCGCGACGCGATGCCGAAAGCCGCACGCCGCGCCGACCGCGTGCCCGACGTCCCGCCCGGCTTTCAGCCGGCTTGAACCCACGCCTCTCCGCGGGGCTCGACCCGGCCTTCCCGCTGCAGCTTGAGCAGATGCGCCAGCACGGTCTCGGCCGCCGCGGCCTGCAGCGCCTCCGGGAGGCCGCGGTAGATCGACGCGGCAATTTCCTCCGCCGTTCGCTCGCCGCGCGAGAGCGCGGCCAGCACCTGCCGGTCGCGCTGCTCGCGATGCCGCAGGTAGCTGTCAATGAGCTCCGCCGGGTTCTCGATCACTGGACCGTGTCCCGGCAGCAACCTGGCCGGTTCCAGTGCGCGGACGCGGCGGAGCGACTCCAGGTATGCCGTCAGATCGCCTCCCCGCCTCGCCGGAATGACGATCGTGCCGCCCGAGCGCGCCAGATCCCCGCAGAAGAGATCTCCCGACTCCTGGTCGTGGAAGCAGCAGTGATCGGCCGCATGTCCCGGTGTCGCCAGCACGCGCACCGAACCGTCTCCCGCATGAACGCGTTCGTCGTCTCGAAGCGGGTCATCCCCGGTCCCCAGCTGGCGGACGCGGACTCCCGGCCATCGCTCGAAAAGTCGCGGCACTCCCGATGCGTGGTCCACGTGCCCGTGCGTGATCAGCACGAGCGCCAGCGCCCGGCCGGAGAGCGCGCGGTCAAGGGCCTCCAGGTGCTCCGGCTTCCCGACGCCGGCGTCGATGAGCGTGGGAATCCGCCCGGTCAGCAGCCAGGTGTTGTTCCCGGTCGGGCCGGTCCAGGTCGACGCGTTGCCGGCAGGCAGCAGCAGAGGCACGGAGACGGGAGTCAGAAGTCGTGTCTCAGTCGAAGATACCCGAAGTCGTTCCGGCTGTACCGGCCCACGAACCCTTCGCCGGTTCCGGCGAACCAGCCGACGGACGCCTCGAGGGTCAGGTTGTCGCGGAGGCTCGTCGTCGCGATCACGCGCAGGAACGTCGTGCGCTCGGTGGCATTGTAGAGGCCAAACGTCCGCAATCGGAAGCGTTCCCGGGCGAACGTGCGATCGGCCGAGCCGATGAACGACACGTCCTGCCGGCCGTCGTCGTTCGTGCCGTCTGCGCGCACCAGCGGCTCATCGTAGCTCTCGCGCTGGAACAGCACGGTGCCGCTGATCGTGTACGCGCCCGCGCGCCGGTCGATGCCGGCCCCGGCTTCGAACGAGCGTCCGGGGACCGCCGTGACGTCGAACGACTGAAAGGCGCCTTCGGGCGTGGCCGCCACCTCGGCCCTCATCGCCCAGGGCCCGCGCACGGTCTCGAAGTCGGCGCCAATCAGGGTGAACCTCGGATGCGTCGTCTCCACCTCGAGGACCGGAGCGGGAACAGCCTGTGGCGGCAGTCGGTAGAGCGCGAACGGCTCGAATCCGCGGTACACAATTACGCTCAGGTCGGCACGCCCGGCGGTCACGGTGACGCGCGCGCCCCCCTGGGCATTGCGCAACGTCACCGCAGGTTCCCGCTCGACGATCGCGACCTCGGTGGGACCGCACGCCTCGCCCGCGCAGGGGACCGCCGGGGCGGCGAGTTCCGCGAGGTTGAACGGCGACGTCGGCTCGTCGAGCTGATCGAACCGGCCCCGCCGGAACACAGGGACGTAGATTCCTTCCACCGTCATCGAGGCCGATGGATACCAGCGGCCGCGGACGAGCGCCACCGGCAGGCGCGCCTCGTTGCGCCCCTCGAAGAAGAAACGCGACACATCCAGCGGGTTCACCACGTCAGTCGGCTGAACTTCGTCGAGCGTGCCCCAGACCACGCGGGCGAAGCCGGCGGTCAGGTCCAGCGGGCCGCGGCGCCACTCCACGCTCGCGTCCTGCACCCGGAGAATGCCCGTAGTCACCCGCTCCGGCCGGCGCGCCAGCAGGCCCTCGGCGAACCCCGACGCTCTCACCCGCACGTTCGCGGCCGGCTCGAACGACTCCTCCAGGAACACGCGTGAGCGCAGCTCGACCGTGTCATCACGATTCGGAACATAGTCGAGGAAGACCGCGACGTGCCCGGTCGGTCCCTGCGCTGCGGCGCCGGCCGGGGCCAGCACCACGAAAATGGCCACGCACGCGAATCGCCTCCGGAACTCGCGCAGCCTCTCTTGGAGGCATCCGTCGCACGTCCGCCTGAAGGCGGAGGCCACGGGATCCTGCCAGGGAGAGTTGAACCCGGACCCCGCGGCGTTCACCGAACGCGGGCTCATGCCGCGAGCGGAGCTCCGCGCCGGCGAACGGCCTCCGATCCGTAGTAGCGGGGCAGGAGCTTGATCGTCGCCGGGAGGATCAGGACCTCGGCGAGAAAGGCCAGGGCCATCGTGAGCGCCAGGAGCCCGCCGAACCACGCCGTCGGCTTGTAGTCCGACAGCAGGAGAACGGCGTAGCCAGCGCTGTTGATGATCGCCGTCGTGAGCGATGCCCGCCCCTCGTGCGTGGTGGCAATCCGGATTGCCTCGTCCGTCGAAACGCCGGCTGCCGTCTCGCGGCGATACCTGTTGATGAAATGAATCGTATCGTCGTCGACCACTCCGAGCGCGACGCTCGCCACCATCACCGTAGCCACGTTCATCGAGATGTCCAGGTACCCCATCAGGCCGAGCACGGCGAGGACCGGCAGGAGATTCGGCACGATCGTGAGGAGCCCGAACCGGAGGGACCGGAAGACGAGGAAAATGACCGCGAAGACCGTGACGAATGCCGTGCCGAAGCTGCTCAACTGCGAAGCGACCAGGTAGTGGTCGAGGGTGCTGAACAGCCGCCCCGAGCCGGTCGTGAGCACGGCAATGCCCGTGTCCGCGAAGACGTCGCGGGCGAGGCGGTCGGCCCGCTCGACCTCCACCAGGACGAGATCGGAGCTCATCGATTGCAGCTTGATCGAGATCTGAGCGCGCGAGTAGTCGCTCGCGACGATCCGCTCGAGCTCGTGCCGGCCTTCTCCACCGAGGGTGAACACGAACAGCTCCTGCGCAATCATCGCAGCGTCGAACGGCACGACGTCGGCCTCGGGGCGACCGTCGTGGAGCTCCCTGTTGATGCGCCGCACGTAGTCGGCGAGCGAGGTCACCTTCCGGACGTAAGGGAAGCTCCGCAACTGCCCCTGCAGGCGGTCGATACGCTGCAGCACGTCGGGATCCTTCATGGACTCGGGTGGTCCCTCCAGCATGATCTGGAAGCTGTACACGCCCGAGAGCTCACGGTCGATCACGGCCGCCGACTGGCTGATGGGATGGGTCGGAGCGAAGAAGTTGATGTGGTTGGTATCGACGCGCAACTGGAGGATGCCGGTTACGGCGACGAGGCCAAGAGAGACGGTCAACGCCAGCACGCGCCCCGGGTACGCGCAGGCCACGGCCGCCACGCGCTGCAGCGGCCCGACGAAGTAGCGCTCGTGCGGCACTTCCGCCGTCTCCGGCCTGACGAGCGACAGCAGCGTGGGCATCAGCACCAGCGACACCACGCAGTCGACCATGATGCCCGCGGCCGCTCCGATGCCGAAGGCTCTCACGGCGACCACCTCGCTCGTGGCGAGCGACAGCATCCCCAGCGCCGTCGTGGCGCTGGCCCCGAACAGCGGCGCGGCCAGGTGCGCCACCGTGGCCTTGAACGCCGCCTCCGCGCCGTTCCGACGCCGCGCCTCATCCCAGTGCTGCATGATGTGCACGTCGTCGGCAATCGCGAGCACGACGATGAGCGGCACCAGCATGCTCGCCAGGACGTTGTAAGTGAACCCCATCAGGGAGTACAGCCCGAGCGTCCAGAGCAGGCTGACGACGATGGCGATCATCGCCAGCGCCGTCTTCCGAACGGACCGGAACATGAGGTAGATGGCGGCGACCGTCAGCAGCAGGATGGGCGGGGTGAACGTGCGCTGGTGCGCCAGCGTCACGCGGTTGTAGGTCTCGCTGATCTCGAGGCTGCCGTTGTAGTACGCCCGGATGCCAGGCGGCAGCTTCGGATCCACGATCTCGTGAATGGCCTGGATGACGCCGGCCCGCACTTCGTCGATGCGGTCCTCGTCGAAGCTGACCACGATCGCCGTTACGGTCCCGTCCTCCGACACGAGGTCGCCTCGAATGAGGTCGTCCGCCAGCGCCAGGGCGCGGATTGCGGCCGGGTCGCGCGAGTCGAGGTCGTCCAGCAGAGGCCGGACGTCCAGCCCCCCCTCGTCCCCGCCATCAGCGTGGAGGGCCTGCACGATCGTGGCGGTGGCGAGGCTGCTGACGCGCTGCACGGTCTCGACGCGCTCGATGTCGCCGGTAATCTCGGCCAGGCGATGCAGCATGTCCGCCGAAAAGAGGCGATCCGCCGAGTCGGCCTGGAGCGCGATGATGAGCGTGCGGGTGCCGCCGAACTCCGTCCGGAACCGCTCGTAGTCCCGGTAGACGGGATCGTCCCTGGAGAACCAGGCGGTGATGTCGTTGTCGATATGGGTTACGTTGGCGAGCGGCGCGACCGCGACGGCACCGAGGACCATCGCGATCGACAGCGGAATCCGCCAGCGATAGATGAAGCCGGCGAGCCAGCGGCTCACTGGACTGCTCCGCGCTCGAGCTCGCGGCGGCTGAAGTCCGCCTCGCGGAGCCCGACGTCGTACTCCACCTTCTCCACGACCAGCTCGGTCCGCGTCTTCTCGAGCGTGTTGGTCATCCCGGAATCCACGACCGTCCAGATCCCGCCCGCCTGCTCGAGGCGGCGGACGGTATAGATCTTCTGCCGCTCGTTCCGCCGGTTGTAGATGTCGGCTCCGACGACGACGAAGCTGTCCTTGAGCACGAGAGAAACGAGGCGTGGGAAGTCGGCCGAGGCGTTCCTGCGCCGCGACTCGAGCCGCCAGGCCGGCCTGGCCGCGCCGCCGCTCGGGGCCCACGACGCTTCTGGCCCCTCCGCCGCGAACGCGTACGTGTAGTCGTCGAATTCGCGGCCGCCGATGTCCTCGTAGGTGAAGTCGCTGCCGACGAAGCTCTCCTGCGCCTCGCTGCCGGCGATGCGGCGGACCCTGCCGAGGGAGGGCAGGTACAGGAACCGCTCGTCTTCGGCGTCGGGGTGCTCCCAGACCAGGAAGCCCGTTCCGCGGATGTCGTTCGGATACAGGAACCTGATGAGCGTGCGGTCACCAGCGGGCGCCGCAGGGCCGGCGCCGGGCGTCCCTCGGCCGCGCAGCGTCAGGAGCGTGAGCGCGCGCTCGCGGACGCGCCCCTGCCGATCGTAGAGCTTCATGCGCAGCGCGCCGCGCGAATCACGCCCGGTGTTGCGGTCCTGCACCCCTCGGGCGATCGATTCGGCGGACGGCGGAGTGGCCTGCCAGGCTCGCACTGGATCGAACGGAAGCCAGGAGCTGCCGTGTTCGTTCGTGGCAGCGAACGCCCACAGCAGGAGCACGGTGAGAGGCAGAGCCGCGCGGTGCATGGCGGACGGGGAGCGGAGAGGCGCGAACCGGGCCATTATGTGAAAGTTTTCACAAGCTGTCAATGCCATGCCACCGAACAACACGGAAGGACGGCCGCGGAACAACACGGAAGGACACGGATTCCGACCTAAGCAATCACGTGACTCGGCGGGATACAACCCAATGGTTCGGCTCGATGCTCACGATGGTACGAACGTACGGAGGGTGCTTTCTTCAGGGATCATCGTGACACCGCTGCAAACGCGTTCATCGTGGTTGCCGTGGAGTCGTGTATCGATGACAGATCCAGGTGGATACCGGGCTCAGTTGCAAGCCGGACCTGATTCGCGCGATCGTGTAGGGATGTCGGAACCCGTGCTGATCTTCGGCAAGGACACCTGCCCGTACACCCAGGCCGCCCGGGACGACTACTCGCGGCGCGGCCGCCCGGTCGAATACGTCAACGTCAAGAAAAACCCCGGGGAGCTCGACCGCATGCTCGAGTTCTCGATGGGCCGCCGCCTTGTGCCGGTCATCGTCGACGGCGGGAAGGTGACGATCGGATTCGGCGGAACCTGAGGCGTCTGAGCCTCGCGTGACGGGGCGTCGGCCGCTCAGCACTTCTGTTCAGCCTCGCGCGCATGCCGTCGGGAATGCCGCCGTGCGGTTATCGGCTTCCACGTTCACACGACCCGCGCGGCGTGCAGGCGGACGCTATAATCGCCGTATGGCCATCCTGAAGGTCGCCCGCATGGGGCACCCGGTGCTGCGCGCACGGGCCAGGCCGATCGATCCCGCTGACATCCGCTCCCCGCGGATCCAGCAGCTCATCGACGACATGTTCCAGACGATGAAGGAGTACCAGGGGGTCGGGCTGGCGGCGCCGCAGGTGCACGAGGGCGTGCGGCTGTTCGTCGCCGGTTTCGCGGCGCACGACGCGGACGAGCCGGGCCGGAGTGCCGGTGTGCCGATGATGGCGCTCATCAACCCCGAGGTCAGATCCGTCACCGACGCCACCGACGAGGACTGGGAGGGTTGCCTCAGCATCCCCGATATCCGGGGTCGCGTGCCGCGCCACCGCCAGATCGTCGTCCAGGCCTACGACCGGCAAGGGAAGCGGATCGAGCTGCGCGCCAGCGGCTTCACGGCCCGCGTCATCCAGCACGAGACCGATCACCTCGACGGCGTTCTCTTCTTCGATCGCATGCGGGAGTTCCAGTCGCTCACCTTCCTGGACGAGTTCAGCCGCTACTGGAGCGGCGAGGAAGTTCCGGCCGAATAGCGTCCCTGCCGGCCCGCCGCGTCTCCAGACGGCGCTCCTCGCCCAGCCGTTCCAGCTCGACGGCCGAATGGTCGGCAAATCGCATCGCCCCGGCGATCCCCCGGTGGCCCGCCACCTCCCCGATCAGCCGATGCATCTGCTGGCACACGCGGCGGTAGGCGGGGTGACCCTGCGGCGCGGTGCGGAGCTCGATCACGTGCATCGCCTCCCTGGCGTTCATATCCATGTAGAAGCGGACCCGGTAGGCCATGGCCACGGCGTAGGGCGCGACGCTCTCCAGCCCCGCGCCCTGCAACCCTGCGTACAGGGCGGCGGACCCGTCCATGACGCGCCCCCAGTCGTCCTGCGCGCCAGCCTCCCGGATGGCTTCGGGCTCTGAGTACCCATGCCCCGTCGAGAGGGGCTGCCATTCCAGTGTGAGCAGGCGGTGCCGCTGGAGATCCCGGAAGGCGCCGTAATCCGTCAGGACGTCGAAGCGGTACCGTGTGCGCTCGAACGCGCGACCCGGCCGATGCCGCCGGTTGCCCCGGTCCCCTGCATACGCGCGCAGCACGGTCAGCCGTTCATCGGGCGTCATCGCCCGCGCGATCCGCAGGAGCTGGCCATCCGGCAGATCGGACGCGGCGTACATCGCAGCTGCCACGACTTTCGCTTCGCCGTCGGGGTCGAAGTCCGTCAGCGTGACTTCGGGTACCGGTTCCGCCGGCACGTCCACGTGGGGCTCGGCGACAGCCGCGGTCTCCTCCCGGCACTCGGCAAGGTAGCGGCTCCAGCGATCCCCGCGATCGGGCTGATCGACCCGCACCAGAAATGCGGGAATCACCTTGCGCAGCTCGACCAGCATCTGGTCCGCGCACGTCCGGACCTCCGACAGCGGATTCGCCCGCATGCGCAGGATGAGTGCTTCGTACGCCTGGCCGGTCCCATAGAGGCCGACGTTGGATTGGGTCGCCGCCGGCAGCAGACCGCGCAGGGTGTCGAGCGCCTTCGCCCTGATCGCCGAGGCGTGCACCGTCGGGGAGTCCGAGGCTCCACGCGGAAAGCGTTTCGCGAAATGCTCCTGCATCGGGGGAATCCACCGTGCGTAGACCTCGAAGGCCTCATCCATCGTCGCTTCGAACTGCTGCCGCAGCGGCCCCTGGATCTCGCCCGGCACGTGATAGCGCCAGCGCCCGTGCAGCTTGTCCGTGTACGGCACGTATCGGGTGGACTGCTCGAGGTACGCCATCAAGCGCCCCCATTCGAGCACTTTCGTGAGCACGTTCGAGACGTACTCGCACGCGACGTGGGCGCCGCCGAGCTGCGCGACCGAATCGTCGCCGTACTCGTTGAACACCCGCGCGTAGAGCTTCTCGGCCCTCGCGAGGCCCACGGAGGGCTCGGCCGCGCCACCCGGGCTCGACTGGCCCGCGAACTCGTCGAGGAAAAGGCGCCGCAGCGACTTCGACGACCGGGAATATCGCGCGAAGAGGGCACCCTTGACGGTTTCGGGCAGGTTCGTGATGGCGAACACGTGGCCGTCGAGGTTGGTGAAGTGAGGCGCGAGTCGCGCGCGTTCCTCGCTGGTGAACGCTTCGCCTGCGGCAGGGATCACGGGTGCAGATTGTATCGCCGCTCCGGTGGCCCTCGCGGATTTGCGCACATGCCGGCAGTTCCCTGCCACGACGTCCGCGGATTGCCATTCGCCCACGAAAACTGCAACCGCCCGTCAGGCAGGACGCCCGCAAATGCCTGAGCTGACAGACGTTGCCTGATGGTATAGTTGTCGCTCCCTGCGACTGTTGCCGGGCGCGAGTGTGCCCGATAGCTTCATTCGAGGACGCGCGACATGAGGACCCATCCCGGACCCGCCGCCTGCGTACGGCTCCTGGCTCTCGCGATGAGCCTCGCGGGCGTCGGTTGCTTCGGTTACGAACGCACCAGCACGCTCGGCCCGTCGTCGTCCGGAATCGCCGCCCTGATCGGCAGCTGGACGTCGGCGAGCGTGATTCCGGCGGCTGAGAGCTGCACCGACTTCAGGTGGGATGTCACCGAGCAGAGCGGTAACAGCGCGAGCGGCGCCTTCAGCGCGACCTGCGCCGGAAACTTGAAGGTTTCGGGCACTGCCACCGGAACCCTGACGGGATCGACGGTGAACTGGCGGGCAGAGGCCAACGCGAGCCTTCCGGATCTGCCCGCCTGCCCGATCACGCTGACGGGTACCGCCGAGCTCAACGGCGACTCGATCAGCGTGCCATACGCCGGCGACACGTGCGTCGGACGGGTGAGCGGAGTCGAAGTGCTGCGGCGCCGCTAGGCGCTCACAGCGCGCCCGCGACGGCACGGACGCGCCGCAGCTCCCCTCAGGCGAGCTGGTCGGGCGAAGACGCGCCGTAGAACTCGTACCACGGGCGCGCCGGCTCGAGCCGGCGGTTCACGTTCTGAATGTTCCTGACCCCTTCATCCTCCAGCCAGGAGCGGAACGCCGCGCCGCCGCTCTTCCCGTAGATCGGGATCCCGTCCTTCCAGGTCGCACGACCGCACAGCACGCCCGAGAACCGCGTGCCGGCCTCGGCCGCCAGCTCGAGCGATTCGGTGAACTCGGCGTTGCTGACACCCGCCGACAGGTAGATGAACGGTTTCGTGGCGACGTCGGCCGACCGGCGGAAGTGATCCATCGCCTCCCGCTTCGAGTACGCCTTCTGGCCCCCGGAGGCCTTCGCGCCCTCGACGAACTTCATGTTGACCGGAACCTCCACCTTCATCACGTCGACGCCGTAGCGATCCTTGGTGAACTCCGCCATGCTCGCGGCGACGATCTCCGGCTTCTTCTTCGCGAACTCCAGCCCCTTCTCGTCGGTGCCCTCCTCGTACCCGACGAACTCGAGGAAGAACGGGATGTCGTTGGCCCGGCACTCGTCGCCGATGCGCTCGACCCACGCGTGTTTCCGGTCGTTGACGTCCTCCGGGTCGAAGGGGGTGTAGTACAGGAGGATCTTGATGCAGTCGGCGCCCGCCTGCTTCAGCCGGCGTACCGACCACTGGTCGAGCAGGTCGGGCAGACGGCCCGGCCCGGTCTTGTCGTAGCCGGTCTTCTCGTACGCCAGCAGCAGACCAGCCGTCTTCGCGCGGCGCCGGCTGGCGGGCAGCCCCCACTCGGGATCGAGGAGGATGGCGCTGGCGTGCGCGGTGAGCACCTCGGTCACGAGGGTCTTGAACTCCTCCATCTCGGCGTCCCCGACGCTGCCGCCCTTCTCCTTGGCCAGCGCCTTCTGAAGCGAGCCGCGCTGATCCATGGCCGCGGCGGCAATGACGCCGCGCGAATCGGAAACCGCTTTCATGCCTGCAAGCTTGCCTGGTGTGATCTTCACGAGTCTCAGTCCTTGTTTCTTTTCGCTCGTCGCGATTCGGCCGGCACGGCCCACCGCGGCGAAGCTGCGAGATGCAACCCGTTATTGTAGCGGAAAGTGGAACTCCTCCACGGCCGCAGCATCGACCGCCTGCCGGACCATCGCGTCGACGTCGAGAGCGCCTTCGGCGCGGACCACGTCGGCCCGGCGGGCCCTGGTCGCCGGATGGCGCGGTGTGAAGAGCGTGCAGCAGTCCTGATCCGGGATGATCGAGATGGGATAGGTCCCCAGCACGCGCGCCTGTTCGGTGATCTCCTCCTTGTCCATGCCGATGAGCGGCCTGAGCACCGGGAGCGACGCCGCCTCGCCGATCGACGTGAGGTTCTCGAGCGTCTGCGAAGCGACCTGGCCAACCACTTCGCCTGTCACGAGCGCCTGGGCGCGCTGCCGGCGTCCGATGGCTTCGGCAATCCTCATCATCAGCCGCCGGTAGAGGACGACCCGGAGAGGCGGCGCGACCGAGAGGACGACGCGCTGCTGCAGCTCGCCGAAGGGCACCAGGAACAGCCGCGAGTGGAGTTGGTACTGCGTGAGCAGTCCGACCAGCTCGCGCGCCTTCTCCTGCGAGGCCCGGGACAGGATCGGATAGCTGTGGAAGTGCACGAAGAGCACGCGGCACCCGCGCCGCATCATCCGCCATGCCGCGACTGGCGAGTCGATCCCGCCCGACAGCAGGCAGGCCACCCGCCCGCTGACGCCGACCGGAAGCCCGCCGGGTCCCGGGTCCTTGCCAAAGAAGTAGAACGCCTCGCTGGCCAGCGTCTCCACATGAATCGTGAGCGCCGGATTGGAGAGGTCCACGTGCCAGCCCCGCGCCGCCTTGATGCGGCCGCCGACTTCGCGCTCGATCTGGGGCGAGGTCAGCGGGAATCGCTTGTCGGCGCGCCGGGCCGACACGCGGAACGACGACGGATCGGAGGGATCGAGATCTTTCAGGATCTCGCGGGCGATGCCCTCGACGTCGAGCGGCGCGCGCCCCGCCCGGGCGAAGTTGCCGACGCCGAACACGCGGCTGAGGCGCTCCCGGAGGGGCGCCCAGTCCGCCTCCGGCGCGAGCACCAGCTCGATGCGACCCATCAGCGCGCGGACCTCGCGCACCCCGAGACCGGCCGTGCTCTCGCGCAGATTCCGCACGAGCCGCGCGACGAACCAGGGACGGTTCTTCCCCTTCAGCGCGATCTCCTGGTAGTGCACGATCACTGACGTCATGGCTCGCAGCTCGCCCGCAGTCTGCCGCACCGGCCGGCCGCTGGAAAGGGAACGCAGGGATTCAGGCCGTCGTTCCGCGAGACGCTGTCTCGCCCTCCGTTTCGAGCAGGTGGCGCGCGGCCCGGTGTCCGCTGACCACGGCGCTCTCGATCGTCCCCGGCAGGCCCGTGTCGATCCAGTCGCCGGCGAGCACGAGCCCCTCGAGGGCCGTCTGCACGCCGGGCCGCGGGGGCTGGCCGGGCGCGAGCGAGAACGTCGCGCGCTTCTCCCGAATCACCGTCCCCTGAACGAGCCGGGCCGCCCGCGCCCCGGGCAGGGCCGCCGCCACCTCCCCCGCCGCGAGCCGGACGAGATCCTCGGCGGTGCCCCCCACGAGCGCGTCGGCCGCGCTCGCCACCAGCGACAGGTGCGACGCCCCTCCCCCGAACGCCGCGCGCTTGTCGAACACCCACTGCATCGCGCGCCCCGGCAGCCCCACGAAGAGATCGTCCATCACCTGCCGGTCGTACCAGAGGTTGACCGTCACGATGGGCATGGACTGCATCGCGTCTGCACCGGCAATCGTGCCAGCCAGCGCCGGCGGAGGCGACCCGTCGAAGAGCGTACGCAGCGCGTGCCAGGGCACGGCGGCCACGACGCGGCGAACCGGAACGACCGCGTCCCGCACCCGGACGCCGCAGACACGATCGGCGTCGGTCACGACCCGCGCAAGGGCGCCGGTGCGGACGACGCCGCCGCGCGCTTCGATCCAGGTCCGGGCGGGCTCGGCGTACATCTGGTGCAGCGGAACCGCCGGCATCACGAGCGCCGCATCGGACGGATCCGACCCGAACATCCCGGCCAGCACCCGCACGAACGGTTCGGCACCAGCGGTCTCCGGCGACTGATTCAGCGCTGCCACGGCAAGCGGTTCCCACAGCCACTCCCGGAGCCTCGGACCCTGCCCGTACCGTGTCAGCCAGGCTGCCACGGTCGGGGTTCCCGGGCCAACCGACACGTGACCGTCCCGTTCCAGCTCGCGCCTCGCCAGCCGGAGCGGCCGCGCGAGCCGCAGCACCGACAGCCGATCGCCCCATGGCAGGGCGTTCCAGCCGAGCACCCCGGCCAGCAGGTGGAGCGGCGACGGCAGCCGCGGACAACGGAGCTCGACCCGTCGGCCGTGCTCGTCGATCCAGGGCACCACCAGTGAGGGCTGGCGATGCACCCGATCGGCCGCCCCGATGCGGCGCAGGAACGCCAGCGTCTCGCGGTAGCAGCCGAACATGACGTGCTGGCCGTTGTCCACGAGCTCGCCCGTCTGCCGATCCACGAACGCCGTCGCGCGCCCGCCCAGCCGGGGCCGCCCCTCCAGGACCAGCACGCGGGCGCCCCGCCCGGCCAGGGCCGACGCGGCGCTCAGGCCCGCGAAGCCCGCACCGATCACCACGACGTCTGGAGACGTCATGAAAGGAGGACCGTGCGGGCCCAGATCGAGGCGGCGATGAGCGCGCGTCGCGGACGCGGGATGCGCACGACCGACGAGAACACGTCGTAGTCGCGCTGCTCGATCCGGTCCAGGATGGCCCGATAGATCGCCCCCATGATCTCGGCGGCCACCAGGCGCCGCGCATCGCCTCGCGGGAGCCCCCGCGCGGCGCGGCCGTAGTAGTCGCGCGCGCGCATGGCCTGCCGACGCAGGAGCGCCTTCACGGCGCCCGACTGCACACCGCTGCCGGCGCCCGACGTCTCGCGCCGCAGGTCGGCTTCGGTGCAGCCGTGCGCGCGGAGATCCTCGAGCGGGATGTACACGCGTCCGCGCGCGAGGTCGGCGGGCACGTCGCGCAGGATGTTCGTCAGCTGGAGCGCCACCCCGAGGTCGGTCGCGTACTGCCGCGCGGCCGGGTCGCGGTAACCGAAGATCTCCAGACAGATGAGGCCGACGGCCGACGCCACGCGGAGGCAGTACGCATGAAGATCCTCGAACGTGTCGTAGCGGCGCGGCGTCACGTCCATCTCGACGCCTTCGATCAGCGCCTCGAACGCGGGACGAGGCAACCCGAAGCGCGCCACCAGCGGCACGAGAGCACGGCCCTGCGGAGTAGCCGGTTCACCTCCCTCGAAGCAGGCCACCAGCTCCGCCCGCCATCGCGCGACCTCCGCGGCGGCGGCCGCCTCGTTGCGGGCTCCCCTCTCATCGGTCGCATCGTCCACCGCGCGGCAGAAGTCCCAGACGGCGACGATCGCGCGGCGCTTCTCGGACGGCAGGACCAGGAACGAATAGTAGAAGTTCGTGTCTCGAGCCACGGCGGTGTCAGAGGCGCGGGCCGGCTACCCTCCGCAGCTGGAGCGTGTCGGCAGCCGTGGCGCGGCGCCAGCGCAGCGCGGCGAGCAGCAGCGGCGCGGCGTCCTGCACTCCCAGGACCGGCCGATGGCGAAACACGTCGAATTGAACCGCGTCGAGCTTGTCGAGCACGCGCACGCCGCCAAGCCAGGTCAACCGCAGCTCCCAGCGGAGCCGGCCGTGCACCCCGTCGCAGACCGGACGGCCGACCGTGAACAGCTCGCGCGTCCTCGCCGAAACAGACGAGAGAGCCGTCCTCCAGGCAGGCGTGATGGTGCGGGCGTGCAAATCCGCTTCGCGGGCACCCGCCGCGCGGTAGTGGTCGGCTGGAACGTAGAGGCGGCCGATGGCCCAGTCGCGCTCGAGATCCTGCCAGAAGTTCGTGAGCTGCAGCGCCGTGCAGACGGCGTCAGAGGCGCCGTCGAGGTGCGCGTCGCGATAGCCCGCGACGCGCAGCACCAGGCGTCCAATCGGATTCGCCGATCGACGGCAGTAGTCGAGCAGATCGTCCCACGTCCCGTACCGCTTCGTCGTCACGTCCTGGCGGAAGGCGCTGAGCAGATCCTCGAAGAGACTCAGCGGGAGTCCATGCCGGCGCATCGTATCGCCGAGCGCGAGGAACACGAGATCCGCTCCGGACGCCGCCGGGCCCGGCGACGGCGCGCCGGCCACGTGCCGCAACCGGGCGAGCCACTCGTCCAGATGCCGAAGGCGGTCCGGACCGGGGACCCCGGGTTCGTCCGCGAAATCGTCGGCCGACCTGGCGAAGGCATAGATGGCAGCCACGGCGGGACGAACGCGGGCGGGCAGCAGCCGTGAGGCGACCGGGAAGTTCTCGTAGTGCTGGCGCGCGGTGCGCTGGCAGTGGTCGTACGCGCGGGCGAGGAGGACCGCGCTCACCACTCGGTTTCCGGCTGGTTCGACCCGGCGTTGGCCGCACGCGCCATGACGAACAGCAGATCGGACAGCCGGTTCACGTAGACGAGCAACGCCGGCTCGCACGCATCCGGGCCCAGCGCCACCATACTGCGCTCGGCGCGCCGACAGATCGTCCGCGCCACGTGGAGCGACGCGCCCGCGATCGACCCGCCGGGCAGGATGAAGCGCCGCAGCTCCGGCAGGCCGGACTCGAGCGTGTCGATCCAGCGCTCGAGCCGCTCCACGTCCGCCGGCGAGACGGCCGCTTTGGTCACGCGCCCCGCTATGCGGTGCGCGGGATCGGCCAGCCGCGCGCCGATCCCGAACAGGTCCCGCTGGATCTGTCGCAGCATCCCGTCGAGCTCGTCCGGGAGGGCGGCCGTGCGGACGAACCCGAGCCAGGCGTTCAGCTCGTCGACGTCGCCGTAGGCGCCGACGCGCCGGTCGGACTTGGCCACGCGCGTGCCGTCGAAAAGGCTGGTTTCTCCAGCGTCGCCCGTCCTGGTGTAGATTTTCACTGGTCCGATTATAGAGGCGCGCGGTGCCACCGACCGGGCTGACGCCCTCTCGATCCCTGCGCGACTCGCTGCCCGATGCCTCGTCCCCGACCGCGCCCTGCGGCCGGCGCGCGGATTGCCGCGCCGGCACTCCCCATCCCCGCGGCCCGCCGGCGCTTCCGCCGGCGCCTGCTCGAGTGGTACCGCCGGCATGGCCGCGACCTGCCCTGGCGCCGGACGAGGGATCCCTACCACATCCTCGTGTCCGAGGTGATGCTCCAGCAGACGCAAGTGGACCGGGTCGTGCCGAAGTATCACGAGTGGCTCGAGAAATATCCCACGCTCGAGGCGCTTGCGGCCGCCGCGGAGGGTGACGTCGCCGAGACCTGGCGTCCGCTCGGCTACAACATCCGGCCCCGCCGGCTGCATGCGATTGCGCGGGAGTCGATGGCGCGTTACGGCGGATCGCTGCCAGCCGACGAGGAGACGCTCCGATCCTTCAAGGGCATCGGCGCGTACACGGCGGGCGCGGTGCTGAGCTTCGCCTTCGGCCAGCGCGCGGCCATCCTCGATACGAACGTGGCGCGCGTGCTCTTCCGCGTCTTCGTCGGGCGCGGCAGTCCGGGCACGCACGCGATGCGGAAGCACCTCTGGTCGGTCTCGCGTGCGGTGCTGCCGATGCGGCATGTCTTCGACTTCAACCAGGCGCTGATGGACTTCGGCGCGACCGTCTGTACGGCACGACGGCCGCAGTGCCGGCACTGCCCGATGCGCTCCGGGTGCGCGGCCTACCCGTTCGAGGCCGGCGACGAGCGGAGCGCATAACGGTGCCCCCGCGGGTGATCGTCACGGCGGCCATCATCGAGCGGAACGGCGCGTTCCTGGTGACGCGGCGCCCCCGCGGCGTGCACCTCGAAGGGTTGTGGGAGTTCCCCGGCGGCAAGTGCGAAAGCGACGAATCACTCGCGGGCTGCCTGGAACGCGAGATCCGGGAGGAGCTCGGCACGCCCTGCGAAGTCGGCCGCGAGATCTTCTCGGTCTCGCACGCCTATCCCGACCGAATCGTCGAGCTGCATTTCCATGCCTGCAGGCTGACGGGCGAGCCGCAGCCGCTGCTCCGTCAGGAGATGCGCTGGGTCACGCGGCAGGAGCTGCGCCACCTGGACTTCCCGCCCGCGGACGCGGACTTCATCGAGGCGCTGGTCCGGGGCGCGGAGCCCGCCTGACTCGCGGATGCTGTTCGGACGGCGACGCGGGGAATCGCGGATGATTTTCCACGGGACACGGATGCGCGCGAATTCTAGACGGAACGCGGATGCGCGCGGCTCTTCGACGGATCGCGGACTTGTCCGCCGTAGCCTGATAAGGCGAAGGCGGATGAACGCGGGATGCGCGCGGATTCCGAAACCGACTGCCGCCGGGCGGTTGCCGGAGCCCGCGCAGGCACGTCGCGCCTTCGCCTCGAGCTACGAGGTACGCCATCAGTCCCGTCGAGAGAACCGCGTCCATCCGCGTCCCGTTTAGAGAGACCGGCCCTGCATCCGCGGTCGTCCGCGTCACGTCGCGGCGATTCAGCCGACGAACGGCAGCCGCGTCACGGTCGCTGTCGCCTCGTGGTCCCCGTCGAGGACCGAGAGCTCCGTGCCGGGCTCGACGAAGGCCCGGTGGACGTAGCCGAGCGCGATGGGACGCTCCAGGGCGGGCGACCGGACGGCGCTGGTGAGCACGCCGACGTCCCGATCAGCGGCGCGGATGCGGGAGCCGCGCGCCGGCACGCGTGCGGCGGGAAGCAGCGTCAGCCCGACCAGGCGACGCGCCACGCGGCCGTGGCCGCGGTGGAGGACCCGGATGATGATCTCCTGCCCCACGTAGCAGCCCTTCGTCAGGCTGATGGCCCGATCCTCGATCCCGGCCTCGAGGGGAATCGTGTCCTCGTCCATGTCGACGCGGAACGCCGGCCGGCCAGACTCGACCCTCAGGACGTCGTACGTGCCGAGGGAGATGGCCTCGGCGCCAGCCTGCAGGATCGCGGCGTCCAGCTCGTCGGCCCGCGCCGCGTCGATGAAGAGGTCGAGCCCTCCCGCCACGACTTCGTCGCTGCGGCACACGACGAGCGGGGAACCGCGGAACAAACCCGTCCGGTTCGCGAAGGCTCGCTCCGGAAGCGCGGCCAGGCTGTCACCCTGTGTGTCGTGCCCTCCGTCACGCGCGCCGTCGAGCACGGCGGCGGCCGCGGGGCCCAAGATCGCGAGTTGCGAGATCCCGGACGTGACGTCTTCGACTTGTGCGTCCTCGGTGAAGATGAACTGGTCGAAGCGGTCCCGCAGCCCGGACGCCAGGTCGGCGTGCAGGTCCACCAGGACCTCCTCTCCGGTCTCCCAGAGCCGCATGTCGGCGATCATCCGGCCCTGCGGGGTGAGGAACGCGGCGTAGCAGCCTTCGCCCGCAGTCAGCGCGGTGATGTCGTTGGTCAGCAGGCCCTGCAGGTACGCCCGCCGATCGGCCCCCGTGAAGCGCAGCCGGCCCCGATCGCCCCGCCGGAGCAGGCCGGCGCGGTGAACGACGGCGTCGTATTGTTGCCGTGAAAACATCGGTGGGAGGCTGGTATCCTCAGATGATGTACTTCCGACGTCATTGTACCGTCGCGGTCCTGGCGCTCTCAATCGGCTCGACTTCCGCCGCCGGGCAGCCGGCCACGCCTGCCGTCGGCCCCACGCCGGGCGAGGCCACCTTCGCCATCTACGTGCGCGGGACCGACGTCGGCCGCGAACAGGTCAAGGTCACGCGCACGGCGTCGAACTGGATCATCACCTCGACCGGCCGATCGGGCGACCTCGTCCTCAGCCGGTTCGAGCTGAAGTACAGCCCGGACTGGCAGCCGACCGAGCTCCGGATCGAAGCCGTCCAGGGCGCGCGCACACTGACGCTGGCGACCTCGTTCGGCGTGACGACCGCGATCAACGAGATCACCCAGAACGGGAAAACCACCGCGAAGACGGACGAGATCTCGGCGCGGACGGTCGTGCTGCCCAACGTCTCCATTGCCGCGTACGAAGCGCTGGCGGCCCGACTGGCCGGCTTGAAACCCGGCGACGAGCTTCCGATCTACGTGGTGCCGCAATCCGAGGTACGGCTCACCATCCAGGGCATCGAAGAAGAGTCGCTGCAGACACCTGACGGCCTCGTTCCCACGCGCCGGTACGAGATTACGGTCCACAACCCGACCGGCCCGCTCGGCGGCACCATCACCACGGATGCGCAGTCGCGGCTGGCGCGGGTGGAGCTGCCGGCCGCGGGCCTCACGGCCGTGCGCAGCGATCTCGCGGGCGTTGCCGTCAGGTCCGTCAAGGCCAGGAACCCGACCGACTCGGACGTCACGATCCCCGGCAACGGGTTCACGCTGGCGGGCACGCTCACGATGCCCCCGGTGGCCGGCCGGATGAAGCATCCCGCCGTCGTGCTGGTCGCCGGCTCCGGCGCAGTGGACCGGGACGAGACTGTCGCCGGTATCCCGATCTTCAGCCAGCTCGCCGGCGCCCTCGCCGAGCGCGGCTTCGTGGTCGTCCGCTACGACAAGCGCGGCGTCGGCCAGAGCGGCGGCCGGACGGAATCGGCAACGCTCCAGGACTACGCCGAGGATCTCGTGTCCGTCGTGAAATGGCTCGAGCGGCGCGACGACATCGATGGGCGCCGCATCGCCGCAGTGGGGCACAGCGAAGGCGGCGCGGTGACGATGCTCGCCGCGGCGCGGGAGAAGAAGATCGGGGCGGTCGTGCTCGTCGCCGCGCCGGGCACGACGGGCGCCGACCTGATCCTCGAGCAGCAGCAGCATCAGCTCGGCGTCCTGAAAATCGCACCGGAGGAACGTCAGGAGAAGGAAGCGCTCCAGCGCCGGATCCAGAGTGCCGTGGTGACCGGCGAGGGGTGGGACGACCTGCCTCCGGAGCTGCGGCGGCAGGCGGACACGCCCTGGTTCCGCAGCCTGCTCCAGTTCGATCCGGCGCGGGCCATGACCCGCTTCCGTCAGCCGGTGCTGATTCTCCAGGGAGATCTCGACGTGCAGGTCAAGCCGCACCACGCGGACAAGCTCGCGGAGCTCGCCAGGGCGCGGAAGAACGGCGGTGATGTGGAGCTCGTGCACCTGCCCGGGACCAATCATCTTCTGGTCCCGGCGAAGACCGGCGAGGTCCAGGAGTATGGGTCGCTCGGCGAAGCCAGCGTGAGCCCGCTCGTGGCCTCGTCGATTGCCGACTGGCTGAACGGCCTCGACTGATTTAGACTGGCAGCGCATGAGAGTCGGTATTCCAGGGGAGACATGGCCGGGCGAGACGCGCGTCGCGGTGATCCCGGCAGGCGCGGCAACGTTGAAGAAAGCCGGGCTCGAGGTCGCCGTCGAGGGCGGCGCTGGCGTTGCCGCGGGTTTCCCCGACGCGCAGTATGAAAAGCAGGGGGCGCTGATCCTCTCCCGCGGCGAGCTCCTGCGCACGGCGGACATCCTGCTGCAGGTGCGAGCCATGCCGGCCGCGGACGGCCTGCGTCGAGGCCAGACCGTGATCGGATTTGCCGATCCCCTCGGCGCCCCGCGGAGCATCACCGAGATCGCGCCGACCGGGATCACGCTGCTCTCGATGGAGCTGATGCCGCGGATCACACGGGCCCAGAGCATGGACGCGCTGTCCTCGATGGCCACCATCGCGGGCTACAAGGCCGTGCTGCTGGCGGCCAACGAGCTGCCGCGCATGTTCCCGATGCTGATGACGGCGGCCGGCACCCTCTCGCCGGCGCACGTGTTCATCGTCGGCGCCGGAGTCGCCGGGCTGCAGGCGATCGCGTCGGCCCGCCGGATGGGGGCGAAGGTCGAGGCCTACGACGTGAGGCCGGCCGTCAAGGAGCAGGTCCAGAGCCTCGGAGCCCGCTTCGTGGAGCTGCCCCTCGAGTCAGCCGACGCCGAGGACAAGGGCGGCTACGCGCGCGCGCAGGACGAGTCCTTCTATCGCCGGCAGCGCGAGATGATGCTGAAGGTGGTCGCCGCGAGCGATGTGGTGATCACGACGGCCCTCATACCGGGAAAGCGCGCCCCCATTCTGATCACCGCGGAGATGGTCGAGGCCATGCAGCCCGGCTCCGTCGTCGTGGACCTCGCGGCCGAGCGCGGAGGCAACTGCGAGTTGACGAGGGCGGATGAACACGTGACGCATCGCGGCGTGACCATCATCGGACCGTCGAACCCGGCGGCGCTCGTGCCCTATCACGCGAGCCAGATGTATTCCAAGAACATCATCACGTTCCTGCAGCACCTGCTCGGCAAGGAGGGCGCCAGGCAGACCGCGCTGAAGCTCGATCTCGAGGACGAGATCACGCGGGACACGCTGCTGACCCACGAAGGATCGGTGGTGCACCCGCGTCTCCGCGAACTGGCCGCCTGATATTGTCGATGTGGGTCATCCGGACTGAAGGGACGCCGCCGGCGCCGCTGGCCTTTCGCATCCTCCCCGGGAGCGTGAAGACCCTCGGCCGGGCCGTCGGCGCCGACTTCGTCGTGGACGCAACGCTCGTTTCCCGCGTCCACTGCCGGATCACCGCCGGCGCCGCAGAACTGGAGGTCGAGGACCTCGACAGCACCAACGGCACGTTCGTCAACGGCGCGCGCGTGAGCCGCGGCATCCTGCGCAGCGGCGATCACCTGACGGTCGGCGACGTACGCTTCGCCGTCGAGCATCGGTCAGGGGCGGCAGAACAGGAGCCCTCCGCCAGGAACGAAACCCCCGAACCCGATCCGGATCCCGAATCCCCGATCCGCGATCCTCAACCCGCCAGGTAGGGATTCGTCCGTCGCTCGCGTCCGACCGTCGTGGGGGCGAAATGTCCTGGATACACGGGCGTGTCGTCCGGGTACGAGAAGAGCACCTCACGAATGGAACGCAGGAGCGTCGCCTCGTCGCCTCCGGGCAGGTCGGTGCGCCCGATCGAGCCCGCGAAGAGCGTGTCTCCCACGAAGAGCACCCGGGCGGAGTCGCCCTCGCGTCCGATCGCCAGGCACACCCCGCCGGGACAGTGGCCGGGCGTGTGGCGGACGTCGACGACGTACCGTCCGAACCGCCACGGACCTTCGCCGTCGTAGTAGAAGTCCACCGGCGGCTGCGGCGAGACCTGGAATCCGAACGCAAGCCCCTGCTGGACGATGCCGCGGTAGAGGAACTCGTCGTCGCGGTGGAGTCCAACGGGGGCGCCCAGGGCGGCCTTCGCACGGCCTACCCCGGTGATGTGATCCAGGTGGGCGTGGGTCAGGAGGATGTAGCGGGTTGTGAGCCCGAGATCGGTCACCGCGTCCAGGAGCAGCTCGACCTCGTCGCCGGGGTCGATCACCACGCCCTCGCGGGTCTCCTCGCAGCCGACCACGAAGCCATTCTTCCGGAACGGTTCTACCGCGCGTGATTCCAGCAGCATGATTTCCTCGGCCGGATGGGACGAAGCCCAGCCGGGTCGTCCCGCAGGGGCACTCGTCCGGCTAGGTTGACTCTCCGCGGCGGGCGCCCGGGCCTTGTCGAACTGCTCCCCTGTAATATCATGGCGCGATGATCCTGGCGGCGGTCGACGATCTGCTCTTCAGCTCCAAAATCCGGGCCACGGCGAAGCAGGCGGGCGTGGACGTCACGTTCGCGCGTTCCCGATCGGAAATCCTCGAGCAGGCGCGGACGCTCAGGCCGTCGCTGATACTGTTCGATCTCGACAGCGCGAAAACGGAGCCGATCGCCACGCTCGACGCGCTCAGGTCGGATCCCGCGCTGGCCGCGCTGCCGACGCTCGGCTTCGTGTCGCACGTGCACGCCGCGCGTATCGAGGCGGCGCGGCAGGCCGGGATCGGCGACGTCATGGCCCGCTCCGCGTTCGCGACGCGGCTCCCGGAAATCCTGCTCTCGGCCGGCGTGCGATAGCAGCTTCGATGGTGCCGATGCTGTTACGCGATCTCCTCTGGGCGGCCCGCCACGCCCGCCGACGGCCGCTTTTCGGGGCGGCTGTCGTCGCAACGCTGACGCTCGGGATCGCTGCGACGACGATTGCCTGGGGGCTGGCGACGGCGGTGCTCTGGCGCCCGCTCCCTTTCGGGCAGGCCGATCGGCTGGTCTTCGTCTGGGAGGCGAGCCCGCAGGACGGGGACCGGGAGCCGTTCAGGGTCACCAGCGGCCGGTTCGCCGAATGGCGCGATCGCGCCCGTTCGTTCGAATCTCTCTCGATGTTCGGCGCGGCCGGATTTTCGATGGACACCGCGGGCGGCGTGTTCCCCCTCCGCGGCGTGCGGACCTCCGCCAATTTCTTCGACACGCTCGGGGTCCGGCCGGCGCTCGGCCGGACCTTCAGCCCGTCGGACGAAGTGCCCGGACAGCATCAGGTCCTGATCGCCTCGCACGCCTTCTGGCAGCGCCATCTGGGAGGACGGCCTGACGCGATTGGAGCGACGATCCGGCTGAACGGGACGCCCTACACCGTCATAGGCGTCATGCCCCCGATCGTCTTCCCGGGCTGGCCCGTGAACCCCGCGACGGTGACGATCGATGCCGACTCGCGCGAGCTCTGGGTTCCGATCGCCCGGACGCCCCAGCTCGACAGCAGCACACGAGCGCACGTGTTCGGGGCCATCGCACGCCTCGCGCCGGGTGTCACGCGCGAGCAGGCGAGCGACGAGCTGATGCGACTGGGCAGACCTGACGCCGCCGAACCGCACGGCGGGATCACGCTGCCGCTCCGCGAGCAGTTCGTGCGGGACGCGCGCGTTCCGCTGCTCGCGCTGGTGGGTGCCGCCCTCGCGCTGCTGATCGTCGCGTGCGCCAACCTCGCCGCGCTCCAGGTTTCCGCCTTCGAGGCCCGGCGCGGCGAACTGGCCATTCGCGCGGCCATTGGCGCCAGTGCGGGCCGCCTTGCCAGCCAGCTGTCGGCCGAGTCGCTCCTGCTCGCAGGCGTCGCGGGTGGCGCGGCGCTGCTCGTCGCCCGATACGGCCTGACGATCCTGCCGGAGGCGCTTCCGCCGGATCTGCCGTTGCTCACGCCTGCCGCGGTCGACTGGCGCGTGGCCGCGTCTGCCGCCGTTGCGACGCTCGGCTCGGGGCTCCTGGTGGCCGCCTGGCCGATTGGGCGGCTGCTTGCCGCCGGCCCGGCTCCGCGGGGAGTTGCCGATGAGCCCCGACGCGGCGTGTTCCGCGTCCTCATCGCCGGGCAGGTGGCGGTGACCATCGCGCTCGGCACTGCGGCCGCCCTTCTGCTGCAGTCGCTCTGGGTCGTGCGGCAACGGGATCCGGGGTTCGTGCTGGATGGGGTGGTCACCGCGCAGGTGGGGCTGCCCGCAGCCATCAACACGCCCGAAGCCGCCGTCGCCGCGGAGGCCCTGCTCGTTCAGACCGCGGCCGGCCGCGCGGGTATCCGGCGCGCCGCGGCGGCCTACGATCATCCGCTCGAAGCCAACTGGACTGACAGCTTCGGCGTCGGGGGCACGAGCGATGGCGCCGAAGCCGAAGTCCGCGGTCAGGCTCAGCTTCGAATCGTGAGCCCGAGCTATTTCGACGCGCTGGGTGTGGAGCTGCTGGAAGGCCGGCTCTTCACCGACTCGCAGGGACACGGCCGCCCGGGTGTCGCGGTAGTCAACGAGGCCTTCGCCGTGGCGCACGGCCCGTCGATCCTCGGACGCCAACTGCAGAGTGCGTCCGCCCGGCTGACGTGGGGGGACGGCGTGCCATCGCATTTCGAGGTGATCGGAGTCGTGGAGAACGAGAGATTCCGCGGGCTCGAGCAGCCCGCCGAACCCGCCGTGTATCTCAGCACGCGACAGTTCCCGCAGACGAGCTTCGTCCTGCTCCTGCGGACGACCGCGGAAGCGGCGACGATGCGCGAGGTGCGCTCCCTCGTGCGCAGCGTCGAACCATCGGCTGTCGTGGACACGCCGATTACCCTCATGAACATCCTGTCGCAGCAGCTCGCGACGCGCCGGATTGCGGCGGACGTGGTCGCGAGCGTCGCCAGCGCGGCGCTGTTCCTCGTCGCGCTGGGCGTGTACGGCGTGCTCGCGATGGTGGTCGCCAGCCGGACGCGCGAGATTGGCATCCGACTGGCGCTCGGGGCCACTCCGGCCGATGCAGCGAGGCGCGTGATCGGCGAGAGCCTCCTGAACGTCACGCTCGGCATCGTGGCAGGCCTCGGGCTGGCCCTGCTCGCAGGGCGGGCGCTCGAGAGCGTCCTCGTCGGGGTCAGCGGCCGCGATCCCGCGACGCTCGCCGTGGTCAGCGCGACCCTGCTCGCCGCCGCCCTCGCGTCAGCCATCGTGCCGGCCGCCCGGGCGGCCCGGGTCGATCCGGCCGCCACGCTTCGGGGTGAATGAGCACGACGCGCACCGACGATCTTCCCGATCCCGCTGAGGTCGTCGCGGCAGCCGAGCGGGTGCGCGGGCGTGTCCTGCGCACGCCCCTGCGGCGCTCTCCCTGGCTTTCGTCGGTGGCGGGAGGCGACGTCTTCCTGAAGCTGGAAACGCTCCAGCCGACGTTCTCGTACAAGGTGCGCGGCGCTGTCAACGCGATCAGGAAGCTGCTCGAGCAGAATGGGGCCCGCTCCGGGCGGATCGTGACCGCATCGGCGGGCAATCACGGTCGGGCCCTCGCCTACGCCGCCGGCGTGGCTGACTTGAGCCTCACGGTGTACGTGCCTGAGACGGCTCCCCGGACCAAGCTCGAAGCGATCAGGTCCGCCGGTGCGGACGTCCGCCCCTGCGCCGACTACGACGAGGCCGAGCGACGGGCGCGCGACGACGCGGCTTCGAGCGGCGCGACCTTCATCTCCGCCTACACGCATCCGGACGTCATTGCCGGCGCCGGCACCATCGGGCTGGAGATTCTCGAGGATCGTCCGGACACGGAGTGCGTGATCGTGCCGGTCGGAGGAGGCGGGCTGATCAGCGGGGTCGCGATCGTCTGCGAGAGTCGGATCCCGGTCTACGGCGTCGAAGCGGCGGCCTCCTGTCCTTTCTCCCGCGGGCTCGCCGCTGGAGGCATCGTGCGGATCGACGTGGCGCCCACGCTGGCCGACGGGCTCGCGGGGAACCTCGATCCATCCACGATCACCTTCGACGTCGTCCGGCGCCTGGTCGCGGGCCTGGCCCTCGTCAGCGAAGACGACCTGAAGGCGGCCATCGCCGGCCTGGTGCAGCACGAGCGGCTGGTGGTCGAGGCTGCCGGCGCCGCAGCGGCAGCCGCCATTCTGTCACGCCGGCTTCAGCCGGCAGGCCGGGTGATCGCAGTCGTCATCTCAGGCGGGAACATCGATCCGGCCGTGCTGAAGGCGCTGCTGTGAGGTCGTCTCAGCCGCGCTGCAGGTACCACCAGACCAGGGCAATCGCGAGAAGGCCCCCGACGACGGCAATCCAGACGATCGAGTTCGTTCGCTCCTCCTCGATGGGAATGAGCTCGGTCCGTGCTGCGTCACCTGCACTCACGTCGAGAGCGGTGGCAACCCGCCGCAGGTCCGCGGCGAGCAGCGCGGCCGTCTGGTACCGGCCTTCGAGATCCTTGGCAAGAGATTTCGAGAGGATGGCGTCGATTTCGACCGGCAGCGACGGGTTCACCGTCGATGGCCGCGCCGGCGTGTGGCGCACGACGTTCATGACGGTGGCGGCTGTCGTCGGCGCAGCAAACGGCTGGCGGCCCGTGAACATCTCGTAGAGCACGGCGCCGAACGAGAAGATGTCGGTGCGCGAGTCCGCGGCAGCGCCGAGCGCCTGTTCCGGGGAGAGATAGCCTGCGATGTGCGCATCGTCTCCGGCCAGGACCTCTGACGAGCCCGCTGCCCGGGCGCGCGCGGCACCGCCGGCCGTCCACCGCGCCATGCCGAAATTGAGGATCTTGGCGCTGCCCTTGGGCGTGACCACGATCGTCTCCGGCCGCACGTCGCCGTGGACGAGCCCGTGCGCGTGCCCCTCCGACAGGCCGTCCGCGATATGCGCGGCGAGATCGAGCGCGCGGCGGGGGTTCACGGGCATGCCGCCCATCTCCTGCCGCAGCGACGGACCGGCTGCGAACTCATACGCGAGATAGCAGCGGTCGTCCTGCTCGACGACGTCGAACAGGGTGGCGATATTCGGATGGTTCAGGCCCGCGGCAATCCGGGCGTCGTCGAGGAACCGCGCCCGGAGGGAAGGATCCGCCACGAGCTCCGGAGGGGCCATCATCAGGGCCACGGTCCGGCCGACTTTCGTGTCGCGGGCGCGGTATACCTCGCCCAGCGCGCCGCCGCCCAGCCGCTCCAGGATGTTGAAGTGCGCGACCGACGCCGTCATCCGGCGTGATTATAGGCGCATTCCTACTTCCTGGGGCGCGAGGGCCTCAGCTCGATTCGGCTCGGCAGGCTCCGGGCCGGGAACGTGATCAGCTCGCAGACGATCTCAGCGACGTCGGCGGGCGCGATCTTCCAGTCGGCCTCCCCGCTCTCTCCGCGGCGGGCGAAGCCGGTCGCGACCGAGCCGGGCATGATACAGCTCACCCGGATGTTGTCGTAGCGCACCTCCTGCATCAGCGCCTCGGCGAAGGCGTTCAGCCCGGCCTTCGATGCGCAGTACGCAGCGCCGCCGACGAAGGCGTTTCTGGCGGCGAGGCTGCTGATGTTGATGATCCAGCCCCCTCCACGGCGCCGGAGGTGCGGAATCGCCGCGCGACAGCAGTGGAACACGCCGCTGAGGTTCGTCTCCATCAACTCGCGCCAGTCCTCCGGCGACATGTCGGCCACGTTGGCGAAGAGGCCGACGCCGGCGTTGTTGACGAGGACGTCCAGCCCGCCGAATCGCTCCGCTGCGGCGTCGACGGCGCGCGCCGCATCCGGGGCGCTGCGGACGTCCGCGCGCACCGCAAGTACGTTGGCGGCGGATCGCAGGCCGGCCAGCCGGGCCGACGCCTTGTCCAGGTGTGCCTGATCCCTGCCGGTGACGACGACCGACGCGCCGCCCTGCACGAGCGCTTCGGCAATCGCCAGCCCGATCCCCCGGCTTGCGCCGGTGACGACGGCTACCCGGCCATCGATGGTCATTCGCCCTTCCATCCCCGTAGAATACGCCAGTCAACGCCGATGCCCTTCGTCGCCATCATCGGAAGCGGGCCGCTCGGAGGCGCGATCGCACAGAAGCTCGCCACGCGCGACCGCGTTTCCGAAGTGCGGCTGATCGACGAGGCGGAGGCGGTCGCCAGCGGCAAGGCGCTCGACATCCAGCAGTCGGCGCCCGTGGACGGGTTCAGCGCGCGCGTCACAGCCGCCCAGACCGTCGACGCCGCGGCCGGCGCCGCCGTCATCGTGCTCGCCGACAGCCCGGCCGGAGCCGAGCACACCGGCGAAGCGGCGCTCGGCATCGTGCGCAGGATCGCCCGGGCGGGCGGGCACGCGCCGATTGTCTTCGGGGGCGCCCTCCAGGCGCCGCTGATCGCCCGGGCCGCAGCGGAGCTGAGGGTCGAGCGCGGACGCCTGGTCGGCTCGGCGCCGGCTGCGCTCGAATCGGCGCTCCGGGCGCTCGCGGCGCTGGCCCTGGATGGCGCGGGGACCGAGATTGCCCTTCGTGTGCTCGGCGTGCCGCCAAGGTCTGCCGTGGTTGCGTGGGAGAGCGCGAGCCTCTCGGGGCAGCCACTGACGGCGCGCGTTCCTGCACACGTGCTCGCGGGACTGTCGGCCCGCATCCCCGGACTGTGGCCGCCCGGGCCCTACGCGCTCGCCTCCGCCGCGGCGAGAACGGTCGAAGCCATCGTCCACGGCTCACGCCGTCACCTGACGTGCTTCGTCGCGCTCGAAGCCGGACCCATCCGCAACGCCCTGGCGTCGATGCCGGCGGCGCTGGGGCCGGAGGGCGTGAGGCGGATCGTTCCGCCCGTTCTCTCGCGGCAGGAGCAGACGCTGGTGGAAAACGCGATGGAGGCGGGCGCGCTCAGTTGAGCGCTTCGCGGGCGTGCAGCATCACACCGCCCGCGAAGTCGGCGAGGTGCTCGCGCAGGATCAGGCGGCCGCGATGCAGGCGGGACTTGAGCGTCTGCGGCTTGACCTGAAGGATCGCGCTGGCCTCCTCCGTCGTGAGCCCCTGGATATCGCGCAGGATCACCGGCACGCGGTAGACCGTCGGCAGGTGCCGCAGCGCCCGCACGAGCCGCGCCCGCATCTCCCCGCGGAGCACGTGATCGTCGGCGAGCGACGACCAGTCGGCGGGCTCGGCCGGATTCCGTTCGGCTTCCGCTCCCGACTTCTCCGGCTGCTGTATTTCCGCGGCCCTGGCGCTCCGACCCGTTCGCAGCCGGGACATGGCCGTGTTGAACGTGATCCGGTAGATCCAGGAGGAGAGCGCCGCGTCCCCGCGGAACGCGTCGATCTTCCGGTACACCTTCATCAGAACGTCCTGGGTCACCTCTTCGGCATCTTCCCAGTTCTTCACATATCGAAACGCCAGCTGATGGATTCTCGGCCCGTAGGTCGAGGCCAGATCTGCAACGGCTGAGCTGTCGCCCGCCTGCATCCGGCCGATAAGCTGCCGTTCGGCGTTGGGCTGACGCATGGTTGGGCCTCCGTAACCGACACAACACCACGGATGGGGGGGTTATTCCTTGCGACAGGCCAGGACGCAGCCGGCGGACCATCAGAGCCGGCGTCGGCGAGCCGGCAAACACCGCGAGGTGATGGGGTTAGGGACGAGTCGCGGGATGGGTGACCTCGACGACCGTCCGCTGGAACACCCTGCAGAACGCGTCGACGACGACGTCTTCCACTTCGCCCGGGGGCGGTGTCGGCCCGGCGAGCCTCGCGATCGACGTCACGCCACGGTCGGAGATGCCACACGGCACGATGAGCGAGAAGTGCGACAGGTCCGTGGTGACGTTCAGGGCGAAGCCGTGGCTGGTCGTCCAGCGGGCGATCCGGACGCCGATGGCGGCCAGCTTCTCGCCCCTGACCCACACTCCGGTGAGGCCAGGCTCGCGACTGGCCGCAATCCGGAACGCCGCCGCCGTGCGGATCAGGACTTCCTCCAGATCGCGGACGTAACGGTGAACGTCGCAGCGGTCGGGCCGCAGATCGAGAATCGGGTACCCGACGAGCTGCCCGGGGCCGTGATAGGTGACATCTCCGCCGCGGCCAGTGTCGAAGACCTGGACGCCTAGCGTCTCGAGCTCGGCCGGCGTCGCAATCACGTGGGCACGATCCCGCCTCGTCTTCACGCCGAGCGTGATGACCGGGGGGTGTTCGAGGAGCAGCAGCTGATCTGGAATGCGTCCGGCCTTCCGGTCGTCCACCAGGCGACGCTGAAGGTCGAGCGCCTCGGCATAGCCGATCCGGCCGAGACGGGTGACGTGCAGGGGGCGGACTACATCCATCCGTCCTCGAAGCGTTCGAGCCGCTCCTTCAGGAACGACAGGAACCGTCCGGCATCGGCGCCGTCGATGAGCCGGTGGTCGTATCCGAGCGTCAGGTGGCACATCGGCCGGATCGCAATCGCATCGTCGATCACTACCGGCCGCTTGTCGATGCTTCCGACACCCAGGATTGCCACCTGCGGCTGGTTGATGAGCGGGAGCCCGTACAACGCGCCGAAGATCCCCGGATTCGTGATCGTGAACGTGCCGCCCTGCACGTCGTCGGGACTGAGCTTCTTCGATCGGGCGCGGGTCCCGAGATCGTTGATCGCGCGCGCGAGTCCGAGCAGGTTCTTCTCGTCGGCGTTCCGGATCACCGGTACGATCAACCCGTTCTCGAGCGCCACGGCAATGCCCAGGTTGATGTCCTTCTTGTAAACGATGTTGTCGCCGTCGATCGAGGCGTTGGCGAACGGGAACTGGCGCAGCGAGTCGACGATGGCCCTCGCGATGAACGCCGTGTAGGTGAGTTTCGCGCCCGCCGCTTCGAACTCGGCCTTCTTCTTCTCCCTGAGCGCCGCGATCCGGCCGAAGTTGACCTCGTAGACCGAGTACACGTGAGGCGAGGTGTGCGCGCTGAGCACCATGTGCTCGGCGATCTTCCGGCGCATGACGCTCATGGGGACGACCTGCACGCGTTCGCCGGGGGAGAACGCGGGGCCGGGCGCGGGCCGGGCGGCTCCACTCGCGGCGGCGGGCTGAGGCGCGCCGCCGGCCTCGATGAAGCCGAGGATGTCGCGCTTGGTCACGCGGCCGCTCACGCCGCTGCCCTGCACCTGGCGGATGTCGACGTTGTGCTCGCGCGCGATCCTCCGCACGAGCGGAGAGGAACGCTGCCGTCGCACGTCGCCGATGGACGGCTGGCTTCCGCCGTCACGCGGAAGTGCGGCTTCGGAAGCCGGCGCTTCGGGCGCGGCGGCGGGTGCCGCCGTGGCGCGAGGCCCGGTTTCCGGCTGGCCGACCGCCGCCTCGGGCACCTCTCCTCCTCCGGCTCCGCCCTCGCCTGCCGGCGCGGCCCTGACCTCGCCGGCCTCGCCCTCGCCGATCACGGCGACAACGCTGTTCACCGGCACCGTCTCGCCCTCGCGGACTCTGACGTCGGTCAACACCCCGGCAGCCGGCGACGGGATCTCGGCGTCGACCTTGTCGGTCGAGATCTCGAACAGCGGCTCGTCGCGATCCACACGCTCGCCGACCTTCTTGATCCACCGGACGATGGTGCCCTCGGCGATCGACTCGCCCATCTGGGGCATGACGACGTTGGTAGCCATCTCTGATGCCTCCCGGGGCGCGGGCCGCCTTCCCGTGCCGCCCGAGCCGCGAGGTCCGAGTCGCGGGCCGCGACCGTGTCGAGGATCTTACGCGTGAATCGCCGCGCCGTGCGCCGCGTGCGCAGCCTCCCCGACCGCCTCCGACATCGTGGGATGCGCATGGATAGTGCGAATCAGCTCCTCGACGGTGCACTCGAGCCGCAGCGCGAGCGTGGCCTCCGCGACGAGCTCGGTGGCGCGCGGACCGATCATGTGCACGCCGAGGACCTCGTCGTAGCGCTTCTCGGCGACGATCTTCACGAACCCTTCGACTTCGTTCGCGATGCGCGCCCGCCCGAGCACGCCGAACCTGAACGTGCCGACCCGGACGTCGAAGCCGCGCTCGCGGGCTTCCCGCTCGGTCAGCCCGACGCTGCCGATCTCCGGATCGCAGTACGTGCACGCGGGCACCTGGTCGTAATTGATCGGGCGGAACTCGCGCCCGGCAATCCGCTCCGCCGCCGCGATTCCTTCGGCCGAGGAGAGGTGCGCGAGCTGCGGGTGACCGGGCTTCTCCATCGTGATCACGTCTCCAATCGCCGCGATGCCCGCGACGCCCGTCCGGAACTGCTCGTCCACCTTGATGCACCCGCGCTCGAGCTGCAGGCCGGCCTCCTCCGCGCCGAGTCCGCTCGTGACCGGGCCGCGTCCGGTCGCGACCAGCACGTACTCGGCCTCGAGCCTGGCCGTCTTCCCGTCGGGTGTTCCGGCTTCCAGCGCGACGCCGTCCGCACCCGGCGTCGCCGAGGCGACGCGGGTGTTGGTGAGTACCTTGATGCCCTGCTTCTTGAACGACTTCTCGAGCTCCGCCGAGACAGCCTCATCCTCGACGGGGACGAGTCGCGGGAGCAGCTCCAGGATTGTCACGTCGCTGCCGAACCGGCGGAAGATCGACGCGAACTCCACGCCGACCGCGCCGCTGCCCAGGATGACGATCGACCTCGGAATCTCCCGCAGGCCAATGGCTTCGTCGCTGGTGATGATGCGCTTGCGGTCGATATCGATCCCCGGCACCGATCGGGGCTGTGAGCCCGTCGCCACGATGATCTCCCGGCGCGCCGTCAGCGTGCGCGTGTCCCCCTCGGTGATCTCGACGCGTCCCTGGCCGGCGAGCCGCCCGCTGCCCTTGATCCAGTCAATCTTGTTCTTGCGGAACAGCAGCTCGATGCCCCCCGTGAGGCCCTTGACGATCTTGTCCTTCCGCGCCTGCACCTGCCCCATGTCGATGCCGACCGCCGCCGCGCCGAGCGTCAGGCCCCACTCCTTCCAGTCCTGGGCGATCTTCAATGCGTGAGCGTGCTCGAGCAGGGCCTTCGTGGGAATGCACCCCCAGTTCAGGCAGGTACCCCCCAGCACGGGAGCCCGCTCGATCACCCCGGTCTTCAACCCGAGCTGGGCGGCGCGAATCGCCGCGACATATCCGCCGGTCCCGGATCCGATCACGAGGACGTCGTATTCGTTGGGCATCTCTGCAGGCGCGGCGCTACTGCGTCTTTCCCTTGAGTGAGGAGAGCGGCACGAACGAGACCGGTGGAGGCGCCGCGGGCGGTCCGGCCGTCCCCGGCTGGGCAGGCGATTCTGTCTGCTCGGGGTCCAGGCGGGCCATCTGCGACCGCAACCGGGTGTAGTCGTATCGCAGTTCCCAGTAGGACTGGGTCAGCCCGTCCAGCCTGCGCCCCACCCGCCGTGCCGACCAGAGCGCCATTACGCCAACGAACAGAGCAAGGCCCGCGACCACCCAGAGGACCACAACCGACGTACCTTACCGTCGGGTTCCAGGCAGTGTCAAATGTGCGGCACGCGCGCGCTGCGATCTGAAAGTCGGAGACCACGGCTGGGACGTCCCTGGCCCGGAACCCGAATTGTCCCTGCAAATCCTCGGCTCCTGAGTTCCCGCGTGCCTCCGCGTTCATCCGCCTCCGCCTTTCAGGCTACGGCGGACAAGTCCGCGTCCCGTGAAGTTTCCGCGTGCATCCGCGTGCATCCGCGATCCGTCAGAATTCCCGCGTGAATCCGCGATCCGGCGGCACGTCCGGGCCCTGACGGCGCGACAGGGCCGGTCACCCCACCCGGCTTGATACAATCCCCCCACACCCATGGCGGCCTCCCAGAAGAGCGTCCTGATCTGCGACGACGATCAAGGCATGCGCGACACGATCGCCGCGATCCTGCGCCGCGACTACCGCGTGCTGACGGTCTCGAGCGGAGAGGCCGCCCTGACCCTGCTGCGGCAGGAGGACATCGACCTCATCCTGCTCGACGTGCGCCTGCCAGGCATCAGCGGCTTCGACGTTCTCCGCATCGTCAAGGAGAACTACAGCCTGGTGGAGTGCATCATGATCTCGGCCATCAACGAGGTCGAGACCGCCGTGCAGGCCATGAAGCACGGCGCCTATCACTACATCACCAAGAACTTCGACTACGACGAGCTCCGGTCGCTCGTCCGGAACGCCTGCGAGCGCCAGGACCTCAACCGGCAGGTCATCACGCTCAGCGCACAGGTCGCCGAGCAGAGCGAGCGGGAGTTCCTGATCGGGCCGAGCAAGCAAATCCGCGACATCGTGGACCTGGTGCACAAGGTCGCGCGGCTGTCGGCGACGATGCTGATCCTCGGGGAGAGCGGTACGGGCAAGGAACTGCTCGCCCGGCTGCTGCACCGGGAATCGGGCCGCGGAGACGCCCCGTTCATCGCCGTGAACCTGTCGGCCATCCCCCACGAGCTGGTCGAGAGCACGCTGTTCGGCCACGAGCGCGGGGCCTTCACGGGCGCCCACAAACAGCAGCTCGGCAAGTTCGAGCTCGCCGCCGGCGGCACGCTGTTCCTCGACGAAATCGGCGATCTCCGCCTGGACCTCCAGGCCAAGCTGCTGCGCGCGATCCAGGAAGGCGAGATCGAGCGGGTCGGTGGCGCCAAGCCGATTCGCACCCATTTCAGGCTGGTGGTCGCGACGAACGTCGACCTGGAAAAGGCAGTGAAGGACGGGCGGTTCCGGGAGGATCTCTACTACCGCATCAACGTGATTCCCATCCGCATGCCGCCGCTGCGGGAGCGAGTCGAAGACCTCCCGGAGCTGGCGCGACTGTTCATCGAGCGCTACCGCATCAAGTTCCGCAAGCCGGTGCGCGGCATCTCCGATTCAGCGCTGCGGATCCTGGCGACGTACTGGTGGCCGGGCAACATCCGGGAGCTCGAGAACCTGATGGAGCGCCTGGTGGCCGTGAGCGACAAGGAGTGGATTACCGACGAGGATCTGCCGCTCGAGTACCACTTCGCGAAGCTCGACTCCGGCCCGACGACCGGCGACGCGCTGTTCCAGGAAGCCTGCGACACCTTCGAGCGCAACTTCATCCTCCGCGCGCTCGAGAAGGCGGACTGGAACGTCACGGCGACGGCCCGGTATCTCGGGATCCCTCTCAGCACGCTCAAGCACAAGATGGCGCGCCTCGATCTGCGGGACCTGGCTCGCAAGCTTCGGGGCGCCTGACGGGGCGTCATCCGCGTCGACCGGCCAAAATTCGACCGCAGCGGCCAATCCATTGGCCGCTCCAGAGGCGGCTGTGCGCCTCGATGGGCGCTGACGGACCACTCGAGCTTGCCGCCCCGGTGTCCCAAAGAGTCAGTTCGACATTTCTGTATTTACGAAGTCCGTCGCACAGAAGCCGCCGGCGATGTGACTCTTTGGTCACCAACTGCCCCGGGGGTATATCGGTTGCACTTTCTGCCCAGGTATCGGCGAGGTCGTCGTGAACTGCCAGCGGCCTGCCAGCCAGGGTCCCCTCCAGAGCAAGTGAGCGTCCGGTGCAAGGAGCGCGAATGCAGCCCTCGATGTTCAACGTCCGTGTGCCAGTGAACGACGGCGCCGAGGTGTTCCTGATGAACACCTTCACCGACGCGCAGCTGATCGTCTCGCGCGACGTGGCGGATCTGCTCGAGTGGCTCGGACAGGGCGATGCCTCGCTCACCGCGGAAGAGCGCGAGGCAGTGGCCACACTGGCCGAGCACGGGTTCGTAGTGGAGAGCCGCGAGGCCGACCGACGCAGTCTAGAGGAGTACTTCCACAGCGTGCGCGAGAGCCGGGAGCAGCTGCGCGTCACGATCCTCACGACGCTGCAGTGCAACTTCGCCTGCGGCTACTGCATCCAGGGGGACCACGGCGACTACAACAGGCATGCCGCCAGGATGTCCCTGGAGACCGCGGCGCGGGTCGCCGGCTGGACCGAAGGGCGGCTGGACGCCGTGGCGCCACGCCAGCTGACGCTCACGTTCTTCGGCGGCGAGCCGCTGCTGAACCTGCCGGTCGTCTACTACCTGTCCGAGCGGCTGTCCGCGAGCTGCGCCACCCGCGGGATCGAGCTCAGGATCAACATCATCACGAACGGGCTGCTGCTCACCCGCGAGCTCGTCCAGCGGCTGGTGCCGTTCGGCCTGAGCGCCGTCAAGGTGACGCTCGACGGCGACCGCGACGTGCACAACCGCATGCGGCCGCTGCGTGGAGGTCAGGGCACGTTCGATCGGATCATCCACAACGTCCGGCAGGTCGCAGACCTGTGCAGCGTGTCGATTGGCGGCAACTTCGACGAGGAAACGGTCGACAGCTATCCCGCCCTGCTCGATTACCTGCGCGAGCAGGAGTTCGCGGACCGGCTGGCGAAGGTGGCATTCAAGCCGATCATCCGCGAGCGGAAGCCGACTGGCCCGAAGGGGCTGATCCCGCTCACGGCCGTGACCGCCGAGGGCAAGCCGCTCAACGGCACGTGCATGACCGCGGCGGGGACGGCCACCGGCAGTGCCTGTGACAGTTGCCACTTCCTCGATGAGAAGATGGCGTTTCTCCGGGACGAAACGGTCAAGCGCGGATTTCCGACCATCGACGGCGTGCACATGGGCCCCTGCGAGATCCACAAGCGGCACGCACACACGATCAGCCCCGACGGTTCGCTCTTCGCCTGCCCCGGCTTCGCGAGCAACGCCTCGGAATCGATCGGTCACATCGATGGCCGGCAGGAGAGCTGGCAGAGCCGTGCCGCGGACCGCTTCGACCGGCTCGCCGCCTGGAAGGAGTGCGGCGACTGTGCCTTCATTCCCGTCTGCGCCGGCGGCTGCAGCGTAGCGGCGGACGCCGAGCTGGGCGATATGAACCGGCCGAACTGCCATAAGCCGATGTTCGAGGCGGGCGTTCGCGCGCTCGCGGCCCAGGCCGCGCTCACCGCTGAAGCCCTCCCGGCCTGACTTCGTCTCAGACAGAAAGGAGAAGCGACGTGAACGGAAAGAAGAACACGGGCAAGAAGAAGGACACCCTGCGGCCGTGGCTGGTCGACGTGGTGCTCGACCACCTTCGCTAGGCGCCTGCAGCGGGTCAACCATCGATGCTGGAAGGAGAGGGACACGAAATGAAGATTCAGGTCGTGAAGAAGGCGAACGCGCCTCGGTCCACGGGGATCTGCGGCTGGATCATCGACACACCCCTGGACAAGCGCAGAAAATAGAGCATTGGGCCGTCGCGAACGCGGCCCTGACAACGCCCCGTGTTTGGTACGCGGCGCCGGCCGATGAAGCGGTAAAATGAAGCCACTGCCGTTCTCGGCCGGCCCCCCGGCACCAACACGTACTTGAGCTCTACGCTCCTGAGGCTCGCCTGGCCACGCCAGTCACGGGGATTGTTCCCTGTGATGGTCGTGGTGTCGGCATTCTCCGGCTCGCTTTGCGCCTGCTCGCCTTCCCCGGTCCCTGCGCGATCACCCGTCAGCCTGCGCGTCGGCATCGCCGCGCCGGCCGCCGGCCTTCCAGGGGAAGGCGTTCCACAGTTCGTCAGCGGGTATCTGACGAGCGAATCTCTCATCGGCGTGGGATGGGATGGCCGCCCCGTCGCCAGGCTCGCGTCCGAGTGGGCCTGGGCAGACGACCGTCTCAGCCTCCGGCTTCAACTGCATCCCAACATACGCTTCCATGACGGGACGCGATTGGAGGCGCCGCTGGCCAGGGAGTTCTTTCAGGGGGTCGTGAACCCCTCCACGCCGGCACCCTTCACGGTCAGCTTCGCGAGCGTCACGCGAGTGACATCGGACGATCCGCTCAGCCTCACCTTCCATCTCTCGCGCCCCGAAGCGTTCCTCCTCGAGGATCTGGCCACGGTTCAGCTTCCGCATCCGACCGCCGCTGGATTCGGGACTGGTCCCTTCAAGCTGATGGCAGCCGACGGAGAGGGGGCTGGAACGATCGAGGTTCCCACGGTCACCAGGCTGGAGGCATTTCCAGATTACTATCGCGGCCGGGCGGCGGTCGATCTCCTCGAAGTCAGGGGCTACGACGAGCAACGGAGCGCGTGGGCGGCGCTGGTGCGAGGCGACATCGACGCGGTGCACGAGGTTAGTCCGAGCGCCATCGACCTGGTGGAGGGCCAGAAGAATGTCCGCACGTACTCAGTCGTACGGCCCTACTACATCGCACTCTGGTTCAACCTCCGGCATTCGGTCCTGAAGGATGCCCGGATTCGGAGGGCCTTGAGCTTCGCTGTGGACCGCCGACAACTCGTCGAAGAGGGGCTCAGCGGCCGTGGCGAACCCTCAGCGGGACCGGTCTGGCCGTATCACTGGGCGTATACACCAGCCGAGCGTGCTTACTCCCTGAACCGCGAGGCTGCCACGATCCAGCTGGACATGGCGGGACGCCGGGTGAAGCGACAGTCGGCGGATGGGAGGGCCAGCCGGTTTCGCTTCGCATGCCTTACTCTCGCGGGGGACCGTTACGAGAAGGTCGCCCTTCTGCTCCAGAGGCAGCTGTACGATATCGGCATCGACATGGCAATCGACGCCCTTCCCTTGCGCGACGTGCTCCAGCGCGTGCAGTCGGGCAACTTCGAGACGCTCCTCCTGGAGCGCTCCAGCGGACGCTCGCTCGGGCTGACGTACGCGACCTTCCACTCGAGGAGCTCGCCAGTCGGCTATCGAGCGACCGACTCCGTGCTCGATCGGATGCGCGCCGCCACGACCGACCACGCTCTTCGTGAGACGGTGAACGAGTTTCACCGCGTGTTGTACGACGACCCGCCCGCGATCTTCCTGGCCTGGCCGACGGTCACCAGGGCCGTCCGCACCAATTTCGTCGTACCCGACGAGCCGAGCCGCACCGACGTCATGAGCTCGCTGCGGCTCTGGCACGCGGCAGAGCCACCGGAATGAGGCGGATCACCTCGCGGTTCGTTCTCCTCATCGCCACGGCCGCTATCGCCCCGCTCGTGGCGTACGGCGTCGCATCCCTGGTCAGCCTGCAGCGCGCGACGGCCGAATCGGTCCGCCAGGGCAACCTGCGGGTCGCCCGCGAGGTCGCCGCCCAGATCCAGCAGTACATCGTCCACAACCAGCGCGTGCTGCGGTCCGTCGGCCTGGAACTGCGCACGGCTGGCATCGCCGAGTGGCAGCAGTCGCGGATCCTGAAGGACTACGTGCTCGATTTCCCGGAGTTCCGCGAGATCTCGTTCTTCACCGCGGCGGGGCGGCTCATCGCCACGAGCCGTGCGTCGCAGCCGCTGCTGTCGATTCCCGACTCCGCACGCGTCGGGCGGAATGGTGTCTACGTGTCACCCGTGACGCTCGACACCGACGGCCTGCCGACGGCCACGCTGGCCATCCATCTCAGGTCGGCGGATCGGGAAGCCGCCTGGATCGTGGGGGAGATCGCGCTGGAGGAGCTGTGGCGCACCGTGCGGCGCATCCGCGTCGGCGACGAGGGGTTCGCGCTGCTCCTCGGCGAGGACCAGCGCCTGATCGCGCATGGCGACCCCGACGAGAACCGCGCAGTCGCCCTCGGCAACGCGCCAGGCGCGGAGCGCCTGCCCGAGCAGATCTTCGGCGCGCGGCTGCTCGCCGATCCGGCGCAGGCCTCGACGTACTACGAGGACGCGGACGGCCGCCGGATGCTGGCCGTCGGCGCGCCGCTCCCCGGGCTGCCCTGGGTCGTCATCGTCGAGCAGCCCGTAGCCGAGGCGTTCGCGGTCGCCACGACGCTCCAGCGACAGCTGCTGCTGGTCATCGGCCTGGCCCTCCTCGGCACGGTGCTCGTGGGCACCCTGTGGGGCCGCTCGTTCATCAGCCGGATCTTCGCCCTCACCCGCGCCACCCGCGCGATCGCCGAAGGGCGGCTCGACGAGCGGGTCTCGATTGCGGGCCGCGACGAAATCCACCAGCTCGGCGACGCGTTCAACTCCATGGCCGACCGGCTCGTGCAGCTCCAGGATGACGTCCGGAAACAGGAGCGCCAGGCGATGTTCGGAAAGATTGCCGCCGGCCTGGTGCACGATCTCTCCCATCCGATCCAGAACATCGGAAACAGCTGCAAGCTCATTCAGAAGATGTACGACGACGTCGAGTACCGCGACACGTTCAAGCGGACGGTGGAGCGCGAGATGGTCGTCATCAAGCGCGTTCTCGAGGATCTCCGGAACATCGCCAAGCCGATTCCGCTGGAGCGTTTCCCGGTCGACGTCGATCGCACGGTGGCCGAGGTCGTCGAATCGATGCAGCAGCACGCGGAGATCGCGGGGCTGACGCTCCGGTGCGAACCGGGGTCGGGCGGCGCGCTGATCGAAGGGGACGTGTTCGCGCTCGGACGCGTGTACCGCAACCTGATCATCAACGCGATCCAGGCCACGGCGCCCGGCGGCCTGGTGGTGGCCGCCACGGAGGCGCGAGACGACCGCGTGCAGATCCGTGTCTACGACACCGGCTGCGGGATCCCGCCAGACCGGCTGGCAGCCATCTTCGACGACTTCGTGACGACCAAGCGCCGCGGGCTGGGGCTGGGCCTGGCGATCTCGAAGAAGATCGTCGAGCAGATGGGCGGGCAGATCTCCGTGGCGAGCGAGGTGGGCCGGGGGACGACGTTCGTGCTCGAGTTCCCGAAGACGCGCGCCCGTCCGATTGCGCTGGTGGCCGGCTGAGGCCGCCGTCTCATCCGAGGTGCCTTCGATGTCCGATGCTTCGCGGCTGCGCGCGCTGGTAAAGACGGCGGAACTGGAAACCGGCGGCCGGCGGTGCGCCCTCCGCTACTTCGAGCTCCGCACGGCACGGGGCGCGCGCCGCTACAGCTGCGACGTGCTGATCGACGGCGCGGAGCGCATCATCATCGACGACGATTCCCTCGCCAGCCTGGAGGCGCGGGTGGCGCGCCTGGCGCCCGCGCTCGTGCTGAGCCGGACGCTGCGGGGCGGACCGCCCGTGGCGGCCTGAGCCGGCCGGCCCGCCCGGCGATACGTCGCCCGTACAAAACAACTCGGCCCTGGCGCGCCCCTGCTGGTCGGGGCCGCCATGGGCCGACGAGCCTTGCCCGGTCCGGGACGCCGGACTCTACTTGCGGGGAAGAACGGAGTCCTTGA